>DASWCR010000058.1:0-29228 GCA_036389995.1 Candidatus Limnocylindria bacterium | reverse complement strand
GCTACCCCGAGACCTTCTTCTTCCTTGATCGAGAGGAAGCGATCGCAGCCGGTCTCTTCGGGCGCGGCGCACCGGATATCGCGAGGCAGCGGATCGGAGAGGTCCTCGCGATGCTCGGGGGCGATCGCGCCGCGAGCATCGTGAAGGTGGACGGACAGACCTTCCGTCATCGCGGATCCCACGGCGGCATGAGTCCGCAAGAAATGCAGATCCCGGTTCTTGCCTGGCGTGCGTAGTCCGTCGTGCAACGTCGACCGCGGCCGGACCGAGGGCCCCCGCGCGGTGGGGCGCCGGCCGGAGGCCGGGGGGTCCGCCGCCGCGTAGAGAGGGTTTCGGTCCGGCCGCGGGGTCGCACGTCGCACGCCGTCGCTAGGATTCGGCCGTGGCGACGACCTCATATCTCCAGGAATTGGCGGGCGGCATGGTTGCCGCCGCCGCTTTCGAAGACGACGACGCTGCGGTCACGGCGGTGAAGTTGCTGCGCGAATCGGGGATGCAAACGCAGGACATATCTGTCATCGCACGCGACCGCCGCCGAGCGGAGCTCATCGCCGGGGATCGCGCCTGGCTTCCGGGCAAGGGATGGGGCGGGTTGATAGCGCGGCTTCAAAAGCTGATCAACGGCGGCGTCCCGAAGGACATCACGAGCCGCTACAAGAAGGCGCTCCGGTCGGGCCAGATCGTTGTGGTCGTCGCGGCCGGAGACCAGCCACCCGACACGATCGCCGCGCTCATGCGGCAGGCCGGCGGAGATCTCGACGACATGTGGTGGCAGCGGCCGACGCTGCTGTTCGCGCCGCCGGAGCTCGCCGGGCCCTTCTAGACGCGGTCCGCCGCGGCGACGCGCCCCAAAGCGTTCGTGAGCGTCTCGGTCTCGCGTTCGGTCAGGTGATCGGCGAAATGACGCGCGACTGAGCGGAAGAAATCTGGCGCCGACCGGCGGAGTTTCTGCCGTCCCTTAGCGGTGAGCACGAGCAGCTGGCCGCGACCGTCCGTCGGACAAACCCGGCTAGCGATCAAGCCGAGCGCCTCGAGGCGATCGACGGCCCGCGTGAGCCCGCTCTTGGTGAGCGTGGATAGGAGCTGGAGGTCGGTCGGTCGGATGCCCTGGGGGTCGGCCTCGTTGATGATCGCGAGCAGATGGTGCTCCGCAAGAGTCAGATCCGCCTGGCGTTGAAGATCGCGGTCGAGTGCTCGCGCCACGAGCACCGAGGCGAGCATGAAGGCGCGCCACGCCCGAAGCTCGGTCGGCTTCAGGCGGCGTTTGGTGCTCCTTCTGACTGCCGGAATAACTTGCGTAGGCAACTAGTTGATTGTATCAGCAACAAAACCCGGGTTCAAAGAAACCTGTGAGAGGAAACATATGTTCTGGTATATCGACCCATCACACACCGCAGTGAACTTTTCGGTCAAGCACATGATGCTGAGCACCGTTCGCGGAAGCCTCGGCAAGGTCAGCGGCCGCATCGAGCTGGACCCCGCGCAGCCCGAGAAGGGTGACTTCGAGGTCTCGGCAGCTGTCAAGGGGATCACGACCGGCGATGCCAAGCGCGACGGCCACCTCCAGTCGGCCGACTTCTTCGATGCGGAGAAGTACCCGCAGGTCACGTTCAAGAGCAACGCGATCTTCCCCAAGGGCGACGGCCACTACGCGGCCAGCGGCGACCTCACGATCCGCGACGTCACTCGCCCCGTGAGCTTCGACATCGAGCTGATCGGTGTCGTCGAGAACGGACAGGGTGGGCGGCACCTCGGTGCGGCCGCGACCGTCACCATCGATCGAGGCGACTTCGGTCTCACCTGGAACATGCCGATCCCGAACGGCGTCCTCGTCGGCGAGAAAGTGAAGATCGAGATCGACCTCGAGGCGGTCGACGAAGCGACGGCCAAGACGCGAGGCCTCGCGGCCTAGTCCGGCCGACCTAGTCATTCAGGCCCCGTGGTGGGATCCACCACGGGGCCGTTCTATTGCTGAGCGTTCAAGGTCGAGTTGACTCGGTCCGCCGCGGCATCTGCCCTGGTGTTCAGCGCGATCGGTAGCGCCTCGAGCCGCCTATCAGTTACGAGCACCGCGATGAGGTCGTCGTCTCCGCCGACGAACGTGGAGTCGAAGTCGATCTCGGTCGCGACGAACCAGGCGTGATCGTCCGGCCACCATAGGTTCGGCGACTGATCGAATGGGTGCGGTGATTCGAGCGCCCGATCGACGGGACCGCTGTAGAGCAAGTAGTTGCGGCCAGGCAGCTCGACCCTTTCGCGAACTTCGCCACTGTCGAGCCCGCCGAAGCCTTCCCACATCGCGAACCAGCAACGGTCGGGTGTGGTCGTTGCGCTCCTCAGGTGGTCGACCAAGATGCGCCGTTGCTCGACGTGGAGCGTCCCCGTTCTCGGTTGGTTGCCGCGGTTGTAATCGACCGACGGTGTTTGACCTCGGGGAGCGGCGATCATGTGAAACTGCATTTCGGAATGGACAATGCGGCCGTTCCGCGCCGCAACGTCGCTCCACCGCTCGCGGCGATCGCGATCCACTTCCACAGGATGGAAGAGACGTGCGTACGCCGCGAAACCCTCTGGGATCACGGATCCGATGTCCTGAGCGAACGGGTGCAGTCGCGGGCCGATCCAGCCGGCAGGGGAAACGTCGCGCAGCCATCCGAAGTCTGCTCCCCATGTGACCGCCGCACTGCCGTGCTCTCCGAACATCACCATGCTCGGACGGGGCTTACGACCGAACATCGGCCAACGCAGCTTCATTCGTAGCGGAGGGCGCTCAGGGCCGACATGCGCATCGCGCGGCGAGCGGGCAGGAATCCAGCGAGCAACGCGACCCCCAGCGCCAGCGCCAGCGCGCCGAGCGCGAGCTCTGGACCGACCACAAAGATCGCGGCCGGATTCGTGCGCGGATTCAACTGCCGGATGATGCGGTCGATGAGCTGACCGCCGGCGAGCCCGAGGGCGAGTCCCAGGATCCCACCGAACACCCCGACGTATGCCGCCTCGGCGAGGAACAGCGCGCGAATGTCTCCCGGCGACGCGCCGACCGCCTTCATGATCCCGATCTCGCGCGTGCGTTCGAGCACCGACATGACCATCGTGTTCGCGATGCCGATCGCCGCGACGAGCAACGCGACGCCGCCGATCCCGGCGAGGATCCCCCTGAATACGCCGAAGCCCTGATCGATTTGTTCGACCACTTGCTTCAGCGAGAACGACGAGAAGCCGAGCTCCTGCACGGACTTGACGATGTCGGCCACGTTTATCGAGTCGTCGGCCTCCACTGCAAGGCCGCTGTATCCGGTCGTCTCCCGAATGCCCTCGGGCGTGAGCCCGCGGTTCTCCGCACCCGCGAGGAGGGCGTCGTCGAGTGGGATGCGAAACGACGTCTGGGAAGCCTGCTCGTCGAAGACGCCGACGATTTTCACCGCGTAATCACGCGGCGTCCCGCTTCCGCCGATCCGCGTGCTGCCGAGCTTCACCGCGCCTCCGACCCTCATCGTTACCGTCCTGCCGATCGCGGCTCCAGCGGTCGGCGCCACGAGGCGCGCGATGTTCCCCGGAATGACGGCGACGGCGCGGTCTCCGGCTTCGAGATGGCGCCCCGCAAGCAGGTCGCCGCGATCCACGGGCGCGCCGGGCTCGATCCCCTGCGGCCGAATGGTCGCGTCGTCGCCCCCCTCCACGACCATCCCGAGCGGCGCGTCGAACTGCCGGTACACGCCGTCGACGTGAGCGACGCCCTTCAGCTTGGCCACGGTGTCGTCGGTGATCGTGCGAGGCACGGCGGAGAGCCCGTTCGCGCCGGGCTGAAAGGGCTGCACCGTGACGAGCCGCAGGTCGCCGATCGAAAAGATCGAGCGGCGCACATTGTCTTCAGCTCCGGTCGCGAGCGCGATCAGTAGGACGACGAGCGCGGTGCCGATCGCGACGCCCGCCGTGGTGAGGCCCGAGCGGAGCCGTGCGCGGCCGTAGTTCCCGAGCGACATGCCGAGAAGATCGCCGGGTCTCACTCGTCCACCACCCGGCCGTCGCGCATGTGGATCGTGCGCTCGGCGTGCGATGCGATCTGCGCGTCGTGGGTCACCAGGAGGACCGTCTGCCCTTGCGCGTGCAGCTCCTCGAACAGCGCGATGAGCGCGGCGCCGTTCGCGCTGTCGAGATTCCCGGTTGGCTCGTCGGCGAGGAGGATCGCCGGCTCGCCGATGAGCGCGCGCGCGACGGCAGCACGCTGGAGCTCTCCACCCGAGAGCTCGTTCGTGCGGTGCTCGGCACGCGAGCTCATGCCGAGGCGTTCGAGCATCGCGCGAGCTCGGCGGATGCGCTCGGCCGCCGGCACGCCGGAGAAGGCGAGTGGTAGCGCGACGTTATCGACGACGCGGAAGCGCGGGAGCAGGTTGAACGCCTGAAAGACCATGCCCACGCGCTTGCTGCGATGCCGCGCGAGGGCCTCCTCGTTGAGCTTCGCGAGGTCTTCGCCGTCCACACGGACGGTCCCCCCAGTTGGCCGCTCGAGGCCCGCGACGACGTTGAGCAACGTCGACTTGCCGGAACCGGAGGGCCCCATCACGGCGACGAACTCGCCGCGCCGTATTCCGAGCGTGACGCCTGCCAGCGCTGCCACGGTCGCGTGGCCCGACGCATACGTGCGTTCGAGGTCGAGCGCCTCGACGGCGATCGGTGCGTTCACTGTGGTCAAGTCTGCCCGACGCGTGCGACCATCCGCGCGTGCGGGTGGTCAAGCCCGAGATGCGGAAGCCCACCAGGAGCGTCGCCGAGATCTTCTCCGGCGACGTCGACACGTTTACCGCGGTCGGGGGCGAGCACAGTACTGATCTTCGGCTCTCGGAGATCCGTTTCAAGTCCGGCGCCCGCAACCGCTGGCACACGCACACGACCGACCAGATCCTCATGTGCACCGAAGGCGATGGCCTCATCGCCACCGACGACGAGCAGCACGACCTCAGCCCCGGCGTCATCGTGCTGATACCGAAGGACACGCGGCACTGGCACGGGGCCAAGCCCGGAAAGAACATGACTCATTGGTCCATCCTCGGGCCCGCGAAGACGCGGATCGCGGATTAGCCGGGACGCGCAGCGAGCAAGAACGTGTGTCCGCCGGTGTCTTCAGGAATGAACGTCTCAAGCTCGACGTGCAAACCGGCCTCCGCGAGCCATCGCCGGTATGTCTCGGCATCGGCGTGGCTCCACCACATATCGGCCCCTCTGACCCCAAGCCAATCCTTTTCGAGCCCAGTCCATGCCTGATGCCCGACCGTCGCGAAGAAGAGACCGCCGGGCCGGAGCCATCGCCGAACGTTTGCCAAAACCGTCGGCTGCTCCGACAGCGGTAGGTGGATGAGCGCGAAGAGGCAGGCGATCGCGCTAAAGCTCTCATCCGGGAACTTCATCGTTGTCATGTCCGCACAAATGAACGTCGCACTAGGGACTAACCCGCGGGCGCGCTCGATTTGCACAGGCGAAACATCGATGCCGGTCACGGTGTAGCGGCGCGCGAGTCGTCTCGCGACCGGAACGCCACACCCGCACCCGAGGTCAAGGACGGACGAACCCGCGTCAACCCGCTTCTCGAGGATATCGAGCCAATCCGCGTACGTGCCGTCGTCGGCGTCGTCGGCTCGATAGGTCCGTGAGACGAGATCGTATCCGCGCCGGACGATCGCCTTCGGGTCCATACACGCAGCATCGCAGGAAGGCGACTTGGACTAGCGTCCGCGGCGGACGAGGATCGCGGCGATCGCGACAGTGAAGAAGCCGGCGGCCAACGCGACCAGATACACGAGGAGCGTGGCGCGACCGGCGAGAATCTCGAAGATGCTCGCCAGGAACGCGAGTCCGTTGAACACGAGCGCCATCACGTTCGGAAGACGCAGGTCGTCCCAGTGCAGCGACCGAAGCTCCTGGATGCCCATCGCCGCGTAGCCGAAGCACGCCGCGCCCGCTAGCCGGTAGACGTAGTCGTCCGTCCCTTTGTAGCCCATGAGCGACGCGAACGGCCCGGGAAGCTGCGGTCCCAAGCCGAACACGGCAGCCGATACGGTCGCGAGCGCGAGCACGACGACCACCCACATCGCGACGTTGCGCGGAGCCGCGACCGCGCCACGATGCGCTACGAGTATTTGCGCGAGGACCCATGCGACGAGGACGGCCCAGAGCGAAAAGACCACGACGAATCCGTTGATTTGATTGCTCGCGAACGAGACGAACCCCGCGAGGAAGGCGATCACCGCGAACAGATACGTGGCGAGGACGACGAAGCGCATCGGTGACCAGAGACCTGCGCGGATGCCGAGCGCGAGCGCGATCGCGTACCCGATCATGGCCGCGCCGCCGAGGTTGTAGATGTAGATGTCATCCCCTGCGAGGTCCGCGATGCGCGCGAACGGCCTAGCGAAGACGTAAAGCGGCAAGCCGAGGGCCAACGACCCCACGAGCGGGACCGCGAGGGCGGCCCGCTCGAACTGGCCTAGCCGCGGAGGACTCGGCCTGTCCAGATCCAGAACGCCGGAACGAGGATGACCGACGCGAGCCCGCCACTCACGAGGATCAGATTCTCGGACGCCGCGACCGTCGCGATAAAGAGAACGATGAGATCGAGACCGCCGACGATCGCGAGCCAGCCGAGATTACGTGGAAGCGCTCCGTTGCCGGCGACCGTTTCGAGGCCGAGCGTGAGCGCCCAAAGGCCCGCAAGTCCGAATGTCGCTAGGCCGCGCGGATCGGTCGGCGAGAGATCCGTCGCCGCGATGCCCTGCTCGACGGCGATCGCCGCGAACGTGCCGTGGGCGGCCGAGAGAAGGCCATACCCCACGCCGAGCGCGGTCAGCCACCAGCGAGCATCGCCGCCGATGCGTGCGGCCGCCGATGTCGTCGCGATGGTCGCGGAGAGCCCCGCCCCGGCGATGAGTGCCCACGCGAGCGCAGCCGCCTGAATGTTCTCCGGATGATTCCGAACGAAGCCGAGAAATACGACTGCATACACGAGCGAGAACGCCGCGATGAGATACGCCTGAAATCCGGCTCGCCGCGAGAACGCGCGATCGGTCGGCATCGGCGGCATGCTAAGCGCTGCGGGTCCTGTCCCGGGGTCGGGGTCGCGCGCTCGCCTACCGGTCCGCTCCCCACCACTTGGAACCCGTCGCGTGCGACGCGGCCGGTCAACGGCTCGCGCGCAACCCGCTCCCCCGTGCCACCCGCAACGCTCGCCGATCCCCTCGCGCCGACTAGATCTCGCGCGAGCGGAAGCTCCAAATGGCGATCAAAAGAATCGCGGCGATCCACGCAATCGCCCAGAAAACATATGCCGCAGGCGGCGGCTCCGCGGCGAAGAAGGGATTCGCCGCAACCGCTGGTCCCACTTGCTGTTGCGCTGCGATCACGATCGACGGCTCGAGGCTCCAGACCGCCCCGCGCCAGAGCCCGTCCGTCGGGAGGACGAGCTTTGTCGCGGTCCCGACGTGCGTGATCGTCGCGTTGTTGAACGCCGCGCCGACGCCGCCGACGATCCCGCCCATCCACGCGATGCCAAAGAGGATCGCGGCGATGACCCCGCCGACCATGCCGGCAACGCGCGTCGACAGCATGAGCGCGAACGTGAGGATCACGATGCCTTCGCCAAGAACGAACCCCAGGAACTCGAATGGATGTGGCGGCTGATAACCGCTGACAACCTGGACGGCGACGATCTCAATGATCCCTGCCGCAAGGCCGTACGCGACGACCAGGGCGACAAGGCCGAGCCACTTCCCGGCGACGTACTCGGCGCGCGAGATCGGACGCGCGAGGATCGCGAGCGCGATCCCGGACTCGAGCTCGCCCGATATCGCCGGTGACGCGACGAACACGGCGGCGAGGGACAGCACCCAGCTGAACATGAACATCACGAGGATCAGGAGCTGCGACACGATCGTCTTCTTCTGAGCCTCGGAGAGGGGCTGCCCGGCGTTGCGCAGATCGTCCACGCGCGACACGCCCCAAACAGTCAGCGCGATGACCACCAGCGTAAGCAGCAGCAGCGCGAGGAGGAGACGACGGCGCGCCGCCTCGTTCACGACCTGACGCGCGACGACGAGGACCGATCTCATCTACTGCCCCAGCAGGCTCAGAAACCGCTCTTCGAGCGATTCGTGCTGGGACTCGACGGCATACACGCGCGCGCCAGAGGCGACGATCGCGCTGACCAGCTCGGGGATCCGCTCGCGTTCGATGCCTTTGACGAGGACCGCGCCGTCGGCATCGTCATCGAGCTCGCCGAACCGTGCCATTGACGCGCGCGCCTCGCGCGAGAGTCCCGTCGCGCGCACGCGGACGGACGAGGTTCGAAGGAGCTGGTTGAGATCGCCCTGTGCCACCACCTTGCCGCGATCGACGATCGCGACCGCATCACAAACCTGCTCGACTTCGCTAAGCAGGTGCGAGTTGAGGAAGACGATCGTGCCCTTCTCGCGGAGCGCGCGGATGATCTCGCGCACGTCGTGGCGGCCGACCGGATCGAGCGCGCTCGTCGGCTCGTCGAGGAGCACGACCGCGGGATCGTCGAGCAGCGCCACGCCGAGCCCGAGGCGCTGCTGCATTCCCTTGGAGAACGTGCCGACGCGACTCGTCCCGCGATCGGCGAGCCCGACCGTCGCGAGGATGCGATCGATCTCCGACTCCCAGCGCGCGCGAGCGATGCCCGCGAGCTGGCAGTGGAGCGCGAGCACCTCGCGCGCCGTCAGCCACGATTGGTAGCGGAAGAGCTCCGGGAGGTAGCCGATGCGGCCGAGTGACGGCTTCGACCCGAACGCGGCGCCGGCGAGTGAGCCGCTGCCGGTGGTCGGGCGCGTGAGCCCGAGCAGGATCTTGACCGCGGTCGTTTTTCCCGCTCCGTTCGGACCGAGGAACCCGAAGACGCCGTGCTCCACCGAGAGCGAGAGGTCATTCAGCGCCACGACCTTCGCGTAGCGCTTGGTGACGTGCTCGAGCCGGATCGCGCCGTTCGCGATCGCCACCTACCGCATGGAGTTCGCGATTGCGAGCGCCTGGCTCTCTGTGAACGATCCGATCACCTCGAACATCATGCCGTCCTTCTGCCAGATGACGGCGCTCGCGATCCCGGTGTTGTCGCCGATGTACAGGCCCTGCACGCCTTGCACCGTCACGGGGTGAGAGATCGCGAGCTCGGCCGGCACCGGCACGGGAAGCGTGCTCGAAGGGTCGCCGATCGCACGGATCGCCGCAGCAAGCTGGGGTGAAATACCTGGCTGCGACAAGAGATAGGCGCGGAGCTGGTCCACGGTGACCCCGTCGCTCGAGACAGTTGGAGCCTTCGCCTGCCCGACGATCAGGGTCGGGATGTCGGAGAGGTCCCCTTGTCCGTGGCTCACCGGTGCCGAGGTCGGCGCGCCCCAGATCTGTACGACCGCGGGACCGCCGGTGATGAACAGCTTGCTCCCGTCGATGTTCGCGGGCAGCGGTGGCGCGGTGCGGTTCTGGCGCGCGGCCGCCTGCCGCGTGGAGTCCGCGCTGAAAGTGAACGTCGCGGTCGAGCGGTTGATCACGCCGTAGCGCGGGTCGCCGGTCACGCTCGAGGGCAGCGACGTTGGCGCCAGCGCGGTGAAGCCGGCCTGGGCCGATGCCTGGCTGCGCGAGTTGACTTCCTTCGGCTGCGGCGGCGCGGTCCATTCGAACGTGCCGTACGCCCCCATGCACTCCTGGAGGTTCAAGCCGGCGCAGGCTTGTCCGAGATAGTTGAGGTCCCCCTGCGTGAGAGGTACCGCGACGACGCTCTTCGGTTCGAAGATCTGGAGGATCGACCCCGCGACCCCCGAGAGCGTGAGCGCGCTCGCGACAATGACCACACCCGCCGCAGCGGCGAGGCCTTGCAGCCAGCGTGAAGTGATACGTGGACGCGCGACCGATGCGACAGGCGCGATCCCTTCGGTCTCGACTCTCGCCTGGAATCGCGCGAGCGCGTCATCGGTGTTCACGCGGGGCTCGGCCGTTCCGAGCGCTTGTGCGATCTCGGTGTCGTTCATCGCAGTTCCCTCCGGAAAGCATCTTCCGCGCGACGGAGCAAGGTGCCAACGCTCGACGCGCGGACGTCAAGCGCTGCGGCGATCTCGGCGTAGGAAAGGCCGGCGTAGCGGAGCGCGAGCATCGCTGCCGAACGCTCGGGCAGTCGCGCGAGCACCGCGCGGACTTCCTCGCGCGTCTCGGATGCGGCGACGGTCTCCGCCGGGTCTTCCTGAGCGGCGGTCGCGTCCGGCGGCACAGCCTGCGCGGCCTCACGACGCGAGCGCCGGTCGCGCCCGCGGAGCGCGTTCAGCGCGGCGTGCGCGGCGGCGGCATGGAGCCACGCCCGGGCATAGGCGGCGTCGGCCGGGTGCCCCCGATAGAACGAAATGAACACGTCCTGCGCCACATCCTCGGCCTCAGACTGATCGGCGAGGACGCGATGCGCGATGCCCACTACCCGTGCGTATTCGGCTCGAAAAAGCCCCTCGAACGCCGGCGAGACCGCGGCGGCGACGATGCGGCCCGGGTCGCGCGCCGGCAGCGTCATGGACGACGACGCCTCCATACACCAATAGAGCACCGCGGAGGGGCCAGTTGTGACAGAGGCCTTAGCCGAGGTGGCGTTCGAACCAGCGCACGGTCTCGACCGCGGCGCGCACACGGTTCGCGGTCTTCAGGAAACCGTGACCCTCGTCGGGGAACAGAACGAGCTCGACGGGGACGCCGCGGCGGCCGATCTCGTCGACCATCTGCTCGGCCTCAACGACCGGGCAGTTGGTGTCGTTGGCGCCGTGAAGCACGAGGGTCGGAGTGCGCACGCGGTCCATCCGGTGGATCGGCGACAAGCGGTCCAGCAGATCGCCCTCGTCTGGGTCGCCGTACTCGCTCTTGGAGATGGCCGCCATCCACGGCTCCGTCTTCTGGAAGAAGGTTCGGAAGTTCACGATCCCGCACACGCATACCGCCGCGGCGAAGCGCTCCGGAAATTCGGTGATCCCGGCCATCGTCATGTAGCCGCCGTACGACCCGCCAGTGATCCCGATCCGCGTGGGATCGGCGACACCGATCTGGACGACGTGATCGACGCACGCGGTGATGTCGCGGACCCCGTCGAAGCGCTTCTCGCGGTCGTCAAGATGCACGAAGGCCTTCCCGAAACCGGATGAACCTCGCACGTTCGGCGCGAAGACCGCGATCCCCCGCGACAGCAGCGCTTCATAGGTGCGGTTGAAGCTCGGTCGCTCCTGCGCTTCCGGTCCACCATGGAACGAGAGGACGACAGGTCCCGGCGCGACGAACGTCCGCGGGACGTAGAGCCAGCCTGAGAGCTGGAGGCCGTCCGCCGCGACGAAATGCTCGAGCCGTGGTACGACCAGGCGCGACAGGTCGACGCCAGGATGTGGCGAGCGCGTCAGTCGGCGTGCGGCCCGCCCGATCTCGTCGACGATCCAGATGTCCGGCGGACCCACCGACGGTCCGCTCGCCACGAACGCGAGGCGACGGCCGTCGCGGCTCCAAGTCGGACCGGCAATGCCTTCCGCGGGGACCGCTATGCCGGTCCGCGCGCCGGTCGAAAGATCCATCACCTCGAGCTCGCTCCGGCCGGCAACGTTCCAGACCAGCGCGGCCCGCCCGCGATCGTCGGTGTACGCGATCTGCTCGAGCTCCGCGTCGTCGCGCTCGGTGAGTATGTCGACCCGCCCGGACCCGTCTATCGGAAGGCGGGCGAACGCGTTTCGCTCGCGCTCGGCGTTCGTCCCGCAGAGCATCCAGCCGTCACGAAGGCGTCCCTCCCAGTACTGCGCCTGCCCGTCGTGCGGCGTGAGACGCGTCTCGAGGGGCGTGCGGCGATCGACGAGATACAGGTCGCTGTCGCCGCGCGCGAGGACGCGGAAGAGGAGCACCGAGCTCGCGGTGTCGTCGTGTATCCGCGCGATCCCGCGCGTTCGCGCGATCGGCTCGCTCCACGCACCGCTCTCGAGGTCGACGGCGAACGCATCCCAGTGCGACGGGTCGTCCCGGCTCGATGTAATGAAGAGCGTTCGGCCGTCCGCGCTCCAGCGAGAGAACGCGTTGTTCTCCTTGCCTCCCGGCGTCAGCCGCCGCAGGTCCGAGCCATTGGGACGCACGACGTAGATCTGTGTATTGAGCCCTCCGCCGGGCGCGACGACCAGCGCGATGCGGTCGCCGCGCGGCGACCACTCGAGACCGACGACCTGATCTTCGAGCGCACTGACGCGATCCGGCCAACCTCCCTCGACTCCAACGGCCCAGGCTTGCGGAATTCCCGAGATATCGGAGATGAAAGCGACGCGATCGCCGTTCGCGGAGAAGCTCGGCCCGACGCAGTAGCCCACCTTCGCGAAGAGCCCGACCTCCCGCTCGAGGTCGTCTGCCGTCGGCGTCGATCCGCGGGCCATGACGGTCTGGGCCACGCTCCGATTCTCCACCCAGCGGGTAACACCCGCCCAGGGCTCGGTCGCACCACCGAAACTGGTACCGCTCTTGCGCCGCTGTTGCGCGTGCGATCGCGTCCCGCTCCCCAGAACCGCATCGGTCAACCGCCCACTCGCTCGCCTCGCGAGGCGAAGCAGCGGCTCGATGAAAAGGCCGCGACGAAGAAGGGAAGCGCCAACAAACGGCGTATTCAGCGTAAAGAAGAGGAGAGATAAATGCCGACAGTCAAGAAATCCATCGACGTGGACGTTCCGGTCCGGGTCGCGTACGACCAGTGGACCCAGTTCGAGGAGTTCCCGCGATTCATGGAAGGCACAGAAAAGGTCGAGCAGCTCGACGACAAGCGCCTTCACTGGCGCGCGAAGGTCGCGGGCAAGGTCGAAGAGTGGGACGCCGAGATCACCGAGCAGATGCCGGACAAGGTCATCGCGTGGCGCAGCACGTCGGGCGCGCGCAATGGAGGCGTCGTGCGCTTCGTCCCGCTGGTCGAGAACAAGACGAAGATCGAGCTCGAGATGCACTGGGAGCCGAAGGACGTCACCGAGCGGATCGGCGACGTGCTCGGCGCCGACGACGCGCGGATCCAGGGCGACCTCGGTCGCTTCAAGAAGTTCATCGAAGAGCGGCGCAGTCCGACCGGCGCGTGGCGCGGCGAGATCCACGGTGACGAAGTTGAAGGCGACCGCGCCGAGAAAGACCAAGAGGCCGGTACCAGCTCCCGCGGCTAACGGCGGTCTCGCCGCGCGAGACCCTAGTGCGGCTCTACCGCGCGTTTACCGCGCCCCGGCTGGCACGTCCGGTGCTCTAGAGCCCGGACGTGCTGGCCACCAGGGGAGACCTCGTCGAGATGCGACTGCGCGAGGACGCAGCCGAGTGGAAGGCGCTCGCCGAGCGGCTCGAGGCGCGTCGCGTCCTCGACGTCGGCGCCGGACTCGAAGGGCTGCCGGAGGAGGGCGAATACGACCTCATCGTCGCACCGAACGATCCCTTCGCTGGAATACTCGACGACGGCGCGCGCGCGAAGGCGATCGCGAAGGCGCGCCGCCTCCTCGCGCGCGACGGCCTCCTCGTCATCGAGGGGCTCTACGTCCCGCCGCAGGAGGATGCTGTCGCATCCGCGCCGGACGGCTTGGCCCGCGAACGCAGGCTCGACGACGGCTCGATCGAGCGCGAGATCTGGCGGGCGCTCGGCGAGCATCAATACGAAGTCCACACGAATGGGTCGTCGCCCGCGCGCGTGCGCGCGTGGCATTGTGGAGAGAGCGCGCTCCGCGAATCGGGCGCGCGTATCGCGGGCGGCCTCGACGAGCGTGACTTTGACCCGTGGGGCGACCGGCTGATCGCGGTCGTACCGGGATGGTCATGAGCGCATCTTTTGTGATCGTCCCGCGGACGTTCGCCGCCTCCGTCGCGGCGCGCTCGCGGTAGCGTTCTAGTCGTTCGCAATCGGCGGCGCGCCATGCGGCGCGCCGCCCCGCGACGACTTTTATTTCCTAGTGACTGTTGGACCGTCCCGCGGCCACGGGCATCGCGGCCGCCACGGGCTCGCGTAGGGCAGGCCTCGGGTGTCGGTCCCGGCGTGACGATGACCACGATCGCCAGCGCAACGAAACCGGCGACGTCGGTCACGCGGCTAATGTGAGGCGGAGTGGCTCACTCACGCATTCAGCCGATCCACACCGGGCACTACACGATGCCCGCCGACGGCGACCGCTTTCCAGGCGAGCGCGTTGTGGTCACCGCCTTCGTCATCGAACATCCGCGGGGCATCTTCCTGTTCGACACCGGCTTCTCGCCGGAGCCCCGAAAGATGGTCGATCTATATCAGCCCGTGTACATGCGGCCGATCGACGAAGCGCTTCGCGCGGCCGGCCACGGCATCACCGACGTGAAGCTCATCGCCAACTGCCATTTCCACGCGGACCACGCCGGGGGCAACCGGCATTTCACGCGGACTCCGATCTTCGTGCAGAAGCGTGAGGTCTCCCACGCGCGCAAGGAGAACGACTACACCCACTTGCCGCACGTCGCCGACTTCCCCGGCGCGGCCCTCGAGGAGATCGATGGAGAAGCGGAGCCGTGGCCCGGGATTCGCATCCTGCCGACGCCGGGGCACTCGCCCGGACATCAGTCGCTCGTCGTCGACACCAAGAAGGGCCGCGTCGTCCTCGCCGGACAGGCGCTCAACTTCTCATCGGACTACGCGCGGCATCAGTACTCGCACGAGCTCGCGCTTGCCGGCGAGTCACACGCGCCGTATCCGGATTGGATCGGACGATTCCACGAGCTCGATCCGGTGCGCGTGCACTTCGCTCATGACCGCGCGATCTGGGAGCGGGATGTAGCGGAGTCGATCCGGTGATGGGGGTCGCCTAGCGCCGCACCCAAAGCGCAAAACTCGCTTGGATCACAAGCATCAACACGAGGGCCGGAACGAACGAGAGCCGCGGCCCGAAGCTCTCGGGAAACAACCAATTCAAGAGCGCGACCAGCGCGACTGCTGTGACGAGCCCAACAACGGTCGTGGTGGTCCTCCGCGCGGACCACGGGAGTCGCTCACCGAGCCAGGCGATAGGTCCGCGGTAGGCAGTCGGAAAGCGCGCGCGTACAAAGCCCGGGACAGCGGCAACACCTATGAGCAGGACGCACGCGAGCACGACCTCCACGTACGACACGGCGTCGTTCGTTTGGCTCCTCCATCTTCGCCGCGCGCGATCGCCCCGAGGGTCGCCCGGTGCCGAGGCGGAGTCAAGGCGCCATTCCGGTCACCAAGCGCACATGGTGCATGAGTACGACGCGCAGTAGGAATAGGGCAGGACCCAGCACGCCGCATAACAGACCGCGAAACAAAAGGCCCACCCGCCTCCAAAATAACCACAGCCGATCGCGCAGCCCGCGAGGCACCCGTCGTCCCAGTAGCCCCCTCCGGTAACGACCTGATCGCAGCTGTACAGACGGTTGGTGCCGCAGTTGCAGCCGGTGGCGGCCAGGGCGAAGGGGCCGGCCTTCACGCTCAAGGCGCGCCCGTCGATGGCCATACGCGTGCTCTTGATCTCGATCGCCTTGGCTCGCGCGCGCGCGACAGCCGCCTGCGCGCTCGCGGAGTGACGAGCCGTTTGAACGGCCGATGACCGAAGGTCCTGGATGGTCGTGCTCGTGAAGTCGGCGGACGGCGTCATCAAGACCGCGCCGCCGCTCTCGCCGCCAGGAGCGAAACCGAACGCGAGTGCGCGGAGAGCCTGGAATGGTTCGACGCGGCGAGCCTCGGTCGCGGTCGGATCGGTGTCCCACAGCGAGAACGCGAGGAGCGTGCGTCCCGAGGGAGCGCTCACCACGCCGAAGGGTTCCTCGCTGACGAGCGCGGCCCGGAACCGATTCCACTCGCTGCTCGTCTTGGCTCGATCGATCAGCCTGCGGATGCGTGGATCCGTCGCCTGGGTATTTGCGGCGGCAAGGGCAGGTTGTTGGGAACCGGCGAGGGCCCTGACCTCCGGTACCAGACCGAAGACGGAGACAACGACACCCGTGCCTCCGAGCTTCGCGAGCTTTTGAAGCGCCGAGCGTCGCGAGAAGCCGTTGTTAGACATGTGTCGCCTCCCCAAAATTCGTGCGATCCGCGGATGTCCGGGCAGGGATTTGCGTTGTTCCGAGAGCGCCCATCCACACCGACAAGAGACAAATCGCCGCGGCCAGCGCCAAGGCGAACGGATTCGTCGACCCGGACGCGTCGAACGCCCGGTCGAGGCTCGCGAGGCCCGGACCGGCACGCACCAGCGCGACCGAGACCAGCACCAAGCACACGTTGCGGCCGACGAGACGCCAGCTCACGGGCCTGAGATCTGCGCCGCAGCCACAGGGCTGGTCGCGTCCGCGAAGCAGCGAGATCGAGACGGCGCCGGTGAACGTCACAAGCAGCAGAGCCGAGGCAGCGCTCGCCACCGACGCGATCAACCCGAGCACAAGGAGAACGCCGACGGTGAGCTCGACGCTTGGCAACGCGCGCGCCAGCGTCCATGAAGCTCGCCGGGGAAGGAGATCGTAGGCGTACACACGACGAAAGAAATCAGCTCGCCCGGCTCGCAATTTCGCTGCGGCAGCGACGATGAGGATGCCACCGACCAAGAGCCGCGCCAGAAGAGCCAGTCCGTCAGAAGGCTGCAGATGAAACTCCCCGCCTGGTTTCTGCTGCCGCTTTTTATCCTCTTGACCGGCGCGCAACTAGGTATACGTTTGGCGACCGCGGGGCGCAGGGTAGGAAGAAGGTCCCGCTATGAGACCAGGCCCCAAGACCCGAGTCACGTCGCGCCAGCTTCAGGTCATCTGGTTGGTCGCACAGGGTCTTCCGTCTAAGGAGATCGCCGCGCGATTGGGCGTGAGCGAAGCAGCCGTCAAGAAACACCTCGCGCATTTGATGTCGCGTTATGCCGTGCCCAATCGCGCGGCTCTCGTGCGCGCGGGGATCGCCCACGGGATCCTGGTCGCGGGACCCGAGGGTGTTACTTCGGGAGGCCCTCCTGCGACATGAATCCGAGAGCAAGGACGGAGTGGACCCTGTGAACGCCGCTGCCCTCGCGCGTGCGGTCCCGCCGGTTCAGCCGCTGGCGGCAGCGCAACGGGCGGCGTTTGCGGACGTGTACGAGCAGTACGCGCAAAAGGTGTACCGCTACCTTCTCGCGCGCGTAGGTCGCGCGGCTCTCGCAGAGGAGCTCATGGCCCAGACATTCATCGCCGCGCTGGAGGGCTTCAACAGCTATCGCGGGACTGGGACTCGACTCGCCTGGCTGATCGGGATCGCGCGTCGCAAGGTCGCGGACGAGTATCGCGCGCATCGCCGCGAGCGGCCGCTCGACGATGCCCGCTCCGTCACCTCCGCTGAAGAGGATTCGCCGCATCAGGTAGTGATGTCGCGACTTCAGAGCGAGCGCGTGGTTGCGCTACTGCAGAAGCTGACGGCGGATCGCCGCGAAGCCGTTTCGATGCGTCTCTTCGCCGGGCTGACGGCGCGAGAGACCGGCGCGGTCATGGGCAAGAGCGAGGCCGCGGTGAAGATGCTGATCCACCGCGCGCTGCGGGAGCTTCGCGACGCGCTGCATGAGGAGGTGGGCGATGTCCGGTGAGGTCGTGCGCGCCGACGTGATCGACCGCGCCATCGACGGCGACCTGGTGCCGAGCGACAGTGAGGTGACGTTCGCCCAGGAAGTGACACAGCTCGCTCGCGGCGTCCAGTTAGAAGTCGAGCGCGCAGCCACGGTCTGGGAACGGATCCGAGCTACGCCGGCGCGATCCGAGCCTCGGAGCCGCTTCGGCTTCGTCCATTTGCCCAGCTTTCGACGGACGCCGGCGCTCGTCGGAGTGGCTGCGGTGCTGGTCGTTGTAGCGATCGTCGTGTCGGCCAGCGCGCCGACCGATGCGAAGGAGCTTCTGGCGAAGGTCGAGCTTGGCGCGATCGACCCGAGCGCGGTGGGGCTCGCGAGATACGCCGGCGAACTCCGTGTGTCGAGCTGGATTGCCGGCGACGGAACGCGACCGAACGTTCCGATCTCCTTCAACGAAGTTATCTCGTTCGAGTCGCCGAATCGGTTGCGCCTCGAGATCTCCTCGGCGCAGGCGAACGGAGCGCCGCCAAGCGTTGTGATCGCGACCGACACGGCGACCTGGCTGTGGACGCCCGCGACGCACACGGCCATTCGTTTGGGGACGGTGCCACTCGGGACGCTTGCTTTTCTGGCCGGCTCCGAGGCAGAGACCGCCCTCACCGGTGCGAGCCGTGACTACGCGGTCGCGCGGGACGGCACGGAGACTCTGGCGGGGCGCGCCGGCGATCGCGTCGTCCTGACCCCGCTGCCGGGCAGCGCCGTGGCGGGGCGGCTCGGAAAGACCACCCTCACCCTCGACCACCAGTACGCGGTCCCGCTCGCCGGTCGGATCCTCGATCCGAGCGGCGGATCGCTCTTCGAGTGGACCTTCGTCAAGATCGACTTCGCGCCGTCGTTCGATCCCGCGGCCTTTGTCTTCACGCCACCCGCTGACGCGATCACGAGCGATCGCGTCTCGACCCCTGCACTGGGGATTGATGGGCCATGGGGCGCGGTTGCGCGGGCAGTCTCATTTCGCGTGTTTCGTCCGACGTTCGCTTCCAGCAATCTTCAACTCGGGTATCCCTCGCGCGATCAGGATCGCTTGGTGGTGACATACCGATCGAGCACCGATCTGGGTGCGGTCCTGATCATCGAGAGCGCCGGCAGTGCTGGTCCCGGACCAGGTGAACGCGTGGCCCTGCCAGGCGGGGGTTCGGGGCTGTACTGGAACGACGGCGCGCGACAACACATCGTCCTGAGCCGGGAAGGAACGCGTATCGAGGTTCAGGCCTCTCTCAACGTTTCGCGCGACGACCTGGTGAAGATCGCCGGGTCCCTCGTCGCGGTATCTCGGTAGCGAGGGTACCGGGCAGAAAGGCGCTGGCCCTGGGAAATCCGCTAGGGTCTTGACCGCGATGGTTTCGCGCGGTGCGTCCGGCTCGCCGCTTCTCTTCTACGCAGATGGCTACAAGTTCCCGGACGTCTATCACACGACCAAATTCCTCGCGCCCGATCCGATCATCGCGCTCGAAGACGTCGAGGAGCTTGTCATCGTCGCGAGCTCGCTCGAGGAAGGCCGCGCGCGCAAGGAATCGCGTGCGACGACGGTCGTGAACATGAACGAGTACGGCGCGCAGGAGCTTTCCGGGCAAGGCGTCTCGGGCACCGAGTTCTGGGCGACGATCATGAAGCGTTTCCTCGACGAGCGCGGCCTGACGCGTGTCGCGGTCGCCCCGTATTTCCCGCTCGCCGAGGCCGACCGGCTGCGCGAGATGGGTGTCGAGCTCGTCATCGCGGACGATTTACGCGAGCGCCGGCGCGTCAAGCGCCCCGACGAAATAGAGGCGATCGAAGCCGCGCAGCGCGCGACCGAGGACGCGTGGCACAAAGGCGTTGATGCCATCCGCCGCGCCAAAGCCCGAGCCGATCGAACACTCGAGCTGGACGGCGCCGTGTTCACGGCCGAGCGGCTGCGCGCGATCGTCGAGTCAGCCCTTCTTGAGCGCGGATATGCGTCCGACGGCGCGATCTGCGCGCCCGGCCCGCAGGCGGCCGATCCGCATCAGATCGGCACCGGGCCCCTGCACGCGAAGGAGCCGATCGTCATGGACATCTTTCCGCAGCACAAACAGACGCGGTACTGGGCCGACATGACGCGGACCGTATCGAAGGGCGAGCCTCCCGCGGAGATCCGGAAGATCTACGACGTCGTGAAGCGCGCTCAAGACGCGGGCATCAAGGCCCTGCGTCCCGGCGTGACCGGGCGCGAGGTTCACGAGCTCGTCGAGGACATCATCTGGGCAGCCGGCTACGACACGCTGCGTCCGGGTCACAAGAAGGATCCAAGCGATCCGACGCCGCGCGGCCTCATCCACTCGACCGGCCACGGTGTCGGGCTCGAGATCCATGAAGCGCCCGCGATCGCGCGATCCGGGACGAAGGCGCTCGTCGCGGGCGACGTCGTCACGATCGAGCCGGGGGTCTACGACCCGGTCATCGGGGGCGTTCGACTCGAGGACATGCTCGTCATCACAGAGAGCGGCGCACGCAACCTCACGCAGGCACCACGCGAGCTCGTCGTTTAGCTGGAAGCTCTCCTTTTCGGCGTCGCCGCCGCGGTCGTCTGGGGTTTCGCCGACTACGCGGCCGGGATCTGCGCGCGCCGGGTCGGCGCGGTCCGCACCGCCTTCGCGATGCAGTCGACGGGCCTCAGTTCATTCGCGGTTGTTGTTCTGCTTCTTGGCCGTTGGCCCGAGTTCGAGCCCGGCATGATCCCGTTCGCGATCGCGCTCGGCGTCCTCGGCGTGATCTCGGTCGCCGCGCTTTACCGCGGACTCGCGCTCGGCCCCGTCGCGGTGGTCGCTCCGGTGGTCGCGTCGTATGTCGTGATCACCGTGGTCCTCGTGGTCGTCTTCCTCGGCGAGCGGCTCACAACGGCACAGATCCTCGCGGCGTCGTCGGTCTTCGTCGGCGTCGTCCTTACCTCGACCGACGCCAGGGAGCTGCGCGTCACGCTCGGACGACCGGTCCCGGGCGTGCGCATCGGTTTGGTCGCGACGCTCGGGTTCGGTCTCTGGAGCGCCGTCTTCGCGATCGCGACACGGCAGTACGCGTGGATCCCGATGATCCTGCTGCTGCGCGCGACGAGCTTCGTCTTCATCGGTTCGTATATCGCCGCGAGACGGATCGATCTTCGCGTCTTTCGCGCGCGGACCGCGCTGGCGCTCGGTGTGACGGTCGGCGTCCTCGATACGCTCGCGAACGTGTTCTTCGCGCTCGGGATCGAATCCGGATACGCCTCGCTCGCCGCGACAGGGACGGGGATGTATCCGATCGTTCCCGCCGTACTCGGCATGCTCGCCCTCGGTGAGCGCCTCGCGCCAAACCAGATCGTGGGGATCGTCGTGCTCGTCGTCGGGCTCGCGACGCTCGGCGCGGTCAGCTAAGCGGCTAGCAGAAATTCCGGCGCGGCGCTCGTACGCGCGACCTTCGTTCGCAGATACGCGACGGCTGCGTCGAGCTGCGGGTCGCCCTGCGCGCCGGTGGGCTTCTCCACGACCTGGTCCGGGACGATCCCCTTCCCCGGCCCGTTCAGGTCCGCACCGCTCTTCGCGTCCTGGATCTTGGTGATGGTGACGAGGAGAATGCCGCCGTCCGGGAGATCCCGCGGCTGTCCTGTACCGACGCATCCCGCGGTCTGCGTCCCCATGACGAAGCCCGCGCCGTTCGCGCGGATCCCCGCGGCGATGATCTCGGCGCCCGAGGCGGAGTTCTTGTCCACGAGCACGACGAGCGGCTTGGGGCTGTCGATGTAGAAGCGGCGGTTTACGTCGAGCGGGGTGCGGTTCCCGTCACGCCCGGTCTGGAACACGAGCGTGCCCTGGCGCACGAAGATGCTCGCGATGTCGACCGCGGCCGAGAGGTCGCCACCCGGATCGCCGCGAAGGTCGAGGACGAGCCCGCCGGCGCCGTTCGCGTTAAGCCGTTTCACGGCGTTGGATACCTCGTCGGCGACGGCGCCGACGAGTTGGGGCACCTCGATCCGGCCGATGTTGCCGTCGATGATGCTGTCGGTCTCGAGCGGGACCGAGAACCGCGCCCGATTCAAGGTGAACGAGAGCGTCTCCTGTCCGCGCAGGATGCCGATGGTCACCGGCGTGCCCTCCGGGCCCTTGACCTTGTTCGCGACTTCTTCGGTCTGCAGGTTGGTGACGTCGACGCCGTCGACGGTAACGATCTTGTCGCCGTTTTTGATGCCCCCTCGGTCCGCCGGGGTGCCCGCGATGACGCGGATGACCTCGATCGGCGCGTCGGCGCTGGGCTTGTTGATCGTCACGCCGATGCCGGAAACAGGCGGCTGCGGCTGGTTGAAGTTCTTGGCGCGCGTCGGGTCCAGGTAGTAGGTATGACATTCGTTCATCGACTTCGCCATACCGTCGACAGCCGCGCGCTCGAGGAGCGTCTTGTCGGCGTTCGGCGTGGCCGCGCCGATCGCGTCCAGCCGGTCCGAGAACTTCGCGAAGTCGGACCACGTGCTGCCGGTGAGGTTCAGCCCGCTCGACGGAAGCGTTCCGTCGCTTGCGCCCTCTTTTTTGGCTTCGGTGACGACGCCGTCGAGAGCGCCCGTCAAAAGCGTCTGCGATGTGGGTTTGTCGACATGCCGTTCGATGAGCACCTGGTACGCGGCCTCGGCGGTCTTGTACGAGGTGTTCGACGGCAAAAGCTCCCGCTGCAGCTCGGCGGGAACGAGCGAACAAGCGGCCGCGATGAACGCGACGAGAGGCAGAAACGTGCGAAGACGGATCAACCAGTACCTGTCGAGAAGTCTACGGGTCGCCTAGGTCAGCAGTTCAGGCGACTTCGCTCGTTAAGAGCTTTCTTAGGCGACCGAGCGCTCGGAACTGAAGCGCGCGGATCGCGCCCTCATTCTTGCCGAGCACCTGCGCGACCTGGCGACTCGACATGTTCTCGACGAAGCGAAGGACGATGACCTCCTGCTGCTCCGCGGTGAGGTGCTTCACCGCGCCGCGCAGAGCATCGACCGCTTCACCGTGCACCGCGCGTTCGTGCGCTGTCGGTCCGTCTTCGGCGACGCCGTACGCGTTGTCGAGGTCGACCATCGGCCGTTCGCGACGGCGACGATCGGTGACCGCGTTACGCGCGATCGTGTAGAGCCACGCCAGGAACGACTTCCCCTGCCAGCGATAGCGATGGATGTTCGCGAAGGCTCTCGTGAACACTTCGCTCGCGAGATCCTCGGCGTCGGATGGCTCGCGCACGCGGTAGAGCAGGTAGCGGTACACGGAGTCAACGTGCTGGTCGTAAAGCTCCGCGAACGCGACTCGGTCGCCCGACTTCGCGCGGGCAATGACGTCCGGAACCGGTCCGGCGACCTCGAGCTGGAGCGCGGTGACCTTGGCGACGCCTGACCTCAAGCGGTCGTCACTTCCCTTCCTCACGTGCGCTCCGCGACCATATCGGCCCCCGGCCCTGTTCGCCAATGGCCCATGGGTACCAAAATCGTCCCAGGGGTATGGTCCGTGGGTCCTGTGCCGGGAAGCCTATGCCCCGGAGAAGCGCGCAGGCTTACCGCTCGCTTGTTCGATTGCCCGACGTGTGGGTCAGCAGTATCTCTTCTTCGCGAACGCGAGCCAGCCCTGGTAGAACGCGTCCGGCTCGACCTTGAAGATCTTCGGATAGTTCACGCGGTAGTCGACGTTGTCCTTGTAAAGGGCGACGAGATTCCAGTAGCTCTGCGGTCCGTAGGTCGCGTACACGTATTCGACCATCGAGTTGGCGACCGCGTAGTAGTTCCCTGTGACCTCGGGCGGCGTGTCGGGCTCGGTCGGGACGCCATCGACGATGCGCTTCAGGGTGGGCACGCTGCTCGCACACACCGCCGCGACGATTGCGTAGCGACCACGCGACTTCGCAATGAAGTCGGGCCATCCCTCTATGAGCCACCAATCGAGGCGAATGGTGATGCTGTGGCTGAACTGGTCCTGAAGGTAGTGAAGACCCTCGTGCCGGAGCACCAGCTGCTCGTAGTCCGAGACGCGATCCAAGCTCGGGGAGAGCCAGAGCTGCCACATGCCGATGAACGGTGCGTGCTCGTCGTGTGAATTCGCGAACGCGACGAACTGACATGCGACGATGCCGGCGGTCTCGCGTGTCGGGATCAGCTTGACCGAGTACGGATCGCGGATCGTCGAGTTCGCGTACGGCGTCAAGAACTCTCTTGTCGCGGCGGCCTCGTGGCCGACGAACCCGACGACATCCTCGTCGATGCCCCAGTAGTCGACCCGTACTCCCTCTACGACCCGTGAGCGCTCCCCGCCGAGCTCGTCGATCTTCGGCTCAGTGAGGACCCAATGATCGCCGTCGCGGCGGAAATAGAGGCGCTCCACTCCGCTCGACCCGTCCTGAACGTAGGCGCGAACGTAACTGTCTCCATAGGGCTCGACCTTGACCACATTGATGGCTGGGGCTACGAAGCCCTGTCGCGCCGCAGCATCGAACGTCTCCTGCTGGCATCGTCGGAAGGCCGGTCGCGTGAGGTCCACGGTCGCTTGGAATCCATGCAGGTCCTTGAAGGTGAGCGCTGCTTGCCGGCGCTGGAGCACATCGACGATCTCAGGTTTGGTGCCCTCGTTGATCGCGACGGTGGTCGTCGTCGGTGAGGGCTGCGCGGTCGGCGCGGCGACGCAGCCACCGATCAGGACCGCCAGTACCAGGCCGGCAAGGCGCCGCAGACTCAGCTCCCCGCGATCTTCTGCTGGAGTATTTCGATCGCCTTGGCTACCGCGGTCGCGTCGTCAGCCTGCACATCGGGCGGAATGCCGGCGTTGTTGTACTTCGCCCTGGTCTGCGCACCCGCCAATTCCTGGGCCACGACCGCCAGCTCGTTGCCGTCGCTGAAATGGTTCGGAGAGAAGCCGCCCAGGCAGCCGACGGTCGTCTGCCCGACGATCGTCGCGCGCTTGTTCTCTTTGAGGGCGAGGGCAAAGATCTCGGTGTCCGATGCGCTCCGGTCGTTCAGGACGACCGCCATCGGTAGCTGATATGCGTTGGGCAGGCGCAGGTCCTTGTTGCCCGACGCGGTGCCTCCGCTGCCGTTCTTGAGGAGGAGTGTGAAGGTGGGCTCGCCGTTCAAGAACATGCTGTGTGCGTCGGTGGCCACGCCACCGAGGTTGCCGCGAAGATCAAAAAGCCAGGCCTTCGCGCCTTGCGCCACTGCCTTATCGAGCAGCGTCCGCAGATGCTCGACGATCTTGTAGTTCGCGTTCACCGTCCACTCACGGAAGGTGATGTACGCGATGCCGCCGGGGAGAATCTTCCCGGTCAGCCCCGCTTCGTCGGCGGCGCCAAGACTCGTTCCCTGGGCCGGAATCAACGCCGAGCTACCCCGAGGCGTGAAGGGGCGCGATTGGTGGACCGACGAGCTCGCCACGTAGTACGTGTGACAGTCCGGGCTGGCGTCGATCATTCCGCCGATTGCCGCGTCCGCGATCTTGCTCGCCGAGACGTTGGGATTGCTCGCCGCGAGCTGGCTCACCGTGTCAGCGAACTTATTGAAGTCCGCCGTCTGCGGCTCGTCGACGTCCTGAAAGTCCGGCGTGGCCACATCAGCCTTGCCGCCGGCGCCCTGGATGAGGGTACGCACCGCCTGAAGCGACGACTCCAGCGCTTTCTTGCTGGTCACGTGGTGAACGTCCTGGTCGACGAACGCGCTGTAAGCGATATCGAGCTTCGCGCGCTTGATATCCGCGGTCTTCGACGGCGACTGCGTCGCGCTGCTCGGACCGTTCGTCGAGCACGCGGCGACGACAAGCGTCGCCATAATGAATAGCAGGGCCGCGCGGCGCATCAGCTCCAGAATACGGGGCGTTAGTCGGCGGGAGTGGTTACTTTCGCGGGTACGTTTTCAGCGCGCCATTCCGCGGGCGAGGCGCAGAAGCCCTCATAGTCGATGTAATCGGTGATGCTCGGATCCTCGCCGCAGACCGGGCACTCCGGATCGCGGCGCAGACGGACCTCGCGGAAGCTGCCTTCGAGTGCGTCATACAGGAGATAGCGGCCCACGAGCGGCTCGCCGATCCCGAGCACGAGCTTGATCGCTTCCGTCGCCTGTACCGTGCCGATGACTCCCGGCAGGACGCCGAGGACGCCGGCTTCCGCGCATGACGGCGCGAGCTCCGGCGGGGGCGGCTCCGGGAATAAGCAGCGGTAGCACGGACCTTCGAAGGGCTTGAAGACCGTGACCTGACCCTCGAAGCGGTAGATCGAGCCATGAACGACGGGGATGCGGTGCTTCACCGATGCGTCGTTCAGGAGATAGCGGGTGGGGAAGTTGTCGGCGCCATCGATGATCACGTCGTAGCCCTCGATGATCCGGTCGATGTTCGCCGCGGTGAGACGCTCCTCGTAGCCGACGATCTTCACGTCGGGATTCAGCGCCTCGAGCGTTTGCTTCGCGGACGAGACCTTCGACTCACCGATGCGTTCGGTGGTGTGAAGAATCTGGCGCTGCAGGTTGGTGAGGTCGACGACATCGGAGTCGACGATGCCGAGCGTACCGACGCCTGCTGACGCGAGGTAGTACGCCGCCGGCGATCCCAGTCCGCCCGCTCCGATCAGCAAGACTTTGCTGTTCAGAAGCTTCTGCTGACCGGCCTCGCCGACTTCCGGGATCAGAAGATGACGCGAGTACCGCTGCGCTTGCTCCGGCGTGAAGCTCGCGGGCGTTGTCCACGGCTTGCCGGAGTCCTTCCAGCGATTGAATCCACCGGCCATGGAGATGACCTTCTGGTAGCCGAGCTTCTGCAGAGTGTCCGCGGCCATGGCCGAACGCACGCCGCCCGCGCAATAGAGGATGGTGGTCTTGTCTTTCTCGGGGAGACGGTCCTCGGCCCACTGCTCGAGATAGCTCTTCGGGACGTGCACCGCGCCTACGATGTGGCCGGAGTTCCACTCGTCCTTCTCGCGAACGTCGCCGAGCTGGACGTCGCCCGATCGAATCAGGTCTTGGACCTGCTCGGGCGTCGCCTCGTGGATACGCTTTTTGATGTCGGCGAAGAAGTCGCGATATGTCGGCATTAGAGCTCCCTTGCGCTCAATGCTAAACCGACCTGTGCGCTCGGAAATTCCCGGTATGCTCGGATTCCCCCGTGGAGACGCTGTCCTTCGACCTGCTCCAGTTCCTCTACCACCTGGCGCTCGCGATCCTCGTCGGTGGGTCGCTGGTGCTGGGGACCGCGGTCGCGCCTGCCCTGTTTGCCTCGGCTCGCACATCCGCCGACGCGGGCACCCTCTTTGGAAACGTGCTCGCTCGCTTTGACGGGCTCGCTGTCTTCTCGGTGATGGTGTTGATCGTCACGAGCGTCCTCAAGGCGTTCGGCTTCGAGATCACCGGCGCGCCGGACACGCGTTTGGTGCTGCGCTGGGTCGCCCTCACTATCCTCGCCGTCGCGTCGCTCTACTCGAGCGCGTGGGCCAATCCGGTCGCGAGGCAGATCCGCGCTGCGACGCCTGGGTTCGAGGAGCAGCCGCAGAGCTCGCCCGCGCGCATCGAGTTCGCCAGGTTGCACCAGCGTTCGCGTCGCGCGATGTCAGTTGCGGTGGTCTTTGGGCTCCTTGCGCTCTTCCTGGGCTAGAACCTCCTCGTCTCCCATGCGACGTGCGATCTCGGCGAGCAGGTCCGCATCGCTCACATCCTCGAGTGCACCGACGCTCGTCTCCTCGCCATCGGGTACGACCTCGTCGTCGGAACCGCTGTCGTTGGCGATGGCCTCTTCCTGGCACTTGCGGCATACGAGGTCGGCGCCTCCGACGACCTCCGCCGGCACGTACACCTCCGGAAAGGAAGCTCCGCGTACCCAGTTCGTCGTGCTCGTCGCGTCGGTCGCGCCGCATTTGGGCTCGAGCTCGGACGCGCCCTTTAGATGGATGAGCCTTGGTTGACCGTTCACCCTGACACCCCCACGCTCGATCGCGATGGCCGCTGAGTATCGCCGACCGCGCGTCGGGCGCGCACCTGCGCCCTCCCGAGATGTCGAGCGAGCCCTCACTCGTCATCGCGAGAAGGTCGCCGCGCGACACGCCGTGAAGACCGCGGAGGCGCTGGTGCGCATGGTCGACGATCTCGGTTTCTGCTTCGCCTTCACGAGCGAAGCCGCATACCCGATCCCCGCGGCCTTCGATCACCTCGACACCCGCAGCGATAGCCGCAAGTGGGAGTGGATGTGGGGATGGAAGGATGAGCTCGCCGAGAAGAAGCGCCTCTACTACGGAAAGCTCCTGGTCAAAAAGCCGACCTTCGTTTCGCTGAAGATGCTGCCAACCTTTTATGCGACCTTTGGGCGCGCCGGCGATCCCGACGACCACCTCGAGGACGTGCGCGCGGGCCGGCTCTCCGAGATCGCTCGACGCGTGATCGAATTTCTCGCGGTGAACGGGGAGACGCAGACCAAACGGATGCGGTCGGCGCTCGGCATCACCTCACAAGAGGGCAGGTCCGACTACGCGAAGGCGATCGAGGAGCTGCAGCGGCTGATGTACGTGGCGCGGGTGCGCGCCGTGGGCGAAGGGCGCGAGGACTACAACTACACCTACGACCTGTTCGTGCATCGCTACCCTGAAACCGTGCGCGCCGCGGCATCCGCGTCGTCCGCGGATGCCATGACCGCGCTTCTCGCTCATCTGCTCGACCTTGCCGGCGGCGTGAGCGAAGCGAAGGTCACGAAGCTTTTCGATTGGAGCGAGGACCGCGTCGCGCACGCGGCACGAAGACTCGAGACGAAAAAACAACTCGTTCGCGCGGACGGCCTGCTCCTTCTTCCGACGCTAGGATAGGCCGGCCCCGTGGACATTCATCAGCTCCGGTCGTGGATTTTCGAGCTGTACGAGCCTCTCGAGAACGAGCGCCAGTACATCGTCTACGACGAACAACGCGGGAATCTCCTCATCGACGCTCCGCCGTTCAGCGAACGCGCGCTCAGGCTCGTGCGCGGCGCGGGGCCCGCCTCTCTGCTGGTCGCGACGAACGCAGCGCGCGCAGCCGACGCCGGCAAGTACCGCGAGGCGCTCGGTCTCCAGGTGGCGGCGCACGCGGACGATGCGGATGGCATCCCGGGTGGACCCGACCTCGTTCTCGGCGACGACGAGCTCGTCCGTCCGGACGCACGTGCGGTCCGAGTGCATGCCAACGGGTACGGCGCGACGGTCCTGCTTCTGCGCAAGGCCGGAGGCGTCCTGGTGTGTGGCGACCTCGACCTCGCGAGCGACGCCGCACGTGCGCTCCTTCCACTGAGCTTCTCGGTCGTGTTGTCCGCGCGGCGGTCGCCGATGTGGAACGCGGGAAAGGACAATCTCCTCACGCTCCAGGACGAGCTCCCGAAACCGCGTAAGCAGTTCGGCATCCTGCTGCAAGCGCCGTGGGACCGCGCGTACAAGGGACGCCTCGAGGACAAGCTTGTCCCCCACGATCCGATCGTCCCGCGTGAGGTGACCGCGCCCCGGGAAGCCGCGATGGGTCCGGAAACGCTCGTCGTCGCGAGTGAAGCGCGCGAGCTTGTGGAGAGACCTCGACGGCCAGTTCAACGCGGGGGCTTGCCCCCGCGCCCCCTCACGGCCACCGGCGAGACACCCGCGTCCAAGCGCCCCAAGAGCTTCGCCGAGGACTGG
>DASWCR010000057.1:0-2286 GCA_036389995.1 Candidatus Limnocylindria bacterium | reverse complement strand
GTCGAGGAGCGATGGCTTCTTGTGCAGGCCGCCGCGAAACACCTGCTCCTCGCCGATGATCTCGCCGTAGCCCATGTAGGCGGAGCCCTCGACCTGGCCCTCGACGTTCGCCGGGTTCAGCGCGCGCCCGCAGTCGTGCGCGGTCGTCACCTTGTCGACGGTCACCATGCCGGTGTCCATGTCGACCGTTACCTCGGCGACCGCGGCCTGGTATGAGTACGCGGGTGTCGGCCCAACGCCGGCGCCTTTGAACGAACCGCCGATGCCCTTCGGCGGCCTGTAGCTTCCAGCGGCTACGAGCGTTCCATGCTTGGACTCGGCGAGCACAGCGGCGTCCGCGAAGCTGATGAATTTTGATGGATCGTTGCGGTCGTAGACGCGGCCGTATGCGGTGAGCAGGCGCTCCGCCGGGACCTCGAGCTTCTCCGCCGCGGCCGCGACGAGCAGCGCGCGGAGCTTCATCGCCGCATCGCGGACCGCGTTCCCGGCCATGAACGTGACGCGACTCGAGTAGCTCCCGAGGTCCACCGGCGCGAGCGACGTGTCGCCGGAGACCACGTGGACGTCCGCGGGCATCACGCCGAGCGCCTCCGCGGCGACCGACGCGAGCATGTTGTCCGACCCCTGGCCGATCTCGGACGTGCCGCACATGACCGTGACGCCGCCGCCGCGATCGATCCGAATCTCGGCCCCCGAGTGCGGCATCTCGTTCCAGTAGATGGGCAGGCCCGCGCCTGAGATGTACGCGCTTCCGGCGAGACCGATGCCCTTGCCGCGGCCGAGCTGCCCGCGCCGCTCCGAGTAGCGCGTCGATCGTTGCAGCGCGTCCAAGCACTCGCCGAGGCCCATCGAGGTGATGCGGAGGTCATTGACGGTGCGGCTGTTCGCGGGTTGCAGGATCTTCTTTCGGTACTCGAGCGGATCGAGCCCGAGGTCCTCGGCGATCTTGTCGATTTGACACTCGAAGCCGTAACGCGGCTGCGTCGTGCCGTGCCCACGCTTTGGACCGCACGGCGGCTTGTTCGTGTAGACGCGCACGCCGTCGAACTTGTAAGCGGGGATGCGGTACGTGACGGTGAGCAGCGCGCCGGTGTAGTAGGTGGTCGCGATCCCGTAAGACGCGTATGCGCCGCCGTCGAGCCAGCTTTGGTAATGCACCGCGGTGATCTCGCCGTCTTTCTTCACGCCGGTGCGGATCCGCATCTTGACCGGATGCCGGCCGCGGTGCGCGTAGAAGACCTCCTCGCGGTCGAGCGTGATCTTCACCGGACGCCGCGTGCGCATCGAAAGGAGCGCAGCCGCGAACTCGTGGCCGAAGGGATCGCTCTTGCCGCCGAACGCGCCACCGTTCGGCGTCGCGATCACGCGGATGCGCGAGCGCGGAAGGCCGAGCACCTTCTCGATCTCGCGGTGCAGGTAATGGGGGACCTGCGTCGCGGTCCAGAGGGTGAGCTTGTCGTCGGGGCCGTACGCGGCGACCGCGCTGTGCGACTCGATCGGCGCGTGCGTGTTCCCCTCGAAGAAGAACCAGTCGTCGCGCATGTGGTCCGCCGATGCGAATCCGCCCTCGAGGTCGCCGAACGAGAGGTGGACCTCCTTGAAGACGTTCGCGCGCTTGGCCTCGTCGTGGATCTTCACGTCCTCGCGCTCCAGGGCCTCCTCGATCGTGAAGATCGGCTCGAGATCCTCGTACTCGACCTGGATGAGCGACAGCGCATCGAACGCGGTGTCCTCGTCCAGCGCGGCGACGGCCGCGACGGGCTCGCCGACGTACCGCACGCGATCGACGGCGAGCGCCGTTTCGTCTTGCGTCGACGGCATGATCCCCATCTTCTCGGGCATGTCCGCGCCCGTGACGACCGCGACGACACCAGGGTGCGCGAGCGCGCGCGTCACGTCCACGCGCCGGATACGCGCGTGCGGTCGCGTCGATCGCAAGACGCGCCCGTAGAGCATGCGCGGCAGGAAGAGATCGTCGGCGTAGCGCGCTTCTCCGGTGAGATGGGCCCACGAGTTGACCTTCGGCAAACGCCGTCCGATGACCGAGAACTCGCTCACGCGCGCGCCGCCTTCTCGATTGCCTCATAGATGGCGGTGTAGCCGGTGCAGCGGCAGAGGTTGCCGCTGATCGCGTGCGCGATCTCATCGCGTGTCGGCCGGGCCGTCGTATCGAGAAGCGCCTTCGCGGTCATGAGCATCCCGGGCGTGCAGTAGCCGCACTGCGCCGCGCCCTCTTCTGCGAACGCGATCTGGAGCGGGTGCAGCGACTCACCTGTGGCAAGACCC
>DASWCR010000056.1:0-11170 GCA_036389995.1 Candidatus Limnocylindria bacterium | reverse complement strand
CATCGATGAGGCGCGGCCGGAGATGGTCACGAAGGAGCGACCGCCATCGAGCCGGACCTTCGCGAGGTAGAGCCCGAGCGCGAGGAGCAGCAGGATCGTGCTCAGGGCGGCCGCGCTCGTGTACTCGCCGAAGCTCGAGATGAGGCTGTAGGCCTGCGTCGGCAACACGTAGAACACGCCGCCGATCAGCTGGGGGTTCCCAAAGTCCTCGAGGATGTAGATCGCGGTCGTGAGGATCGCGGCGCCGAGGCCAGGGCGCGAGAGCGGAAGGGTCACGGTCCGGAAGACCCGCCAGGACCCTGCGCCGAGATTGTGCGCGGCCTGCTCCATGCGGGGATCGCTACGCGACAGGGCGTCGGCGATGAGCTGGTACGCGAACGGGAAGAACGCGATCGTCTGGACGCCCCAGACACCATTGAGCCCGTAGATGTTCGGCGACTGGCCGAAGACCCCGTAGCTGATGACGCCGCGCGCGCCGAAGAGGAGCGTGTAGGCCGCGGCGACCACAAAGGGAGGCGAGAGGAGCGGGAGGATCCCGATGAGGCGGAAGAAAGGCTTCCAGCGCATGTTCGAGTAGACCATCGCGTACGCGTAGACGAATCCGAGCAGTACCGCGGTCGTCGTCGAGAGAAGGGTCAGCTGGATCGAGTTCCGCAGCGGGACGAGCCAGGTGCCCTCTTGAAGGAACTGGACGTAGCCGCCTGGCCCCGGAGTGAGGACGACCTGCAGCTGCGGGTACACGATGAACAAGAGCACGAGCGCCGCGACAGCCAGCAGCGCGAGCAGGAGTGCCGGCTCGCGCCGCAGGCTGCGCATCGTCTAGATCGTGGTTACTGCGGCCAGCCCGACGGGGACTGGCCTAGCAGCAGACCGCAGGAACGCAAGTTCCGAGGACTACTGGATGCCGACTGTGGTCTGCCAGAGCTTCTGGATGCGCGTCTTGTTGTCGGTCGCCCACTGGCGGTCGTAGTTGACGAGGGAGACGGAGGTCAGCGTGGGCGCGCCCGGTGCGGGCGCGACGTCCGTCCGCACGGATCCGCGGTTGCTCAACTTCGTGTTCAGATCCCCGGCCTCCTTGGTGAGGACCCAGTCGACGAACGCCTGTGCGCCGAGAAGGTTCTTCGTTCCCTTCACGATGCTGACGGCGCCGACCTCGAACCCGGTGTCCTTCGGGACGGTGAGGTCGACCCTGGTCGGATCCTTGGCCTTCTCGGTGAGGATGTCGTGGCTCCAGTTCGGGGCTCCGGCGGCCTCGCCGTTGGAGATCGAGGTGATCACGCCCGGGGAGGTCGCCCCGTAGGAGAGGATGTTGGGATGAAGCTTCTTCATGTAGTCCATCGCCTTCGTCTCGTCGCGGCCAAAGCGGAAGATCTGGGTAGCGATGAAGATGTAGCCGCCGCCCGTCTTGATCGGGTCCGGAAGGATGAGCCTCTGCTTCCAGATCGGGTCGAGCAGGTCGTCCCACGTCGCGGGCTTCTTCCCACCGATGTCCGAGTTCAGGCGGCTGGTGTTCGAGATGAAGCCGAAGATGCCCGTGTACCAACCGGTCCACAGACCCGAGGCCTCCTTGAACTGCGCGGCCACGTCCTTCGCGTTCGGAGACTGATATGCCTCGAGCAGTCCCTGCTTCCCGAGCGGGTCGTGGAACTCGCTCGAGCCGCCGACGAAGATGTCGGCCTGGGGGTTGTTCTTCTCCGCGGTGATCTTCGTCTGGAGGTCTCCGGCCGCCGCGAGCGGTAGCGCGCTGACTTCGACGCCCGTCGCCTTGGTGAACGCGGCGAAGAGCTGGTTGTTCGTGGACTCGTTCAGCGCCGAATAGATCGAGATGCGGCCGGTGGCCTTCGGCACCGGGCTGGCTGTCGCGCTCGCCGCGGTCGATGGGCTCGGCGATCCGGTGGCAGTCGAGCCGCCGCAGGCGGCGAGAAACGCGGTAGCGCCGGCGAGCTGCAGGAACTTGCGTCGATCGAGCTCTGGTGTCATGTATCCCCTCCCATGCCTCGCGCCGATACTACGCTCGTGACTGTGCTGCGGACCACGACCGACACGCGCGACGATGCGGCGAGGCGCAACCGCGAGACGATGCGGCGCCTCGTTGCGGAGCTTCGCGAGCGCCTGGCAAAAGCGCGCATGGGCGGACCGGACCGCGCGAGGGAGCGGCACACGAAGGCCGGCAAGCTCCTGCCGCGCGAGCGCGTCGAACGCCTTCTCGACCCGGGGACGGCCTTCCTCGAGCTCTCGCCCCTCGCGGCCTTCGGCATGTACGACGACGAAGCCCCCGGCGCCGGGATCATCACCGGGGTAGGCAGAGTCAGCGGGAACGAGTGCGTGATCATCGCGAACGACGCGACGGTCAAGGGCGGCTCGTATTACCCCCTCACCGTGAAGAAGCACCTCCGCGCGCAAGAGATCGCGCTCGAGAACCGGCTCCCCTGCCTCTACCTCGTCGACTCCGGCGGCGCGTTCCTGCCCCGCCAGGACGAGGTCTTTCCCGACCGCGAGCACTTCGGCCGGATCTTCTACAACCAGGCACGCCTTTCCTCGTTCGCGATCCCCCAGATCGCGCTCGTGATGGGCTCCTCCACAGCGGGCGGCGCATACGTACCCGCGATGAGCGACGAGAGCGTGATCGTGAAGGGCCAGGGAACGATCTTCATCGGCGGGCCGCCTCTCGTGAAAGCGGCCACCGGCGTTGATGTCACGGCCGAGGAGCTCGGCGGGGCGGACGTGCACACGCGCATCTCCGGCGTGGCGGATCACCTCGCGATCGACGATCCTCACGCCATCGCGATCGCGCGCGAGATCCTCGCGCAGCTCGAGAGGCCCACGTACTGGGGAGACGACCGTGTCGATCCCGAGCCGCCCGCACACGATCCCGAAGACCTCTACGCCCTCATACCCGAGGACATCCGAACGCAATACGACGTGCACGAGGTCATCGCGCGGCTCGTCGACGGATCGCGCTTTCACGAGTTCAAGGCGCTGTACGGCACGACCATCGTCTGCGGCTTCGCGCGAATCGAAGGCTTCCGTGTCGGAATCGTCGCGAACAACGGCGTGCTGTTCAGCGAATCCGCACTCAAGGCCGCGCACTTCATCGAGCTCTGCAACCAGCGACGCGTTCCGCTCGTGTTCCTACAGAACATCTCGGGGTTCATGGTCGGCCAGGAGTACGAGGCCGGCGGCATCGCCAAGGATGGCGCGAAGATGGTCACGGCGGTGGCGTGCAGCACCGTGCCGAAGTTCACGGTGATCATCGGCGGCAGCTTCGGCGCGGGGAACTACGGGATGAGTGGCCGCGCGTACTCGCCAAGGCAGCTCTGGATGTGGCCGAACGCGCGCATCAGCGTCATGGGCGGCGAGCAGGCCGCGACGGTGCTGTCCCTCGTCGGCACGTTCAAGGACGATGCGGAGAAGGACACCTTCCGCGCGCGCATCCGCCAGCAGTACGAGACGCAGGGATCGCCGTACTACTCGACCGCGCGCCTCTGGGACGACGGCGTTATCGATCCGCTGGACACGCGCACGGTGCTGGCGCTCGGGCTGGCTGCCGCGAGACACGCGCCGATCGAGGACGTCCGCTACGGCGTCTTCCGGATGTGATGAGGGCCTCAGCTCAGTAGCTCGTCGACCTTCGCTAGCAGCACGTCCACGTCGAAGGGCTTTCCGATGATCGCGTTCGCGCCGAGCATGTCCGACTCGGCACCGGCGGGGGAATGGGCTGTCACGATCACGATCGGCGAATCGCCGAAGCGCGTTCGCAGCGCTGAGATCCAGCCGAGCGCCGAATCGCGGCGATATCCCTCGAAGGGAACGAGGTCGGTGATCACGAGATCGGCGCTCGCGTCAGGTGGGATCCGACCAGGCTCCGGAGCGACGATCGTGCCGTAGCCGGCATCGGTAAGAACCGTTCGAAGAAGATCGAGGATGGCCCGATCGTCGTCGAGGACCAGAATCGTCGGCATTCGTCGCCTTCATATCGGATGAGGTAACGAATTCGCAACTTGCGCCGTCGCTCAAGCGGCCTCTTAAATTTGTCGGCAGCAGGCACGCCAGATGCAGACGGAACACCCGAGAAACGACAACTTGATTGAGGTCCGAGCATGCAATCAGTGACTAACCAGCCCGCCATCGATCCCGCAGCGGTAGCGACAGCGGAGCGGCAGACGCTCTCGCCGATGTCCGAGCGCCGCATGAAGCGCCTGCTGGAGGTGCTCTGCGACGGGACTCGTCTCAAGATCGTGCGCGCTCTCCGCGACAACCAGCTCGCGGCGAGCGACCTCGCGAGTGTCCTCGGTCGCAGCCGGTCCGCCACGAGTCAACACCTCCGCGTGCTGCGCGAGGCGGATGTGGTCCAGCCGTCGCGCAACGGTAACGTCGTGCGCTACAAGCTGGCGTCCGACATCAACGCTGAGATCCTCGAGGACATCGGGCATGCCTTCGATCGCCTGGAGCGGGGGCCCGCGGCCTAGCGCGTTCCCCGGCGGAGATCGTCCGGCAGATCGACATCGTGACGCCATGCTCCCTCCGCATCCGCCCGACTCCAGACCGCCTCCGGCAGTCCGTCGGGCTCGAGGCCCTCGATGAGCGCGCGGAGCCGACGCTCGCCGCTCACCAGAAGCGTCCGCGCCAGCGCCAGGGCGGGCGCGACCATGAGGACTGCCGGTAACGGCCGCGGTCCGTCCGCATCGCGGAGGACGATCGCCTTTCCGGGATGCGTTGCCGTGCGCTCGTACATGAGCGAGAGCAGCGGGGCGCTCAGGCCGGGCATGTCCGCGGCGACCAGCACCGCATATTCGCGCCGAACCTGCTCGAGTCCGGTGCGGGTGCCGGCCAGCGGGCCTTCATAGGCGACCTGGTCGCGCGCGAACGAAACGCGGTCCGAGCCAATCGGGAGCGGCGGCTCGGGCGCGTCCGGTGCGAGCACGACCACAACGTCGTCGCAGGAATCGAGGAGGGCGCGAAGCGGACGGTGGAAGAGCGGCGCGCCGTCGAACGGCTCGACGAGCTTCGCACGGCCGAAGCGTCGCGATGCGCCGCCCGCCAGCAGGATCCCTGACGGCCGGCTCACGCGCGCGAGATCTCGACGACCGCGTTGTAGTCGGGCACGCCCGAGACCGGGTCGCGCCGCCCCGCGGCGATGAGGTAGTGATTCGGCTTGGTCCGGCCGATCCCGTAGGGCACGAGGCTTACCCAGAGGCGCGGCCGTAGCACGAGCCGAGTCTAGGTCGCGGAATTCGCCCGCCCGCGCGAACGTTGTGGCGTTCGATGGAGATCGAAGAGCTGCGGCATGAGAAGGACCACTACTTCGGGCACGCGCACGATTCGCCGCTCACTGTGGATCAACGTGCGCACTTCGACGGATTGCGGTATTTCCCAGACGACGAGGCGTTTCGCTTCACGGTCACGGTCGATCCCGAAACGAGCGGCGCGGTCGAGGAGGTCGAGATGAGCGACGGATCGACCGACCATCTTCCCCGCGCCGGCACCGTGCGCTTCGACGTCGGCGGGGAGCGCGTCGGCCTGATCGCGTTCGCGCAGGGCGACGGGCTCTTCATCCCGTTCCGCGATTCGACGAGCGGGAGTGAGACGTACGGCGCGGGCCGTTATGTCGAGGCTGAGGCTCTCGGCGACGGGCGCTTCGGGCTCGACTTCAACCGCGCCTATAACCCCTACTGCGCCTACAACGACGCGTGGCGCTGCCCGCTGCCGCCGCGCGAGAACTGGCTCACCGTGCCGGTCCGCGCGGGCGAGATGTCTTTTCACTAGACCGGCCTCGCTAGCATCGACCGAGTGGGTCGGCGTATTCGGACCGCGCTCCGCTCGTTCGCGATCGCGCTGGGCCTCGTCGTGACGTTCGCGCTCGCGGCAGGCGCGCGACCCGTGTACGCACACAGCCAGCTGCGCTGCGCTCCGGGTTACACGGCTCAGCCCGTCTCCGTCGCTCCGGTGTACCAGTGCCGAGCGGCGATCCTGGAGCCGGGTGTTATCCAGTGGCCCCAAGCCGTCACGACACGGGACGAGGTCGGGCTCTACCTGGCAAATCTGCGTATCCGGATATTCCATATCGACTTCGTTTGGGGCACCGACCGCTGGTTCGCCTTCGACGTTCCCGCTCCACCGTACTGATAAGACCTAGGCGGCCGTCGCGGCTCTAGAGTTCGCGCGATGGGCGAGACGGTGACGCTGAGCACGGAATCGCGCGGGATTTCGCGCATCACCATCGCTCGACCCGAACGCAAGAACGCGTTCGATTCCGCGCTGATCGCGGAGCTCACCGCCGCGGTCCGACGCGTCGATCGCGGCTCGCGCGCGGTCGTGCTGCAGAGCGAGGGCGATACGTTCTGCGCCGGCGCGGACGTCGAGTGGATGCGCGGTATGGCCGACTACTCGCTCGACCAGAACATCGCGGACTCGAAGGCCCTCGCGGCCATGTTCCGCGCGCTCTACGACCTCGAGATGCCGCTCGTCGCCCGCGTGCAGGGCGCGGCGATCGGCGGCGGCGCAGGCCTCGTGGCCGTCGCGGACATCGCCGTGGCATCGACCGAGGCGACGTTCGCGTTCTCAGAGGCGCGCCTCGGGATCCTCCCGGCAGTCGTGTCACCGTACGTCGTGCGCAAGATCGGACCGGCCCGCGCGACCGCGCTGTTCGTCACCGGTTCGCGGATCGAGGCGAAGCGGGCGCACGAGATCGGGCTCGTGGAACGGCTGGTCGAGCCTTCGGACCTGGACGCCGCGGTCGGTCGCGTCCTCGACGCGATCATTTCCGGCGGGCCCAAGGCCGTCAATGCGGCGAAGCGGCTGGTCCGCGAGGTCGAAGGAAAACGCATCGACGAGGTGACCGACCTCACGATCCGGCGGATCGCGGAGATCCGCGTGAGCAACGAGGGACAGGAAGGGCTTCGTGCATTCCTGGAGCGCCGGGACCCGCATTGGTGACGACGCTCCTCGTCGCGAACCGGGGCGAGATCGCACGACGCATCTTTCGCACAGCCAAACGCATGGGGATGCGCACCGTGGCTGTGTACTCGGATGCCGACGCAAGCCTCCCCTTCGTTCGCGAAGCGGACGCCGCCATCCGCATCGGGCCGGCGCCGGCCACCGAGTCCTATCTCGCGATCGATCGAGTGATCGCGGCCGCACGCGAGGCGAAGGCGGAGCTCATCCATCCCGGGTACGGATTTCTCGCCGAGCGTCCCGAATTCGCGAGCGCCGTCGATGCGGCGGGGATGCGTTTTGTCGGCCCGCCCTCGAGCGTGCTCCAGAGCCTCGGCGACAAGGCCCAGGCCAAGGCGATCGCGGAGCGCGCGAAGGTCCCGGTGCTGCCCGGGTATCGCGGCGACGATCAGACCGACGAGGCGTTCATCTCCGCGGCGCGCTCCGTGGGGTACCCAGTGATGATCAAGCCGATCGCGGGTGGCGGCGGGATCGGGATGCAAACCGTCAACGAAGAGTCGCAGCTGCGGGACGCGCTCGCGCGCGGGCGCCGCATCGCGACATCCGCGTTCGGCGACGAGCGCCTGCTCCTCGAGCGCCTCGTGGAGCGGCCACGTCACGTCGAAGTACAGGTGCTTGCCGACGACCACGGCACCGTCGTTGCCGTCGGCGACCGCGACTGCTCGGCGCAGCGGCGTCACCAGAAGATCGTGGAGGAGTCGCCCGCGCCGATGGCCGACGAGAAGCGGCGCGAAGGGATGGCCGCCGCGGCGATCGCGATCGCGCGGGAAGCGGGCTATCGGAACGCCGGCACCGTCGAGTTCGTCGTCGACGCGAGAGGCAGCTTCTATTTCCTCGAGGTCAACGCCCGCCTTCAGGTGGAGCACCCGGTGACCGAGATGGTCTTCGACGTGGACCTCGTCGAGCGGCAGCTCCGCATCGCGCAGGGCGAACAGATCGAGGTTCGGCCCACGCGACCCCAACGTCAGCACGCCGTCGAAGCGCGCGTCTACGCCGAGGATCCGGCCGCCGGGTTTCTGCCGTCGACCGGCCGGCTCGTGCACGTGCGCTGGCCGGAACGCGAAGGCGTGCGCGTCGACGCGGGCTACGAAGAAGGCGACACGGTCACGCGGCACTACGACCCTCTGCTCGCGAAGGTCATCGCACGCGGCGAGGACCGCCGCGACGTCCTCGGCCTGCTCGCGAAGGCGCTGGAGGAGACCGAGGTCCTCGGCCTCCGCACGAACATCCGCTTCCTCCGCGCGTTAATCGCGCGCCTCTCCGAGAAGGACGTTCGCGTCGACACCGAGCTGGTCGAGCGCGAGCTCACGCGCCTCATTCCCGAGTCCAGACCGGCGCCCGATGAGGCGTACGCCGTCGCCGCTGCCGCGGTCGCCAACGGGGCGCGTGCGACGGGCGACCCGTGGACGGCCTCCGGTGCATGGCGTATCGGTGAAGGGAGCGCGACGACTATCGCCCTTCGCGAAGGAGCGCACGAGCGCGCCGTGCGTCTCGCCGGAAATGGCCCGTACACGTTCGCTGGCCACCGCATCGCGCTCGTCGACGAGGCACACCGGTGGCTGATCGATGGCGACCAGGCGGCCGCCGCGGCGAGCAATGGGGTGGTCTGGACGAGCCTCCACGGGGACGTTTGGGAGCTCGAGACGACACCACGCGCGCGCGAGGTCCAGCAGACCGCCGGCGACGAGGTCGCCGCACCGATGCCCGGTCTGGTGATCGCCGTGCAGGCCTTGACGGATCGGCACGTGCGTCGCGGCGACCTGCTGTTCGTGGTCGAGGCGATGAAAATGGAGCTGCGCGTTGAGGCGCCGACCGACGGTAAGATCACGCGGGTCCTCGCCAACGTCGGGCAGCAGGTCGAGCGAGGGCAACGACTCGCTGAGTTCGAGGCGGACGCGGTCTGATCCGTCTCACGCGTGAGGATCGCGACGCGGCGCGCCGCGCGCTGGCCGAGGGTTGGCCGGTCCTCGGGACGACCCTCGTCGTCGGAACGACCTTCGGCGTCGTCGCCCGGCAATCGGGACTCGAGCCAATTCAGATCGCGGCCATGAGCCTTCTGGTATTCGCCGGCGCTTCGCAGTTCGCGATGATCAGACTTTTCTCCGAGTCGGCCCCGACCGCGATCGTGATCGCGAGCGTCCTCTTCATCAATCTGCGGCACGCGTTGATGGCCGCGTCATTGCGATCACAGTTCCAAGGGCTGCCGGTCCTCGGACGCCTCTTCGCCGCATTCGTCCTCACCGACGAGGCCTTCGCCATGGCGACCGGGCACTTCCGTCGCGGCGGTCGCAGCCTCGCGTACTACGCCGTGTTCGCGATCTCCCTGTACGTCCTCTGGAACGTCGCGACGCTGGGCGGCATCGTGCTCGGCGATGCGATCGGCGACCCGCGCCGCTACGGCATCGACTTCGCGATCACCGCCACTTTCATCGGCATCGTCGTGCTCGCGATCCGTCATCGGTCCGACGCCGTCATCGCGATCGCCGCCGCTCTGGTCGCGGGCGGTCTCGCTCTCGCCGGGGCGTCGACCATCGCCGTGATCACCGCGGGCGCGCTCGCCCCGCTGATCGCGGTGTTCACCCGACGATGATCTGGATCGCGATCGTCGGTTCCGCTGTCGCGACCTACCTGATCCGGTCGATCCCGTTCGTCGTGACGATCCGGGGGCGCCTGCCAGAGGCAGCGTCGCGATATCTGGACGCGCTTCCGGTCGCGATCATCGCTGCGCTCGTCGGGCCGGCGGTCGTCGCTCCGGCGGGCGCTCTGACGCACGGCGCGGAGCCCGTCGCCGCCGCGCTCGTGATCGCGGCGGTCGCTTGGCGGCAAAGCCTGCTCCCAGGCGTGATCGTCGGCGTTCTCGCGGTCGCGCTTTTCCGGCTCATTTGATCCGGGCACCTTCCTTGCGGCACCCAGAACCGGCACGGGGAGGTGCGGCGATGAATGACTTAGTCCTCAAGGGCGTGCGTGTGGCGATCCTCGCGATGGACGGCGTCGAGAAGGTGGAGCTCACGCTTCCTCGTCTGGCGCTCGAGGAGGCTGGCGCTGATACGGTGCTCATCGCGCCGAAGCCCCAGATCCAGAGCATGAAACACGACGAGAAGGACGAGCGCTTCGCGGTCGATATGGCTCTCAAAGATGCGAACCCCGAGAAATTCGATGCGGTGCTTCTCCCCGGAGGCGCGCTGAACGCCGACAAGCTGCGCATGGAGATGCAGGCGCGCGAATTCGTGCAGCAACTCGATTCGGCCGGCAAGCCGATCGCTGCGATCTGCCACGCTCCGTGGCTGCTCGTGTCGGCGAAGCTGGTGGAGGGACGTCGTCTGACGAGCTACTACACCCTGCAGGACGACATTCGCTGCGCCGGCGGCCAGTGGGAGGACACCGAAGTGATCGTCGACCGGAACTGGGTGACGAGCCGCAAGCCCGATGACATCCCGGCGTTCAACCGCGAGATGCGGACGCTCTTCGCGAAGACGAGGTCGCGCGCCGAGACGCGCTGATCATCTAGGCCCAGCGGCCGCGGCGCACGACGTCCGCGGCCGCTCGGTGTCCGCGTTTGAGCGAAGGGGAGGGGCGATCCTTCGCTTTCGCGTAGCCCACCGCGACGACGCCGACCGCGGTGTATTCATCCGGGATACCGAACGTCTGGCGCAGCTTCGCCTGATCGAACACGCCGAAGAAGACCGCGCCGAGCCCGGCGTCGACCGCGGTGAGGAGCGCCAGGAGCGCGGCCATCCCGGCGTCCACGTCCCAGTACGGCACCGGCCACCGCTTTTCGTCCATGTCGGTCCAGCCCTTGTCCGCTTCGGCATAACGTCGTAAATACGCCATCTTGTTGCTGAGGCACACGATCAGAAGCGGCGCGTTGAAGATGTCGGGCCAGCCCCAGTCTGTCCGCCGCTCCTCCGGCCAGAGCACGTTCCAGTAAAGCGCGGCGTCGTTACCCTCCAGCACCAGAAATCCCCAGCCTTGGCTGAACCCCGCGGACGGCGCCTTCTGAATATTCGCGACGATCCGCTCGGCGATCTCGTCCGGGATGGGACGGTGCTCGAAGCTGCGCACCATCTTTCGTTTGCGAACGACGTCTTGAAACTCCATCAGGCCCGCCGGTAGACGCCGCGTTCGCGCCGGAGCAAGCCAGCGTCGATGAGATACCGCCGCAGCGTCGCGTGATCGGAATGCACCCCCTGCAGGATGCGATTGACGTCGTCCTCCC
>DASWCR010000055.1:0-5240 GCA_036389995.1 Candidatus Limnocylindria bacterium | reverse complement strand
ATCGTCGCGCAGACCGTTTTCGCGCTCTGCGACGGAGAGCTCGGCGAGATCACCGCGACGCCCTCGCTCCCGAGCGAGTCCGCGTACTTGGATCGCATCGAGCTCAAGACCGCATCCCTGTACGCGGCGTGCAGCCAGGGCGCGGCGCTGCTCGCCGATGCCGAGCCCGACCATGTCGCCGCGCTCGGGGCGTTCGGGACGAGCCTCGGCATGGCGTTTCAGATCACCGATGACGTGCTCGATCTCGTCGGGGATGAAAACGACTTCGGGAAAACTGTCGGGCACGACCTCCTGGAGGGAATGCCGACGCTGCCGATGATCTACGCCGTCGATGAGCGCGACGGCAGCGGCGGCGAGCTCGAGGCGCGCATCCTTGCGCCCGCGAAGACCGAAGACGACATGCGTGGACTGCTCGCGGAGATCCGCGGATCGAGCGGGCCCGAGCGGGCGCGCCAGCGTGCCCTCGCCTTTCACGACGCGGCACTTCGCGCGCTCGAGCGCCTTCCGGACCGCCCCGAGCGCGACGCGCTGCGTAACGCCGCCGACTTCGTGGTGAGTCGGGTGCGCTGATGAGCTCCAGCGAGATCGAGTCCTTCCGCACCCGCTTCGCGTACGAGTTCGACCGTTTGCTCGAGACGATCGCAGAGCTGGACGACGAGGCCATCAACTGGAAGCCGCAGGCTCCGGGCGCGAACTCGCTGCTCGTGCTCGTGACCCATGCCCTCGGGTCGGCGGAGGAGCACGTCGTTGGAAAGGCCGCCGGTAAGACCGTGGTGCGCAATCGCGACGCCGAGTTCGCCGCGGAGGGCGGGTCACGACACCTTGCTGCGCGCGCGACCGAGGTACGTCGCCGGATCGACGACGCGCTCGCTGGGCTCGAGGGCCGGCTCGACGAGGAACGCGAGCCTCCATTTCGGACGTGGCCGGGGTCTCGCGCGACCGCGCGCGATCGACTCGTCCACAGCATCTCGCACACCGCGGAGCACGTGGGGCATGCGCAGCTCACGCGCGATCTGCTGAAGGCAAGAGCCGGGGGCTAGCTGGGCGGCGCGCCGCCCCTTCCGCCGCGACGCTTCCCGCGACGACGGCGGCGCTTGCGTTGTCCCTCGCCACCGCCCTCGGCGACGGGTGTCGGCCGCTCCTGCCGCGGTACCTCATCGCTCCCGTACGCACCGACGCCTTTCGTGTGCGCGGGGACGTCGGCGAACGAGACACCGAGCTCGGCCGCGCTCAACACCTTGCGCGTACCGTCGACCATCCCGACGACGATCGACTCCTTGACCACGTTGACGCCCTGCGTCGTGGCGCAACCGGACGTGCCACAGGAGCCGCTCACGCACGAGGGAATGTGGAACGTGTCGCCCAGCTTCGGCAGCTTGCCCTTCACCTCTTGATAGGTCTCGAGCTCGTAGATGAGGCAGCATTTGAGGCGTCCGCACACGCCGGTGAGCTTCGACTGGTTCAGCGGGAGGTCCTGCTCCTTGGCCATCCGGATCGAGATGTTCGAGAACTTGTCGAGCCACGACGAGCAGCAGAGCTCGCGGCCGCACGTGCCCACGCCGGTCATCACCTTCGTCTCGTCGCGCGCGCCCATCTTCCGGAATTCGATGCGCGTGCCGAAGTGCGCCGCGAGCGCGGCGTTGAGCTCGCTGAGGTCGGGACGCTCGCTGCTCGAGAAGAAGAAGACGAGGCTCGAACCGTCGAACTGCCAATCGGCCCCGAGTATCTTCACCGGCAGGTTCCGCGCCCGGACCATCTCCGCGGCGGCTCGTGTCGCGTCCTCCTCCATGCGCTTGTGCTTGTTCATCGTGAACAAGTCCGCGCCGGTCGCCCTGCGCACGAGGGTGCCGAGCGGTGGATCGATCATCACGAGCGGCGAGTCGGTCGGCAGGATCGCGACGCGCGCCGCATCCTCGCCGAGCTCGGTGCGCACGATGACGAACTCGTTCAGGTCGACATCGTTCACGCCGCCGGTCTCGAAGAAATACATGCGGCCGGCCTTCATGAAACGCGCCCCGATGACCGTGCGCGGCGTGATCATGCCGCCGCTCCAGCGAACGCGGCCGCATACGGAAGGCGCAGCACCAAGAGCTCGAGGAGCATGCGCGCGTTCACATTCGACTCAATGACGTCCCGCCTCCACCGATCGAGCGACAGCGCGAGGTCGACGAGCTCGCGCTGACCCACGGCATTCGCGAGCGCCGTCGATTCGCGCGCCCGGTCCGGCCTGAGCGCGCGGTCCGCGCCGTGCGCCGCGACGGCGGCATCCCGCGCGAGTTCGCTCCACCCGACGAGGCGCGACTCGATGGCGTCGTTGCGTTTCTGCGGGTCGCGCTCGGACTCGGCGAGGTCGACGGCCCATCCGAAGCGGTCGGTGAGGCCGCTCCCGACAAGCTTGTAGAACTCCGCCTCGAGTAGCCGGCGCGCCTTTCGGGCGGCCTCGTCGCTCGCGAGCGCGATCGCGAGGCCGGGGCGACCGGCGCCCGCCGCCGCGTGACGGCGCCCATCGGCCCCGAAGCGCTTGCCCAAGCCTTCCGCGATCTCCGCCATCGGCACGAGCCGGAGGGGGAGCGGCACAAGGCGGGAGCGGATCGTCTCGAGCAGCCGCGCTGGGGTGGGCGTAAGGAGGAGAAGGACCGCGTGGATCGGCGGCTCCTCTAGCGTCTTCAGGAGCGCGACCTCGGCGTGCTCGGAGAGATCCGCGGCGTCGTCGATGATGACGACCCGCCAGCTTCCCTCGAGCGGCCGGAGCGCGAGGTCCTGCTGCATCTCGCGGATCTGCTCGATCGCGATGAACTTCTTGTCGGAATCCTTGTCGAGGTCGATGAGCCTGGTGACGAGCCGAACGTCGGGATGCGTGAAGTGCTCGACTTTGCGGCAGGCAAGACACGTCCCGCAGCCGCCGGCGATGCGTGGCTCGGTGGTGCAGACGAGTGTCTGCGCCAGCCGGATCGCCACCGTTCGCTTGCCGATCGACCGCGGGCCGCTGAGCTCGTAGGCATGGGCCACGTCGCCCTCGAGCGCTTTCTCGCCCAGACGGGCGAGCAGGCGACGCTGCCCGATCACATCTCGCACTCGGGTGCGATGGATTCTAGTTGGCTAGCAGCACGGCGCTTCGTCGGGGGGACAGCAGTCCGGCGCGGGGCAGCACGGGGTGGGGCAGCAGGGCTCGTTCATGCGATGACCTCCTTTCGCGCGCGGATGTATGCGCTCGCGATCGCGCCGTCGACACCGTCGAGGCGCGTCTCGCGGGTGATCTCGACGTCGACGTCACGGAACCCTGCGTCGCGGAGCGCGCCGGCGTACTCGTCGATCGAGATCGTCCCCGCGACGCAGCCGGCCCACTGATCGAGGGAGCGCTTGACCTCCGCGGGGAGCTCCGCAAGGGCGACCATGTCCGCGACCGCGAACCGGCCGCCTGGGCCGAGGACCCGATAGGCCTCACGCAGCACCGCGCGCTTGTCGGCCGCGAGGTTTATCACGCAGTTCGAGATGACGACATCGACGCTGGCGTCGGGCAGCGGGATCTCCTCGATCGTCCCTTTGAGGAACGTCGCGTTGGTCACGGCGGCCTTGGCTTGATTCCCGCGCGCGACCGCGAGCATCTCGTCGGTCATATCCACACCGTAGGCGTGCCCGCTCGGTGCGACCCGCCGCGCCGAAAGGAGGACGTCGAGGCCGGCGCCGCTGCCCAGGTCGAGAACGCGCTCGCCCGGCCGCAGATCGGCGAGGAGCGTCGGATTCCCACAACCGAGACTGGCCGTCGGATCGATGCCGACCGATGCGAGCTCTTGCGCGGAGTATCCCTCGCCACAGCCGGTGTCGCTGCAGCAGCTCGTATCGCAACAGCTGGAGCTTTCGGCCATCTGTAACGCCTTGGCGGCGTAGCGCTCGCGAACGGCTTCCTGGATGTCGCTCACACCGGCACCTCCGACGCATAGACGAGCGTCGATGCGACGCTAGCGAATCCATTGACGTTCGTCAATGGGTCTGCGAGACTCAGCCCGTGGAAAAGCTTATGGTGCTGCCGGAGCGCGAGCGCGGCGTCTGTTGCCCGCCGACGCTGAAGGCGCGCCCGCAGAAGATCGAACAGACGAGCGAGATCCTTAGGACCCTCGCCGATCCGACTCGCCTGCAGATCGCGCTCTGCCTGCGCGACGCGAAGGAGCCCGTGTGCATCTGCGATTTCACGGCCACCTTCGATATCTCGCAGCCGACCGTTTCGCATCACATGGCCAAGCTGCGCGAGGCCGGCCTCGTCAACGTCACGAAGCAGGGGATCTGGTCGTTCTATCGCCTCGCATCGGATCTTGCGCCCGCGACCCGGCGGATCCTGGACGCTATCGGCTAGCGGCCTGCTCGCGCGCCGCTTCGTACGCGCGTTCGGTCCGCTCGGCGACGAGGTCCCAGGTCCACTTTTCCTGAAGCCGGAACCGTCCTGATTCGCCCATTCGCCGTGCCCGTTGGGTGTCGCCGAGCAAGGTGAGGATCGCGCGAGCGATCGCGTGCGGCTCCTGCGCGACGACGAGGCCATCGACGCCGTCGCGCACCACCTCTCGCAGTGCCGGGATGTCGCCTGCGATCACCGGCCGCCAGGCGTACCAGGCCTCGAGGTATGTGTGCCCGAACGTCTCGTGTACTGATGGCATCGCGAAGATCGTCGCGCGCGCGTAAGCCTCGGCCTTCTCCGCCTCGCTCACGATCCCGCGGTCGACCCAGCGGTCGTCTTTGAAACGTCGCTCGAAGCGCGCCGTCCACGCGTTCTGCCCGATCGCCACGAACCGCGCTTCGGGACGGGACCGCCACACGATCTTCGCCGCGTCGCGGAGCGCGTAGTACCCCTTGTAGCGCTCTTTGCGGCCGACGAACAGCACGGTCGCGGGGTCCATCGGCACCTCGGGGAGCCAGTCGATGATCGGACCGACACCCGTGACGTGCGCGTGGCGCACGCGACGCGACGCGTACCACTCCGCTTCCCACTTGGTGAGTGCGATCACCGCGTCGTCGCGGCGGTAGCGCGCGATGTCGGCCGTGGACGTCCCGGAGAAGCGCTGACCCGGGTGCACGAGCGGTGTTTCGACGAAGGCGGCGCCGGCCGAGCGTGCGGCGCGTTCGAGCGGTCCAGACCATTCGCGCGCGATCGAGTGAACGACGTGCGCTCCCGCGACCGCATGCTCGAGGTCCGCGCCGGAAACGAGCGACGTGGGGAGGATCCCGTCGAGGGCCGCGCCGACGCGCCC
>DASWCR010000054.1:0-5997 GCA_036389995.1 Candidatus Limnocylindria bacterium | reverse complement strand
GAATCGGCGCCGCCGGTGTTCACGTCGACGACGTCCACGTAGCGGCACGCCTCGAGCACGGCACGGCGCTCGGCGAGCGTCATGACCGGACGCTTGCCTTTGTACTGCTCGTTGAACTCGTCGGTGTTGAGCGCGACCACGACGATGTCGGCGTGTTTCTTCGCGTTGCGGAGCAGGTTCACGTGGCCGAGATGGAAGAGGTCAAACGTTCCGCCCACATACAGCTTCGTCTTCCGGGGGAGCGCGACGAGCCGCGGGCGCCGACGGGGCGCGCGCGGCTCGTCCGGCCGCCTAAGCGCGGACACAGGTCACGTGCACACCCAGAGCGGGCGCCTTTCGCATGATCCGCGATTCCGCATAGCCGAGCCCCGCGACCGCGCGCACGGCGACGCCGAGTGCCGCACCACGGACTCCCCGCGAGCGGTCGACGATCGCTTCCACCGTCGTGTCGACGTTCCGGCCCCGGAGCGCGAGGATCGAGAAGTACGCGAGGTCAACTACCTGCATGAAGAGGTGACCGCTCCAGCGCCACGCGCGCGGCACCAGCCCGACCGAGCGGAGGCGGCGCTCAAGGTCGCGCGCAGAGAGCCGTTGAATGTGGCCCGCATAGCGTTCCTTCGGTGAATACCCGAGGCGGCTCGCGATGCCGTGCAGCGTGTAGGCGCTGCCCTCGCAGGGAACGAACGCGTGCAGCCGCCCGCCTGGGCGCAGCACGCGGGCAGCCTCGGCGAGCACGGCATCCGGGTCCGCGACGTGCTCGAGAACGTCAAAGAACACGATCGCGTCGGCCGACGCGTTCGCGAGCGGGAGCCTTGCGACGTCGCCGCGCACCAGCCCCGCGCCGGAGCTCGCGGCGCGCGCCATGGCCCGCTCGCTGATGTCGATGCCGACGACCCGCAGATCGGGGCGGTGGCGCTCCGCCGCGCGGAGGAAGGCGCCGCCGCCGCAGCCGAGCTCCACGACGGTCCCGCGCACGTCGGCGAGGTCCTCAAGGCAGTACCGCAGCCGCAACGCACCAAGCGTCGTCGGACTGAGCGAGAGCTCCGTCTCGCCCCATACCTTCGACTCGTAGTCGAACGCGCTAGCGCGCGACATCGCCGAGCACCTCATCGAGTGCATCGATGTGCGCGTTCAGGCTGAAGCCACCGAGCGCGTGCTCCTGCGCGCGGCGCCCCAGGCGGCGCGAGAGGTACTCGTCGCACACCAGGCGCGCGGTGAGGTCGCCGAAGATATCCGCGCGTCCCGGCTCCACGAGATAGCCGGTCGTGCCGTCCACGATCGTCCCGATCGGGCCGGCGTGGTCCCACGCGACCACCGGGGTCCCCGCGGCCATCGCCTCGACGACTCCCATGCCGTAGTCCTCGTGGGGCGATGGGTAGACGTAGCACGCCGCGGCCGCATAGAGGCGCGCGAGATCTTCCTCGCTGGTAAGGCCGACGAAGCGGACCCGCTTGGCGAGCCCGAGCCGCGCGACCAGCGCGCGCAGCTGTGTGGTGTACGGAGTCTCCTGCCCGGTGATCACGAGCCGCACGCCGCGCGCCGCGAGCTTCGGATGCGTGAGCGCCTCGATCGCGACCTCGAAGCGCTTCTGCGGGTAATGCCGGTTGGTGAGCAGGATGAAGGGCTTGGGGATGGTGGTCCCGTTCACACGCAGCTCGCCCACGAAGCGTTCGGCGTTGCCGATGACGATTTCCGCGCCGGCGGGGGATGAGCGGAACGGGCGCCCGTACAGCTGCGACAGCACCCGTGTCATGTATCGGCCGTTCGCGAGGGCCTCGCGCGCGCCCGCGACGCTCTGCCGGTCGGCCCAGTGCACGAGAGGCCGGATGAACGGCGCGATGGCGCGCAGGAACAGGTAATCGGGCTTCACGACGACGGTCCGCTCACGATCGATCGCGCGCGGGTAGAGGAGCCGGTTCGGCTGCGCCAGGTAGAGGACATACGGCACACCGTGGAGACGACGCGCCCACCACGCGACCCACCCGGCCGGTTGGTTGGCGGCGAGCACGACGTCGTATTCGCGCAGGCGCCGCGCGAGAAGCGGAGCCGCGACGGACATGGCGATGATTGCGAGCGCGTCCGGAAAGCGCAGCCAGGTCGGGAGTCGAGGCGCGAGCCGCCGTGGCGCGATCTGCTCGAGCCATCCAGGGAACGAACGCTTCGCATCGACGATCGGGGCATAACAGTCGACCACATGACCACGCGCGCGGAGGCCAAGCACCTGCTGAATGACCAGCTTCTCGCCACCGCCCGAGTAGAAGAACCCAACCCCGTGCAGGACGGCGACGCGCAGAGTCCGCGTACGAGCGCGTCGCGCCGGAGACGAGGGCTCACGGCTTTCGCGAGTCGCTGAGATAGGCACGACGACGGCCGCGCTGCGGCCGCGAAGGCGACGCGGCGTGGGCCGCGGTTGGACCGTCACGAGGGCACCGTAGACACGGCCGGGGCCGCGTTCGACCCCTGTTCGGGTGAGCCCTCGTCGGCCTCGCCACTAGTCCGTTCGAGGACCACGTTGTAGGCGAACGCCCAGAAGGCCATGAGGAACGCGACGGTCGCGATGACGCTGCCGTAGTCGTGAACGATGACCGCGGGCACCTGTCCGAACTGGTAAGCGACCACGGCGACGACGGTGATGCGGAGAATGTTCAGCATCGCGATCCCGAGGACGCCCAGCGCGACCGTCTCGAGACGCGAGCGCAGCGTGTACTCGCCCTGAAGGCCTGTGGCCATCGAGACCAGGAGGAAGAGCACGGTCTGCCAGCCCACGCAGTTCCACGAGATGTAGAGCGCGAGACTTCCAGCGCCGGTCCCGACATAAAGGAGCGAGCCGTCGTACGCGGACTGGATCCCGATGAGCGCGAGCGCGCCGTGCACGAGCCTGCCCTCGATCGGCGCGATCCACTGCCCGAGCCACGCGTCGAAGCCCGCGGCCATCGCGGCCTTGGTGAGGAGCTCGCCGAACGTCGAGAAGAACGGCAGGATGAGGAGCGCGATCGATGCGGTCGCGATCAGCGTGCCGATCGGCCGCGCCGCGCCGGCGAGTTTCGCTCGTGATGCGTATGCCGACGTCACGGCCGCCTCCGCTTCCACCAGCGCGCCGCCAGCGGCAGGGCCGGTGCGAGAAGGAGCAGACCAACGACGTCTTCCGGGACGATCGTCGCCACGGTGATTTTGCTGGGCTGCGCGAGAATCGTGCCCCAGAGATTGGCGTTGCTGCAGTTCGAGCCACCGCTCGTGAAGGTGAAGACAAACCTGAGGCTGTCCCCGTTCACGAAGGCGGATACACCTGAGGTGGCCCAGCTCCAAGTGAAGGTCGTGTACGTGTTGGTGTTGGCCGGGACGGTCGTCGTTCCCGGCGTCCCGAGGGATGTCGTCGATGACGTCGCGGCGTGCCACCACAGGACCTCGCCGCTGATGGCGCAGTCTTTCGACGCGCTCGAGTTCGAGAGGGTGATGTCCGCTACGGTCGTGCCCGCGGCGAGGGATTGGCCGGAGTCGAACGTGTCAGAGCAGAACGTGTAAGAGACGCCTGCCCCGCCTGGGAATCCCGCTCGAGTGCTCCCGGAGTTCGTCTGGGGCATGTCGCGGACGACGCCGCCGCACCCGAAGCTGCTTCCGCTCGTGATGAAGAAGTCGCTCGTGTTGTCCGCTGCCGCGTTCGCCGGGATTGCGTGCGCGAGGAACACGACGTTCACGGACAGCCCGAGGCAGAACGCAAGGAGGACGGCTGCAACGCGTTGCCGGCGGATCGCATAGAGGAGCACGGCGAGCGGTACCCAGACGCCGAAAACGAACGCGGGTACGAGTGCTGCCGCTGAAATCTGGTCGCTTCCATCTACGACGACCATCGCACGCCCGCCGACCGCGAGAAGTCCGAGCGCGGCGAGCGCCGAGGCGATCGCGAATCCGCGGCGATGCATCACGGCCGCCGCCGCTTCCACCACCGCGCGCCGAACGGCAGCGCAGGTGCGAGAAGCAGCAGGCCGAGCACGCCCTCGGGGACGATCGTCGCGACGGTGAGCGTCGACGGCACGGTCGCCTCGTCGTAAGAAAGGCGCACGCCGCAGTTCGCCGCGTCGTTCGGCACGCTCAGCTCAAAGATGAGCTGGTCGCCCGTCGCGAACGCCGCCGCCGAGATCGGGATCGAGATCGAGCGCAGCGTCGGCGTTGTGATCGATCCGAGGGTCGTCGTCGCGGTCCCAAGCGTCGTGGTGTTCGAGGCAATCGGCTTCAACGAGAAGATCTCGTTGGCATCCTTCGCTGAGACCGAGCTCGTGCTGGTTCTCGCCGCGATCGTTCCCGTCGAGGATTGCTGTCCTTCAAAGACCGCGAGCGTGTTCGGGTTCGTCGGGCCCGCGCTGACCGATCCGTCCGCGGTCATCCCCGCCGGCGCCGAGAGCGTTCCGGTCGCGGCCAGGTTAAAGACCGCGAGGACCATCTCGTTGGGATAGTTCGCAGCCGTGATGTTCGTTGTGTGCGTTGTCGTGCTCGTGCCACCGCTTCCGGAACCGTTCACACCGTCGTTTGGCGCCGCCGTGTCGACGCCGATGAACGACCCCTCCCACGCGGTGACCGTATTCGTCGCGCTGAGCGTCCATGTGTAGCTGGCAGGTTCGGAGGCACCGGCAATCCGTTTGTAGCTGAAGAGGTACGTGCCGAAACTGCTGTTCGACGAATAGAGCGTCCATCCGGTCGGCGCGGTGATCGTCGCGCCGCCCGTGTTGTAACCGATGAACATGAACATGAAGTCGTTCTGCGCGGTTCCCGCCGGTGTATTCATCACGAGGCTCGTCCCACCGTTGAGGCTCGTGGTCGTCGACGCGCGCAGGGTGATCGGCGTCGTCTTCTTGAGCGTCACAGTCGCGATGCAGCTCGGCGTTGGGGACGGCTTCAGTGTGAGCTGATGCGTCGCGGCGATGTCGTTGCCGCAGGTCGCGGTAAGCGTTCCGGTCGCGCCGATCGCGGGCGACGTCGTCGAGTAGAACATGCTCCCGTTGACCTGGGCGCTGCCGCCACCGCCGCCCGAGGAGCCGCCCGAGGTCAAGTTCCATCCGCTGATCGTGTTGCAGACGCCGCTCGAAGCGTCGGCGATGCCCACGACGCGCATCTCGTTGGCGTACGCAGCGGTGACACTGGGCGCGACGTGAGTGGTGCTCGCGCTGCTCTCGGTCGAGCCGGCGTGGCCGTCAACCGGAGCACTCGTGTCGACGCCGGAGAAATTCCGCATGACGCCCACGGCTTTCACAGCCGTGGGCCATGACCACGTGTAGCTTGCGGGCTCGCTTGATCCGGCGACGAGGCTGTAGACGGCCAGCGTCACCGTGCTGCTGTCGATCCGATCCACGAGATTCCAGCTGGCGGATGGCTTCGTGATCGTGCCCGCGCCTGAGCGCAGGGAGATGTGCGCAATGATCACGTCGCCGCTCACTAGGTTTGCCATCTTCGTCAGCGCGATGGACGAGACCGACCCTGCGGACACGAAGGTGTATCCGTTGCTGTAGTCGTTCGTGGGCGTTCCCTGGTTCTCGAGATAGAGGTCTGCCTGGGCGGTGCCCGCGTTCATCGTCTGGCCTGTGGTGAAGGTGTCCGAGGTGAAGCCGCAGGTCCAGTTCGCGCTGAGGGTCGCTGGGCAGGTGGCCGCCGTGCCCGCCGCGGGTGTGTAGTTCTGGACCATGTCCTTAGTTCCGAAGCTCGACGTATTGCGGAACGTGAACACGCTGGAGTTATCCGTGACCGCGGCAGCCGGAACGGCGTGCGCGAGGAAGACGACGTTCGTCCCGAGACCGAGGGTGAACGCGAGGACGATCGCGGTCATTCGTCGGCGCAGTCGCAGCCATCCGAGCGCGAGAATCAGTAGTGGCACCGCCGTACCGACGAGCGCCGGAATCGCGAGGTCCGTTTCGCTCGCGTTGCCGCTTGTCGCCGCGGCGCGGATCGAGAGTGCCCCCACGGTGATGACCCCGGCCGCGGCGAGCACCACCGCAGCGACCGCGGCGA
>DASWCR010000053.1:0-9501 GCA_036389995.1 Candidatus Limnocylindria bacterium | reverse complement strand
AGATCACATCAACGCCGAACGCCGCAGCGAGGACGAACGAGATGATCCCGGCAAGGCCGATCGCGAATGCGATCACGCCGGCGAGCGAGGCGAGGTACAGGTACACGCGCAGCAGGCCCCCGAGCGAGAGGTCCATGCCATCGCGGCCGCGCTGCAGGAACAGCACGACGAGCAAGGCGATCGCGCCGAGGACGCCGAGTGCCGTGAGCACGCCCACGAGCATGCCCTAGGGGCCTTGCCGGCGGCGCCGGCCACCCGCCCGGATGACCCGTGCCGTCGTGCCAACAGGCTCCGCCGAGGCCTCGAGGCTCTCAGGCCCCTGCTCGAGCACCATGAGACCGCGGAGCTCGACGACTTCGTCGCGAAGCAGGGCCGCTTTTTCGAACTCGAGGTCCTTGGCGGCCCGCTTCATCTGGCCCTCGAGGTCCTTGATGAGACGCAGGAGCTCGTCCTTCGGCAGGGAGCCGGCGGCGAGCGGTCGTCGAGCTTTCTCGTTGACGCCCTCGACATCGGCGACGTCACGAAGACGGAGACCGATGTCCCGGATGGCTTTGACGATGGTCTGCGGGTCGATGCCGTGTTCCGTGTTGTATGCGACCTGGATCTCACGGCGACGATCCGTCTCGTCCATCGCGGCTTTCATCGACGCGGTCACGCGGTCGGCGTACATGATCACGCGGCCCTCAACGTGGCGGGCGGCCCGTCCGATCACCTGGATCAGCGAACCCTCCGACCGCAGATAGCCCTCTTTGTCCGCGTCGAGGATCGCCACGAGGGTGACCTCGGGAAGGTCGATGCCTTCGCGGAGGAGGTTCACCCCGACGACCACGTCGTACACGCCGAGGCGAAGGTCGCGGAGGATCTCGACGCGCTGCAGCGTCTCGATCTCCGAGTGGAGGTATTGCACTTTGACGCCCATCTCGCGGAGGTAGTCGGCGAGGTCCTCGGCCATCTTCTTGGTCAGGGTCGTGACGATCGCGCGCTGGCCCCTCTCGACGCGCACGTTGAGCTCGGCGAGGAGATCGTCGATCTGCCCCTCGGTCTTGCGCACCTCGATCTGTGGATCGATGAGGCCGGTCGGCCGGATGATCTGCTCGACGACGTGGGTGGAATGCTCGAGCTCGTACGGCCCAGGCGTCGCGGATACGTAAATGGCCTGATCGAGGCGCTGCTCGAACTCCGCGAACGTGAGCGGCCGGTTGTCGAGGGCGCTCGGGAGCCGGAAGCCGTAGTCGACGAGGATTTCCTTTCGCGAGCGGTCGCCGAAGTACATGCCGCGCACCTGCGGCATCGAGATATGGGACTCGTCGACGAACGCGAGGAAGTCCGGCGGGAAGTAATCGAGAAGGGTCCACGGCCGGCTTCCGGCGGGCCGGCGCGCGAGGTGACGCGAGTAGTTCTCGACACCCGCGCACGTCCCGGTTTCGCGCAGCATCTCGAGATCGAAGTTGGTCCGCTGCCGCAGCCGCTGCGCCTCGAGCAGCCGGCCCGCGTCCTCGAGCTCCTTCAGGCGCTCTGTGAGCTCGGCCTCGATGTCCTTGATCGCCTCTAGGAGCTTCTCGCGAGGCGTCACGAAGTGCCGGGCCGGATAGATGTCGATCTTGTCGCGCTCCGCGAGGACCTCGCCGGTCAGGGGATCGAGCTCGGTGATCCGCTCCACGTCGTCGCCGAAGAACTCCACGCGAACGGCGAGCTCCTCATACGCGGGCTGGACCTCGAGCGTGTCGCCACGGACCCGGAACTTGCCCCGCACGAGATCGGTGTTCGTGCGCTCGTACTGGATGTCGACGAGATGCCGGAGCACGGTGTCGCGCCGGACGCGCTCGCCCTTCTTCAATCGGACGGTCACCGCACCGTAGTCCACCGGTGCACCGAGGCCGTAGATGCACGAGACCGAAGCGACGATGATCACGTCGCGCCGCTCGAACAACGACCGCGTCGCCGAGTGGCGCATCCGGTCGATCTCTTCGTTGCGCGAGCTGTCCTTCTCGATGTACGTGTCGCTCCGCGCGATGTACGCCTCGGGCTGGTAGTAGTCGTAGTAGGAGACGAAGTACTGGACCGCGTTCTCGGGGAAGAACTCCTTGAACTCTCCGTAAAGCTGCGCGGCGAGCGTCTTGTTGTGCGCGAGCACGAGCGTCGGCCGCCCGGCATCGGCGATGACCTTCGCCATCGTCACCGTCTTGCCCGAACCGGTGACACCGCGAAGCGTTACGTGACGCTCGCCCCCTGTAAGCGCGTTTGTGAGGCCAGCCGCCGCGGTGGGCTGGTCGCCGGCGAGATCCCAAGGCAAAACAAGCCGGAAGGGCGCCTTCGCGGCCGGTCGGTCGAGTGGGACCTGGAGCGTGTCGCCATGGGGCATGGGTGCCTCATTCTAGAACAGGCGTTCTGGTACGAAATTGCCGCCCGCAGCTGCTCCCATTGTCGCGCATCAACACCGGTTTGAGTCCCGTTCAGTTGTAAGCCGTTGCTACAGTCGCCGCCGACCCATACCGCATACAAAAGGGCCGTAGAGGAAGGTAATAGTGGAAGATCGATCCCGACGCCGCGCCCGGCTGGTGCTGATTGTTGGACTCTTGTTCGCTGTCGGAGCCGGAGCGACGACCTTCTTCGTCGCCAACACGGCCAAATCCGAAGCCCCCGCCCCGATCCCGACCTCGAGCATCGTGGTCGCCGCTCGGGAGATCCCGCCGAAGACGCAGATCACCGCGGCGGACCTCAAGCTCGTCAAGATGAACACCGAGGTCGTTCCCCCGGCCGCCCTCACGAGGTCCGAGGACGTCGTGGGGCGGATCACGATCACCTCGATCTCCGTAGGTGAGCCGATCCTTCCGACCAAGCTGGGCGGCGCGAACGGTCAGGTCTTCGTCGTGTTTCCCGCCGCCTCCCTCGGGGCCGACGGCGCGCCCCTGGCAAATTCGCCGAGCTACCGCGCGATGTCGATCACAGTGGCCGACGCTCAGGCCGCCGGCGGTAGCATCCAGCCGGGTGACATCGTCGACGTCCTGTTCACGATGAACATAAGCCCGGACAAGCTCTTCAAGAACCCGAACCCCGCCGTGAACTCGACCGACGCATCTGCGCGCATCGTCCTCGAGCGCGTGCCGATCCTCATGCGGAACGTCGCCGTCTACGTGATCCGCACCGACGCCACGACGGCCGAGCGCATCGGCTACATGCAGGCATCGGGCGGCGTCGTCCAACTCCTGCTGCGCGCACCGAAAGACGAGCGCGCGACGGGGACGGTAGGCGCGAGCTTCTCGAACATCCAGCCTGACTGGAAGATCTACATCCCGCAGAAGATCACGCCCTAGCTCGGCGGACCTCTAGCCAGGCGTCACGCACACGCTCGCGCGTCCGTTCGCGGTCGCCGTCGTTCACGATGACGACATCCGCGGCTGCCCGGAACTGGTCCTCGGTGAGCTGCTGCGCGAGGCGGAGCTCCGCCTCGCGCTTACCGATTCCACGTAAGGCGAGCCGCTCGAGCATCAGCTTGTGCGGGGCCACGACGACCCAGATGCGGTCGGACGCCTTGCGTAGCTCGCCGTCGAGCAGCTTGATGGCCTCGACCACGAGCACCGCGTCATCCGGCAGCATCGAGCGCGCTTCGAGCACGCGGGCGATCACTCGCGGATGGAGGATCTGCTCGAGACGGCGGAGCTTCGCGGGATCGCCGAACACCTCGGCCGCGAGCTTCGAGCGATCGACCTCCTTGTCCTCGCCCAACACCTTTGTCCCGAAGGTCTGCACGATCGCGCTGTAGCCAACGGTTCCGCGAAGCTGCTCGTCGTGCACGAGCGCGTCGGCGTCGAGCACCTTCGCGCCGAGCTCCCGCAGCATCGCTGCGACCATCGACTTCCCCGCCCCCATCGGCCCAGTGAGTCCCACGACGAACGCTGTCACTCGCTCTTCTCGCTCTCCTTCGCCCACTCGTCATACAGAGTCCTCAGATCGCGTTCGAGCGACGCGTACTCTTCGCCGACACGCCGCGTCTCCATGTAATTCCCGCTCTGCGCGATCTGGCTCACTTTGTCGGAGAGCTGGCGGAGCTGAAGCTCCATCGCACCGATCCTTGCCTCCAGCGCCCGCATGCCGCTGACTCTCCGAAGGGGCGACGCCTTCGCGTTGCTTCTGAGCTTGTCGCCGCGGGTCCTGTCACCGGCTCGGGGCTGCGCGCTCGCCGCACCCTCCCCAGTTTTCCGCGACCGCGGAGCGGTCGCGGGACTGGGGCCCCGGGGCACCCGCGGCTCGCGCACAACCCGCTCGCCGGTGCCACCCGCGGCCTGCAGCTCAGGCATCGGAAGGTCCGTACCCGAAGCCCGCAGGCGCTGGAGGCCGGACCAGTTCCCTTCGAATCGCTTCAGCACGCCCTGCTCTATTGGCCAGATCTCTGTAGCGAGTTTGTCGATGAAGTAACGGTCGTGCGAGACGAAGAGCAGGGCTCCCTCGAAGTTTTGGAGAACTAATTCGAGTTGTTCGCGAGCGAGAAGATCGAGGTGGTTGGTCGGTTCGTCCAACACGAGAAGATTTGCGTGTAGCGCGGCGAGACGCGCCAACGCGAGGCGACTTCTCTCGCCGCCTGAGAGCACTCCGACACTCTTGAACACGTCGTCCCCTCTGAAAAGGAAACGCGCGAGATGGTCGCGAGCTTCCGCGTCGGTCATTCCGCTCGCGACTTTCATGGTGTCGAGGACCGTATCGTCGCCGGTCAACTCCAGCTGCGCCTGCGCGAGGAACGCGACCCGCGCCGTGGGTGCCGACTGCACGTACCCTTCCAGCGCGGCGAGGTCGCCGACGAGCGTGCGCACGAGCGTGGTCTTCCCGGCCCCGTTCGGACCGACGACCGCTATGCGTGCGTCGCGAGCGACGCGGAGCATCCCGGTGCGGACGAGCGGCTCGCTGTACCCGACCGCGAGTGGCGTTGTCTGCACGACCGTGTCTCCGGCCAGATGTGCGGCCTCGAGACGCCAGCCGTGCTTCTGCGCACGCTCCGGCGCTTCGATGCGTTCGACGCGAGCGAGCTTCTTACCCCTACCGCGCGCTTCTTTGGAACGCTGCCCCGCGCCGTAACGGCGGATGAACTCTTCGGTGCGCTCGATCTCGACGGCCTGGCGCGCCGCCGACTTTTCCGTTGCCGCCTCGCGTGCCGCGCGCTGGCGCGCGTACGACGAGTAGCCCCCGCGGTACTCGACGACCGTGCCCTTCTCGAACGAGAGCGTGCGGCCTGTGACGCGATCGAGGAACCAGCGATCGTGACTGCTCACGAGGATCGTCTCGTCCTGCTCGATAAGGAACCGCTCCAGCCATTCGAGCGCGGCGACGTCGAGATGGTTCGTCGGCTCGTCGAGCAACAAAAGGTCGGGGTCGTCTAGCAGAAGGCGCGCGAGTGCGAGGCGCGTTCGCTCGCCACCGGAGAGCGTGGCGACCTCACGGTCACGGAGCGCGTCGAGGCCGAGCCCTCCGAGGACCCTCCCGACGGTTGCTTCGAAGTCATAGCCGCCGGCGTGCTCGAACTGGTGTTGCGCCTCGGAATATCGTTCGAGGAGGTCCTCGTCACCGCTTCCGAGACGCGGCTCGAGCTCATGCATCTCAGCCTCGAGCTCGCGCAGATGCGCCGCCGCTCCGAGCGCATGCTCTTCGACCGTCCCGGTCGCTTCGGTGAGCACCTCCTGCTCCATGAAGCCAATGCGTGTCCCGCGAGCGAGAGCGACGTTTCCCGCATCAGCGGAGTCGAAGCCCGCGGCGACGCGCAGCAGGGTGGTCTTCCCCACCCCGTTCGGCCCCACGAGACCGACACGGTCACCGTGCGCGAGCCGGAAGGACACCTCGCTGAAAACGAGCCGCTCGCCAAAGCGCTTGGCGACCGCCTGGACGGAAAGGACGCTCATGGTCGGGGCGCCCGCTGGCAGCGCGGGCAATGGAAAGTGCCGCGGCCGCCGACGACCGTGCGCACGATCGCGCGACCGCAGCGCGGACACGGCTCGCCTGCGCGCTGGTAGACCTGGAACTCGCGCTGCATGCGTCCTTTATTCCCGCGCGCGTCGACGTAATCGCTCGGTGACGCACCGCCGAGGCGGATCCCCTTGCGGAGCGCCCAGCGGATGGCCTCGTGCAGCCGCGCGATCTCTTCGGCGCGCAGCGAGCCCGCCTTCCGAAGCGGATGGATCCGCGCGCGCCAGAGTGCCTCGATCGCGTAGATGTTTCCGATGCCCGCGATCGCGCGTTGATCGAGGAGCAGCACCTTGATCGCCGCGCGAGGGCGGCGGCGCAAGAGCGCGCGTAGCCACGCCACCGTGAAGCCACGCGCGAGAGGCTCCTGCCCGAGCGACGCATGCAGCGGCATCCTCGGACGGCGAACGTCCCCGTTCCCATCGAGCATCGCCGCATCGATGACCGCCATGCGTCCGAACTTGCGCGTGTCGGAGAAGCGCATCGCGGTCCCGTCCTCGAAACGAATCTCCCCGCGGATGTAGCGCTCATCGACGTCGGCCACTCCGTACAGAAGCTTGCCGGTCATGCGGAGCGAGACGACGAGGGCCTCGCCGCCGTCGAGATCGAACACCACGAACTTCCCGCGGCGCCGCACGTCGCTGATGCGCCGCCCGCGCAGCCGCGCGCCGACCACCTCGGCCGGCTCCGGCTCGGTGAGGCGGACCCACCGCGACTCGAATTCGCTGATCGTGCGATCGACTACGAGCCCGCGGAGCTGCCGCGCGATGGTCTCGACCTCGGGTAGTTCAGGCATGAGCGAGGAGCGGCTTTGCCGCGACGAGCGAAACAACCAGCCATGAGCTTGTCTCCTCGGCGAAGCCGAGAGATTGAACAGGATCAGGCATTCGCGGTGGCGGGGACCTCGAGTCGCTGCATCTCGTCCCAGTTCGGTCCGGCGCGAACGTCCACGATGAGGGGCACGTCGAGCTCGTACGCCCCGCTCATCTCGTCGCCGAGGAGTCGCGCCATCCGCTCGACCTCGAGCCGCGGCACCTCGGCGACGAGCTCATCGTGCACCTGCAGGAGGACGCGCGCGTGGAGGTCGCTCTCGTGCAGCGCGCGGTGCACGCGCGCCATCGCGATCTTCATGATGTCCGCGGCCGTGCCCTGGATCGGCATGTTGATCGCCATGCGCTCGGCCGCGTTGCGCACCGCATTCACGCGGCTCGTCATGTCCGGGATGTAGCGGCGCCGCCCGAGGAGTGTCTCGACGTAGCCCTGCTCGACGCAGAACGCTTTCGTCTCGAGCACGTACCGGCGGACCTGGCCGTAGCGCTTGAAGTACTCGTCGATAAAGCGCTGCGCCTCTTCGCGCGGCATCTGCATCCGCCACGCGAGGCCAAAGTCGCTCATCCCGTAGATGATCCCGAAGTTGAGCATCTTCGCTACATCGCGCTGCTCCCGCGTCACGGCGCTTTCGGCAACGCCGAACCCCGCCGCGGCGGTGCGTCGGTGGATGTCGGCACCGGAGCGGAACGCGTCGAGAAGCGCGGGATCCTGCGACACGTGGGCGAGGACGCGAAGCTCGATCTGCGAATAATCCGCGGCGACGAGGACCCGGTCCGCCGAGCCCGCGACGAACGCGCGGCGGATGCGACGGCCGAGCGGCGTGCGTATCGGGATGTTCTGCAAATTTGGAGCGCGGCTCGATAGCCGCCCGGTCGCGGCGACGGTCTGCTCGAACGTCGTGTGCACGCGCCGCGTTTCGGGGTCGACGAGCCCACCGAGGCCCTCCGCGTAGGTCGACCGCAGCTTTTCGATCTCGCGGTACTCGAGGACCTTGTCGATCACCGGGTGCGCCCCGCGAAGCTCTTCGAGCACCGTCGCGTCGGTCGAGAAGCCGGTCCCGGTCCGGCGCCCGCGGGGGAGCTTCAGCTCCTCGAACAGGAGCGATTGGAGCTGCTTCGGAGAATTCAGACCGAACTCGTGACCGACGGCGGCGAAGGCCTCTTGTTCGATCCGTGCGACCTCACGCGCGAACTCCTCACCGAGATTGCGCAAGTACGCGACGTCAACCGCGATACCGGCCTCTTCCATCTCGACGAGCACGTCGACGAGCGGAAGCTCCACGTCGCGATACAGACGCTCGAGGTTCAGCCGCACGAGCTCGTCCGCGAATTGCTCGCCGAGCCGAGCCGCCGCGACAGCGCCGGCGCCCGCGCGCGCGAGACGCTCGTCGAGCGTCGGCGTCCGATAGGGGTCCTTCCGATCGGGCACCGGCAGGACTGGCACTTCCAGCTTCAGCCGCTCCGCCGCGAGGTCCTCGAGCGCGTGATAGCGGCGACTCGCGTTGACGAGATAGCTCGCGATCATCGTGTCCATCGAAAGACCGCCGATGTCCGTCCCGGCGCGGCGCAGCGCGCGGCGGGCGGTCTTGGCGTCGTGCGCGGTCTTGGGAACGCCCTCATCCCGCAGCACCGCGGCGACCGGGCCGGGGACGCCGTCGGGTGTGGGCACGTACCACGCCCGCTCCCCCGCGGCGAGGCCGAGGCCGACGAGCAGCGGGTGACGACCCGACAGATCGACGTCCGCGTGGACGGCGAACGCGCCGGCCCTGCGCAGCTCCGCAGCGACCTGATCCGTGTCGACATCGGCGACGAGCGCGGTGTCGACAGGTGGCGCGGAGGCGGGCGCGGGCTCGAGACCGAGCTGCATCTGCCCGCCACGCACCACGACCGGGGCGGACGGGGTCGGCGGCGGCGCCGCGAGGTTCTGGTCCGCCGGAGGCAGCCTGGGCACGAGGCTCCGGAACTCGAGGTCGCGGAAAAGATCGAGCACGGCGGCGCGGTCATAGGTGGTCCGGCGCGTGCGCTCAAGCTCCAGCGTCACGGGTAGGTCGGTGACGATCGTGGCGAGCTCGCGGCTGCGGAAGACCTGATCCTTGTTCACGGCGAGGGCTTCGCGCAACCGTGGCGTGTATGTGCCGAGATCGGCGTACACGCCCTCGAGAGTTCCGCGCTCCGCGATGAGCTTCGCCGCCGTTTTGTCTCCGACACCGGGCACGCCCGGGATGTTGTCGGTCGCGTCGCCCTTGAGCGCTTTGAAGTCCACCATCTGGTCCGGCCGCAGGCCGTACCGCTGCCGGATCATCTCTTCGTCGTAGATGACGGTGTTCTGGAATCCCTGACGCGTGGTCATCAGCTTGATGTGAGGCGTCACAAGCTGGAGCGGGTCGAGGTCCCCCGACACGATGATCGTTTCGAGTCCCTTCGCCGCGGCCTGCCGCGCGAGCGCGCCGATGACGTCGTCGGCCTCGAACCCCGGGAGCGAATACATCGGGATGCCGAAGGCTTCGAGGAGCTGCTTGCACCGCTCGAACTGCGGCCGCAGCTCGTCGGGCATCGGCTTGCGCGTGGCCTTGTACGTCGGCTCCATCTCGCGCCGGAACGTCGGGACCGGAAGGTCGAACGCCGCCGCGATGTGCTGCGGGGTCGCCTGCTCGAGCGACTTCAGGAGGATCGACGCGAAGCCAAACGTCGCGTTGGCGAGCTCGCCCTTCGTCGTCGTGAG
>DASWCR010000052.1:0-10729 GCA_036389995.1 Candidatus Limnocylindria bacterium | reverse complement strand
GCTCGCCGAAGAGGAGACCCAGAAGCTCCTGAAGATGGAGGAGGCGCTCCACGGTCGCGTCATTGGACAGGACATCGCGGTCACGACGATCGCCCGGGCGGTCCGTCGCGCTCGCGCCGGCCTCAAGGATCCGCGCCGGCCGATCGGTGTCTTCTTCTTCGTAGGACCGACCGGTACCGGTAAGACGCACCTCGCGCGCGTTCTCGCCGAGTTCATGTTCGGCAGCGAAGAGAACATGGTGAAGATCGACATGTCCGACTACATGGAGCGGCACAACGTGTCGCGCCTCGTCGGCTCCCCGCCCGGTTATGTCGGTTACGAAGAGGGCGGCCAGCTCACGGAAACGGTCCGCCGCAAGTCGTACTGCGTGATCCTCCTCGACGAGATCGAGAAGGCGCACCCTGAGGTCTTCAACATGCTGCTGCAGGTCTTCGACGAAGGCCGGCTCGCGGATGCGAAGGGCCGCAGCGTCGACTTCCGCAACACGATCGTGATCATGACGAGCAATCTCGCGCAAAAGCTCCTGAAGAGCGAATCCGCGCTCGGCTTCCGCGCGAAGTCCGAGGGCGGGGACGACCCGAATATCACGGCGGCGTACGAGCGGATGAAGGAACGCGTCATGGAAGAGATGAAGCGGTTCTTCCGGCCGGAGTTCCTGAACCGGATCGACGCGACCGTCGTCTTCCAGCCCCTCAACAGGGAGGAGATCCGCAAGATCGTCGAGCTCGAGCTCGTGGGCGTGCGCAAGCAGCTCGCCTCGCAAGAGATCACCCTCGTTGTGACGGATGCGACGAAGGATCACATCGCCACCGTCGGTTACGACTCCAACTTCGGGGCACGTCCGCTGGCGCGTTCGATCCAGAACGAGATCGCGGACCCGCTCGCGGAGATGCTGCTCCAGGGCAAGTTCCACGCGGGCGACACGGTCACGATCAACCCGGTGGAAGGCAAGCTCGTCATCGAGAGGACCCAGACCGAAGAGCGCAAGCCGGAGCCCGTCGCGCCCTAGCGCTCTCTCCCCGCGGCATAACGGTTGCATCCCCTCGGCCATGCGGGCAATCCTTATTGCGTTCACCCTCCTGTTGGCCGCGTGCGGGGGCGGCGCGCCCGGTGGTGCTGGCGAAGTCGCTGCGCCGGCGGCCAAGGTCGCCAACTGGTGGCCCCTCCGCGGCACCTCGGCACCGGATGGGGATGCCATCCACAAACGTCCGCTCGTGATCAAGGTCGCGAACGACCCATCCGCGCGACCGCAGTCGGGGATGGCGCAGGCCGATCTCGTCCTCGAGATCCCCGTCGAAGGCGGCATCACGCGCTACGCGCTCGTGTTCCAGTCGCTGGATCCGTCGAAGGTCGGACCGGTGCGCAGCGCGCGGCAGTCGGACCTTAACTACCTCCCGGCGCTCCACGCGATCCTCGCGCACGTTGGTGCCTCCGAGTCCGTCACACAGATGGTGCGCGACGCGGCCAAGAACGGATCGTTCGTTGACATCGACGAGTTCCAGCACGCCGACGCGTTCGAGCGCGTCGCGGGCAAGGTCGCGCCGTACAACGCGTACACATCCGGCAGCAAGATCCGCGACGCGGCGGGCGATGCCGGACGCGCTCGCGTCGACGTGCCCGCGTTGCAATTCGACGCGCTGGTCGGCAAGGCCGTCGGTACGGAAGCGATGTCGCTCGCCATCCCGTACACGGGTGCCGGCAAGGTCACGTACACCTTCGACGCGGCGGCGGGTGCGTACCGCCGCACACAGGGCGGCCAAGCCACGATGGATGCCGACGCGAAGAAGGAAGTCATGCCCGACAACGTGGTCGTCATCAAGACCGAGGTGAAGGAGATCCCCGGCACCGCCGACGTGACCGGTGCGCCGTCGGTCGACTTTCGTTCGACGGGGACGGGAGCGGTCGTGATCCTTCGCGAGGGCAAGCGTTTCAACGGCACGTGGACTCGCGGCGGAACGTCCGACATGTACCGGTTCACGGATTCGGCCGGCGAGGTCATCCCGTTGAAGCAGGGGCTGACCTGGATACACATCGTCCCGGACGACTTCGACCTCGCAGGCTAGGCCGTTCGGTCGGCCTACCTACCGGTGAGGCCGGCGAGGGCGAACAGAGCGAGGTCGATGATCCCGAAAAAGGCGCCTACCGCCCCGCCGACGGCCGCCGAAACGACGAGCGCGATCGGCGCGATGAACAGCGCCGGGACCAGGATCCCGGACGCGACCTGTTCCGGCCGGGTGTTCGAGATCGCGGTGACGACGGCGACGACGCCGAGGATCGCGAGAAAGGACATGCCGTTAGCAGCGCCCCATCGCAGCGCACGCCACGGGTATCCGCCGCGGTCGCGGGCGGACCCGATGAGATCGAGGCCCTTGACCGCCCGTGACGTCGTGAGGTAGGTCGTCGCCCAGAGCGCCATGAAAAGTCCGAGGCCGACGAACGTGTTCAGACCGCTGAGCCCGGCGCCCAGCGCATCGCGCGAGTACGCGAACAGCACGATCGCGAGGACGAAAGCCGTCGCATGGAATGTCGCGAGCGACCACGTGACGAGCTTCATAGGGCTACCCGTGCGCGAGCCACACGGCGAGGGCGAGGATCACCGCGAAGGCTCCGCTCGTCGCTCCGTACAGATTTCGGAGTGTCGTCACCGAGCCGAGTGCGGTCCCTCCGGTCGAGGCGCTGATGCGCGCCACGGCGAGCGTGCGCGGGAGCGAAAGCACGACCAGCGCGAGGACCGAGCCGAGCTTGAGAAGGAGCGTGGCGCCCCAGTCGGTCGCCGGCCCCAAAAGAGCGGCGCCGAATGCGGCGAGGTTGCCGATGCCGGTCATCGCCAGCACCCCCGCCGCAGCCCAGAACAGCCACTCGTAGCGGACGGCGACGGCGATGACAGCCCCTGCGGCGTCGGTGCCGGGGCGTGTCGAAAGCGCGAGGACCGTGATCGCACCGCCGAACGCCGTGGCCATCGCGGCGACATGAACCCACCGGATGGCCACGTGCAGGACGTGCGGGTCGAGCTCCATGCCGCCAGTCCAGCGCACGATCCGCCCAAGTCAAGTTCGGGCCGATACTTGCTTGGATGCCCCCTCGTCCGAAGTCCGCCTTCATCTGCCAGCAGTGCGGGTTCCAGTCGCCGAAGTGGGTCGGACGCTGCCCGTCGTGCGACGGTTGGAACACGTTCGTCGAGGAGCGCGTCGTCGCGCCGCCGAAGGGCCGGGGCCTGGCGCGCGCGCCACGCGAACCGATCGCGCTCGGCGACGTGCCCGCCGACGCAGAGGAGCGGATGGTCACGGCCATCGGTGAGTTCGACCGCGTGCTCGGCGGCGGGATCGTACAGGGGTCGTGCGTCCTGCTCGGCGGCGATCCGGGCATCGGAAAGAGCTCCCTTCTGATGCAAGCCTCGGCCGCGCTCGCGACCAAGGGCACCGTCCTCTATGTATCGGGCGAGGAGTCGGCGGCGCAGATCAAGATGCGCGCGCGTCGATTCGGCATCGCCAGCGACGGCATCCTGGTTCTCGCGGAGACCGATCTCGGCTCGGTCATCGAGGCAATTCGAAAGGTGCGGCCCATCTTCGCCGTCGTCGACTCGATCCAGACGATGAACTCGGACGCGATCGTGTCGGCCGCCGGCGGAGTCTCGCAGCTGCGCGAGTGCACGGCGCGGCTCCTCGAGCTCTCGAAAGGGGAGGATGTCCCGATCTTCCTCGTCGGCCACGTCACGAAGGAGGGCGCGGTCGCGGGGCCGCGCGTCCTCGAACACATCGTCGACGCGGTCCTCTATCTCGAGGGCGAGCGCTTCCACGCGTTCCGCATCCTGCGCGCGACGAAGAATCGCTTCGGCTCGACCGACGAGGTCGGCGTCTTCGAGATGGCCGAGAACGGCCTTCGCGAGGTCGCCAATCCGTCGGAGGTCTTCCTCGAAGAACGGAGCCGCGGCGTCGCCGGCAGCGTCATCGTGCCCACCGTCGAAGGGACGCGGCCTCTTCTCGTGGAGGTCCAGGCCCTTGTGACGCCGACGAGCTTCGGGCTCCCGCGCCGCACCGTGAACGGCGCCGATCCGCAGCGCGTCCTCCTGCTCCTGGCGGTGCTCGCGAAGCGCGCGGGCCTTTCGGCCGGGAGCCACGATGTATACGTAAACCTCGTCGGCGGTCTCCGGATCCGCGAGCCCGCGGCGGATCTTGGGCTCGCCGTCGCGGTCGCATCGGCGTTACGCGACCGCCCGGCTGATCCGCGCACCGTGTTCGTCGGCGAGCTCGGGCTGGGTGGCGAGCTCCGGCGCGTACAGCGGATCGCCGCGCGCCTCAAAGAGGCGGAGCGGCTCGGGTTCGAGCGGGCCGTCGTACCGTCGGCCAGCATGTCCGACCTCAACGGAACGGGCCTCGAGGTGAGCGGGGTCGCGTCCTTACGCGAAGCGCTCGAGCGGGCGGATGTAGCGGACCGCTAGCGCGTGAAAGGCACGAACGCGGGGACACTCCCCGCGAACGTGCGGAACTCGTCACCGAACCGGGCCGCGAGCACGCTGTCCTCCGCACGGATCCGCAGGGCGGTGAACGGGATCACGTAGACGAGGGTGATCATGAGAAGCGCGAGGCTCTCCATCGCCACCGTCGCGCCCACGTGGAACGAAACGATCCCGAGGTACATCGGGTGGCGCGTCAGGTGATACGGCCCGCTCGTCACGAGGCGGTGACCCTCGAAGAGATCCATGCGGATGCCGTAGCTCTTCCCGAGCGACCACATCGCCCAGGCCGCGAAGACCGCTGACGCGATCGCGATCGCGAGGCCGGCGAGGCGCACGGGCATCGGGAGATCGATAGGAAAGGGGAAGAAGTACGCGATGACGAACGGGACCCAGACGAGTGGCGGGTAGTACTGGAGCCACCACGCATCGTGGGAGCGGAGGAGGTGTCCCCGCTGGCCGCGGATGATCCGAAGAGCGCCCGCGGAGAGGAAAATGACGTGGGCGGCAAGCAGGACGCTGATCCGTAACGCGCGGTCATCCATCGCCAGAACGCTAGCAGCGCGGTCTTAGACTCGTCCGCATGTTCTTCCATCCATCCCGGCGTACGTTTGCGCGTCCGCCGCATCAACAGAGAAAGGAGTCATCGTGGCCTTCATCCGTCTTGTTGCAGCTCTCATTGGCTTCGTTTTCGGATTCTTTCTCGGTGCAAATCTCCTCCAGGTCACCCAGGTCACGCCCGCCAACAACCAGGTCCTCGTCGTTCTTCTTCTCGCGACGGCCTGCGCGATCCTGGGATGGCTCGGCGCGCCATACGTCACGGTCATGCCCGCCGCCATCGTCGTGGAACGGATCCGCGCGGCTTCGGCGGGCGATCTTATCGGCGGTGCGTTCGGGGCCGCCATCGGGCTCATGCTCGCGCTCTTTCTCGCGTTTCCGCTCTCGTTCCTTCCTGGTGAGATAGGGCGCTACGCACCGCTGGTGACGGCGGTCGTGCTCGGTGTCATCGGGGCGACGGCCGGTGCCGTCAAGCGGAACGATCTAAGCGCGTTCGCGCAGGGCGTACGGGGCGTTCGTCGCAGCACCGCGGACGCGCGCGTCCTCCTCGATACGTCGATCATCATCGACGGCCGCATCGCGGACGTCGTCCGGAGCGGCTTCGTTCGCGGCACGCTCATCGTTCCGAAGTTCGTTCTCGCGGAGCTCCAGTACTTCAACGACTCGCCCGACGGCTCGCGCCGCGAACGCGGGCGCCGCGGTCTCGAAATGCTCGCGAAGATGCAGAAAGAGGAGACCGTCAAGGTCGAGCTATCGGAGGAGGACCCCGCGGGAACGGGCGCGGACGGAAAGCTGGTCACGTTAGCGAAGAGCCTTGGCGTGCCGATCATGACCAATGATTACGGCCTTAACCGCGTGGCCGAGCTCCAAGGAATCACCGTCCTCAACATGAACGACCTCGCGAAAGCCGTCCGTCCGGTCGTCCTGCCGGGGGAGGAGATCACCGTGCGCGTCATCCAGGAGGGCAAGGAGTCCGCACAGGCGGTCGGATACCTCGAGGACGGCACGATGGTCGTCGTCGAGAACGGCGCGAGGCACATCGGATCAGAGCTTTCGGTCACCGTGATGCGAGTCCTTCAGACGGTCGGTGGCCGCATGATCTTCGGCCATCCGAAAGGTGAGGTCACCGAGACTCGCCGGCCTCGTGCCATCGATCGCTAAGAGCGGCGCGGTCTGCGCCATCCTCGCGGCGGGCAGCTCGACGCGTGCGGGGACGGACAAGATCACCGCTGACCTCGGCGGTCACCCGGTGCTCGTGTGGTCGCTCGCCTCGGCCATCGCCTCAGGAGCGTTCGAGCGGATCGTGATCGTCGTGCGCCCGGATGTACCGCGCGGTCCCATCGAAGCGATCGTCCGATCGCGCGCGCCGGAGGCGAGCGTGGTGGCGGGCGGAGAAACACGAACGCAATCGAGCTGGGCGGCTCTCGCCGCGGCGGACGACGCCGACGTGATCGCGATCCACGACTCCGCGCGCCCATTCGTGCCTCCGTCGCTCTTCGCCCGCTGCGTCGAGATCGCCCGACGCGAAGGGACGGCCGTCGCCGGGCTGCCGCTCGCGGACACGGTGCGGCGCGCGGACGAGGCGGGCGTCGCTATAGAAGAGGTGTCGCGCGAAGGCCTCTGGTCGGCGCAGACCCCGCAGGCGTTCCAGCGCGAGGTCCTCGAGCGCGCCCGGGTCGCAGTTGCGGATCGGTCCTTCGGCGACGACGCGGCCGCCGTGCGCGCCGCGGGACTCCCGGTGCGGATGGTGCTTGGCGAGCGCCGCAACTTGAAGATCACGACCATGGAAGACCTCGGATACGCGCGGGAACTGGTTGCGAAGGGCCTCGTCGGCATGCCCGCGCTGCAGATCCGCTAGCCGTGCCGCAGCGGGCCGGCCTCGGGTACGATATTCACCGTCTCGCGGCGGGCCGCCGCCTGGTCTTAGGCGGTGTCGCGATCGAGCACCCGAAGGGGCTCGCTGGCTACTCCGATGGTGACGTCCTCCTCCACGCGGTCATGGACGCGGTCCTCGGAGCGGCGAACCTCGGCGATCTCGGATCGCACTTCCCGAGCGACGATCCGCGTTTCGCTGGCGCGGACAGCCAGGAGCTGTTGCGCCAGGTCGGATCGAAGATCCGCGAGGCGGGCTACGCCGTCGTCTCGATCGACGCGACGATCATCGCGGAGGCGCCCCGCTTAGGCGCCCACGTCGCCGCGATGCGTCACGCGATCGCGCGCGGATTGGCCGTCACGCTCGAAAGCGTGAGCGTCAAGGCCAAGACGAACGACGGCCTGGGCGAGATCGGTGCCGGCGATGCGATCGCCGCGTTGGTGGTGGCTCTCGCGACGAACTAGCGCCAAGGAGAACGAACTGATCCAGCGGCCCGAATCCGGAAACCTCCGCATCTACGACAGCGCCTCGCGATCGGTGAAGCCGCTCGTGCCGCTGCGTCCCGGTGAAGTCGGCATGTACAACTGCGGCCCGACGGTCTACGACCGCCAGCACATCGGCAATCTGTACAGCTACCTCGTCGCCGACGTCGTTCGTCGGACATTCGAGTACTTCGGGCTCCGCGTGAAGCAGGTCATGAACATCACCGACGTGGGCCACATCGTCGACGACGCCGACGCGGGGGTCGACAAGATGGCCCTCGGCGCCGAGCGCGCCGGCAAAACGCCGCTCCAGATCGCCGACGAGTACACGCGCCTCTTTATGCAGGACCGCCACCGCTTGAACGTCCTCGACCCGCACGTGATCCCGAAGGCGACGGACCACATCCCCGAGATGATCGCGCTCATCGAGCGGCTCATCGCGAAGGGCAACGCGTACGTTGCCGCGGACGGCGTGTATTTCGACGTGACGACCTTTCGCGGTTACGGCACTCGCCTGAACGCCGAGTTGCCGGAGCAGCGGATCGCTGGCGCGCGCGTCGAGGTGAACGAGAACAAGCGGCATCCGTCGGACTTCGCGCTGTGGCGTCGCGCCAAGGCCGGCGACCTCCAGCAATGGGATTCGCCCTGGGGCCGCGGGAATCCGGGATGGCACATCGAGTGCTCGGCCATGTCAATGAAGTACCTCGGCGAGACATTCGACCTGCACTCCGGCGGCGAAGACCATCTCTTCCCGCACCACGAGTGCGAGATCGCTCAATCGGAAGCGGCCACGGGAAAGCCATTCGTCAACTACTGGGTCCACGTGCGGTTCCTTCGCGTCGACAACGAGAAGATGGCCAAGTCGAAGGGCGGCTTCCTCACGCTCGACGATGTCGCCGAGTGGGGCTACGACCCGCTCGCGTTCAGGCTCCTCGCGCTCGGGGCGGGGTACCGCAACGGTCTCGACTTCACCCGGGAGGGCATGAACGCTGCACAGTCGAGGCTCGAGCGTTGGCGGCGGACCATCCGTGCCGCGTACGCGGCGACGCAGGGCCGCGTCGCGGAGCCTGAGGGCGAACACGCGGTCACCCGCGAGTTCCGTGACGCACTGGCGGACGATCTGAACACGCCGAAGGCGCTCGCGGCGGCGGAAAAGGCGCTCGCGCTCGCGGCGATGGTCGATACAGACGAGCAGGAGCGCGCGCTGTGGATGCTCTTCGATATGGATCGCGTCCTGGGACTGTCGCTGCAGGCCGCGGCGGCGGCGAAGGACGAGATGAGCAGCGAAGAACGCGCGGTCTTCGAGCAGCGTGAGGCCGCACGAAAGAGCGGCGACTACGCCAAGAGCGACGCGTTGCGCAAAGAGCTACTCGAACGGTTCGGCATTCAGGTGAAGGACACCAAGGACGGGACGCGCTGGGAGCGCGTCGGTCGCAAAGGAGCATGACCATGGACGAATCAGAGCGCACCGACAACGAGGCGACAGGGGAGGGCGGGCACGAGCCCGCGAGCGAGCCCGCAAGCAACGCCGGGCCACGCCCAGCATCCGGGCCGAGCGAGCCGGGACCGACGCCGCCCCCGCAGTCTGGCGATCAGGACGGCTCACGACGCCGGCGGCGCGGCCGCCGGGGCCGAGGTGGCGGGGCCGGCTTCGGCGCACCTCGTCCGCCCTACGCCGGGCCACGTCCTCAGTTCGGCGCGCCGCGCCCGCAATTCGGGGCACCGCCGTTCCGTCCGCAGCAATTCCCCCCGCGTGAAGAGAGCGAGCAGTCGCGCGAGCTCGCAGGTTACGAGCGTCGTCAGGCGCAGCGTCAACGCGGTCCGATGGGCTGGCGCGGTGGCGCCGGTGGACCAAGTCCCGCCCCGCAGGGCGGTGGGCAATGGCGTCAGCGCCGGGGCGGGGAGCAGCGGTACAGCGATGCGATTCGCCGCGTTACCGCCGGCCCGCACAAGGCCGCGCCGTCGCACGAACCGGTGGGGGAGCCCATCGCGGGTCCGCATGCGATCCTCGAGGCGATCCGCGCCGGGCGCAACATCCGGCGGCTCTATGTTTCGCAGGACCGCAACGTTCGCACCGGCCCGGTGAACGAGCTCATCGCCGAGGCGCAGCAGCGGCGCATCTTCGTTCGCTTCACCGACAAGATGGAGATCGCGCGGCTCTCGCCGGTCGAGAACCATCAAGGGGTCGTCGCGATCGTTGAAGGCAAGGCTGGCGTCGAGCTCGACGAGCTCCTGCTCCACCTCGACACGCTGTCCGATCCGGCGCTCGTGCTGGTCGTCGACTCGCTCCAGGATCCGCAGAACTTCGGAGTGCTGCTGCGATCGGCCGAGGGCGCAGGCGTCGACGGCGTCGTCATCCCGCATCACCGCGCCGTCGGGCTCACGCCCGCGGTGACCAAGACGAGCGCCGGTGCGAGCGAGCACCTGCTCATCGCGGACGTCGCGAATCTCCGCCAGGCGATCGACGCGCTCAAGGAAAAAGGAATCTGGGTCGTCGCGGCGGATGAGTCCGGCGATCTTCTCTACGACGAGGTCGACTACCGCGGACCCACCGCGATCGTCATCGGCGGCGAGGGCGAGGGGATCCGTCGCCTTGTGCTCGAGGGCGCGGACCAGGCGGTCCGCCTCCCGATGGAAGGAATGGTGAGCTCGCTCAACGCGGCCGCGGCCGGCACGGTGATGCTGTACGAGGCGCTCCGGCAGCGCCGGCGCGATGTCGCACCCTCGCAGACGCGCACGCCGCGACCGGAAGAGCCGGCGGAGACACAGGACAACGGCGGATGGGAGAACGAGCCGCAGCAGACTCCGGAGGATCGCTCCGAACCGGACCCTTCCGAGCCCGCTGAGGCCGCCGAGGGCGGGACTGACGAGACCGATCAGATCGCACCAGCCGCGGAGATCGAAAGCCCTCCGGCCGACGAGCCCGCCGTGGCCGCGAAGCCGAAGCGCAAGGCGCCGGTGAAGAAACGGTCGACGAAGAAATCAACTGGTGATGCGACGGAGGCGAACGATGCGTCGAACTGATCTCCTAGCGCAGCTCAGGTCAGAGAACGAGGACTGGGAAGGCCTCCTCGCCGCGATAGGCGAGGACCGCATGGACGAGCCCGGCGTCGCCGGCGCCTGGTCGATCAAGGACATCGTCGCGCACCTCGCGGCCTGGCGGCGGAGGACCGTCGGGCGCCTCGAGGCGGTCGCGCACGGACAACCCGAACCCGCGCACGAGTGGCCGGCTGATCTGCATGAGGACGACGAGATCAATGCGTGGTTCCACGCGCGCGATCGCGATAAGTCTGTGCGAGAGACGCTCGCCGAGTCACGCCGTGTCTTCGCACAGCTCACGTCGGCGATCGAGAAATTGCCGGA
>DASWCR010000051.1:0-7087 GCA_036389995.1 Candidatus Limnocylindria bacterium | reverse complement strand
GTGATCTCGTCATCTCCGTCCGTCGCTATTGCTATGACTACACCCGCCCGCGCTCGGACTTCCTCCATATTTGACCGGATCTTCTTGTAGACCGAGTCCTTGAGCGCGATCGCGACGACGGGTAGGTCCTCGTCGATCAGCGCGTTCGTGCCGTGCTTCATTTCGCCGGCGGCGGTGCCCTCGGCGTGGATGTACGAGAGCTCCTTCAGCTTGAGCGCGCCTTCGAGCGCGGTCGCGTAATTCACCCCGCGGCCAAGGAAGAGGAAGTTGCGCGCCGCGTGGTAGCGGTAGGCGAGCGCGCGGACCTTCGGCTCCTCTCGGAGCACCGCATCAACGAGCGTCGGCAAATGGAATGCCTCCGCGAGCAGCTTCCGCGACCGCTCCTGGTCGATGGTCCCGCGACGCTGCCCGAGGAAGATCGCAAAGAGGTAAAGGTCGACGAGCATCGCGGCATACGCCTTCGTCGACGCGACGCTGATCTCCGGTCCCGCATGGAGGTAGATGACGTCGTCGGAGACGCGACTTGCCTGGCTGCCGAGGACGTTCACCACGGAGAGAAGCCTCGCGCCCTGCTTCTTCGCCTCCTCCATCGCCGCGAGCGTGTCGACGGTCTCGCCGGACTGCGTCACGGCGACCACGAGCTGCCCCTTCGTGACGGCCGGCTGCCGGTAGCGGTACTCGCTCGCGATCTCGACGTCGCACGGAATGCGCGCCAGTCGTTCGATCAGGTACTTGCCGACGAGGGCCGCATACGAGGCCGTCCCGCACGCGACGAAGCTGATGCGTGGGATCCCCCGCACGAACGTGTCGTCCATCTTCAGGTTGTCGTCGAAGACGACACGGCCGCTCGATCGCTCCACGCGACCGAGGAGAGTGTCCGAGATCGCGCGCGGCTGTTCGTTGATCTCCTTGAGCAGGAAGTGCTTGTATCCGGACTTCGCGGCCGCGATCGGATCCCAGGTGATCGTCTCGATCTTCTTGTCGATCTTCTCCCCCGTGATGGCCCGGAAGCTGACCGCGTCCTTCGTGATGATGGCGACCTCGCCGTGGTCGAGGAAGCTCACCCTGCGGGTGTGCTCGAGGAGCGCGGGCGCGTCCGACGCGAGGAAGTTCTCGCCCTCGCCGTATCCGACGATCACACCGCCGGCGTTCGAGATCCGTGCCGCCACGATCTTCCCGGGATCCTTCGCCGAGATGAACGCCAGCGCGGCGGCGCCCTCGAGACGCGGCAGCACCGCGAGGGCTGCCTCGTCGAGCGTGCTGCCCTGCGCGAGCTCATCCTCGAGAAGATGCACCGCGACCTCGGTATCGGTCTCGCTGGTAAAGCGATGGCCTTTCGCGACGAGTGGCGCTTTGAGCATCTCGAAGTTCTCGATGATCCCGTTGTGGATCACCGCGGTCACCCCGCCGCAGTCGACGTGCGGATGCGCGTTCTGCTCGCTCGGCCGACCATGGGTCGCCCAGCGCGTGTGACCGATCCCGGTGTGCCCCGCGGCTGGATGCGTCGTGACGACCGCGGCGAGGTTGTCGAGCTTGCCTTCGGCCCGGAGGATCTCGAGCGTCCCGTTTTCCTGCACCGCGACGCCCGCCGAGTCGTAGCCCCGGTACTCCAAGCGCCGCAGGCCACCCATGAGGAGCGGCAGCGCCTCACGCGGCCCGACGTAGCCGACGATCCCACACATTTAGACGAGCTCCTTCTCGGCGACGCGGGCCAGCATCTCCGCGGTGCTGGAGGCGACGGTGGAGTTCTGGGCCTCGACCGTGATCCTCAGAACCGGCTCGGTGCCGGACGGCCGGACGAGGAGACGGCCCGTCGTTCCGAGCGTTGCTTCGGCGCTTCGCTTTGCGGCGCGGAAGGCATCGTTCGCTTCCCACTCACGGCGCCGCGCCGCCTTCACGTTGCGCGTCACCTGTGGCCAGAACTGCATTTCATCGGCGAGGTCCGCGAGGGTGCGTCTCTCGGCGCGCATGAGGTGCAAGACCTCGAGCGCGGTGAAGATGCCATCGCCCGTTGTCGAGTACTCGCGAAAGATCACGTGTCCCGACGATTCCCCGCCAAACTGAGCCCCGAGTCGCTCCATGGCTTCCCAGACGTATCGATCCCCGACCTGCGTACGCTCGAGCCGGACACCGTCACGAGCGAGCATGGCCTCGAGGCCACCGTTCGTCATTACCGTGCCGACCACGATCTTCGGGTTCAGCTGGCCGTGGCGTGCGAAGTGGCGCGCGACGAGCGCAAGGACAAAGTCACCGTTGTGCGCTCGACCGCGCTCGTCGACGACGATGACGCGGTCGCCGTCGCCATCGAATGCGAAACCGGCGTCGGCTTTGTTATCAACGACGAGCCGCTGGAGCGCCTCCGGCGCGGTGGCGCCTGAGCCCTCGTTTATGTTCTGACCGTCGGGCTTGTCGAAGTACGAAAGGACCTCCGCGCCCGTTTGCGCGAACACCGCAGGCGCGACGCGATAGGTCGCGCCGTTCGCGCAGTCCAGAGCGATGCGCATGCCGTCGAGGTGCGGCGCCTTCGAAACGAGGAAGGTCTCGTACTCCCTCACCAGGCCGCGCGAGTCACCGACGAGGCCGATGCCGCCCTCGGTCGGGCGAGGGAGCGTGTCGTCCCCGGTCATGAGCGCTTCGATCCGGTCCTCGACACTGTCGGCAAGCTTCTGCGCGCGGTGGTCGAAGAACTTGATGCCGTTGTCCGGCGCCGGGTTGTGCGACGCGCTGATCACCGCTCCGGCGACGAACTGATCTGTCTTCGCGAGATAGGCGAGCCCGGGGGTCGGAATGTGCCCCACCAGGCGCACCTCCATGCCCACCGAGCAGAGCCCGGCGGCGAGCGCGCTCTCGAGCATCCGGCCGCTTCGGCGGGTGTCGCGGCCGATGACCACTGAGTGGCCCGGCCCGCCCAGGACGTGGCCGGCCGCCCGACCGAGCCGAAGCGCGAGCTCCGGCGTGAGGTCGAGATTCGCGACGCCTCGGATGCCATCCGTCCCGAACAGCCTGGTCAAACGGTTCCTGATTACCTCGTTCGTATGGTGAGCGTCACTCGGGTTGGTTGCACGCTTTGGGCCGTGGTCCCTGCGGGGGTCCGGAAGACCACATCCATCGGGTACGTGCCTGGTCCTTTGCCCGTCGCGTCGACCGTCGCGACGACCTGTCCCGGCGTGATCCCCGAGAGTGCCGGTACGGGACCCGCAACGACGATGCTGATGGTCGGCGGATCGAACTCCGCCACGAAACCGCTACCCAGACCCGAGGCCTGCACCGCGACGACCGGGAACGAACGGCTTCCGGTGAGAGGGGCGACCGAGACGGTGACGGTCGCCTGAGCGGCTTTGACGAGCGAGGTGCCCTCGGCCGGTAACAGCAGCGCGACCTGGAACGTCTTGTCCGAGCCAAGCCCGCTCACATCGATCGGCGCGGTGGTCACTTGGTCGATCGCGCTGAGCGCGGCACTTTCGCCGCGCACCGTGACGACGGTCGGGTCGCTCGTGACACGCGTGATCCAGTAGCCGCTCGCGACCGCGCCGCGCACCGCGGGCACCACGGGGACCGTTCGGGTGGTCGCGGTCGGAAGGACCGGGACGGTCAGCTGAACGACCGCGGGATCGACGGTGAGCCCGTCGATCGTCGCGCCCGATGCGTCGACGGCGCGCGGCTGCACGCTCTGCACGAGATCGGTCACGGCGTCGCCGAATCCGACCGTCGCGTACAACGCCGCGATGCGCGCGACCTGACTCGCGGCACCGCTGACACGGACCTGGCTCGGCGTGATCGCGGGATCGCCGGCGAAGGTTCCCGATGGCGGATTGTTCGCGAAACGCGCCTGCACCGCGACGTCGCGCGAGGTGATCGGCTCGATGCGCACGGTCACGGTGGCGGGTGCTCTGCTCTCCACCTTCACGCCGGCCGTCGCGACCTCGACCCGCACGGGGATGTCCTGCGGATCGGCGTTGTGCACGTCGGCGAGCGGCAGGTCGAGCGTCGCGTGAAGGTCGGAGGCTACGACGTTCGCGAGTGCGGCAGCGGTGCCGCGAAGCCTGACGCCGACGTCACCGAGCTGCCCCTGGAGCACGTAACCGGCGGGAACCGAGTCGGGCCGTTCGACCGCGACGCGGCCGCCGTAGTCCTGAACGATCTCTGTCGGCGGAGCGCTCACAAAAGTGACGACCCAGAAGATGAGGGCGATGAGCACCGCGGTGAGCTTCAGCGGAAGGTCCGCGGTCGCGACGCGGCGGAGATCGATGCGCCGTCGCTGCAGGAGCGGTCGAGCCGGCGCAGGAACACGCGCCACGGTCAGGAGGCCTTGCTGCGGAACGGAAGCGGCTGGACCCGACTCCGTAGAAGCGACGAGAGCACACGTCGCAGCCGCTCCTCGTCGAGCGCGCCGATGATGCGACCGCCGGCGGCGATCGAGATCGCCTGCGTCTCCTCGGATACGACCACGACGATCGCGTCGGTCTGCGCGCTGATCGAGAGCGCCGCACGGTGTCGCATGCCGTACCGGTGCGCGCCGCGGTCGGTGTTCTCCTCGAGCGGAAGCAGGCACGCGGCAGCGAGGATCTGCCCACCGCGCACGATCACCGCGCCGTCATGCAGCGGTGAGCGCGTCATGAAGATCGACGCCAGCAGCTCCGCGGTGAGCTTGCCGTTCACGGGAACGCCGGTCTCGCTGTAATCCTGGAGGCCCGTCGCCCGTTCGAGAACGATAAGAGCGCCGTGCTTCGCCTCGCTGATGAGGAGTGCCGCGCGGACCAGCTCGTCGACGATGCCCTCGAGTTCCTCTTCGCTTCCCGGATTGAGAAGCCGATTGAGCGGGCCGAGCTGGCCGATCTGGCCGAGGGCGCGTCGCAGCTCAGGCTGAAAGACGACGACGAGCGCGATGAGGGCGACGGCGAAGAGGGCTTGCAGCAGGAGGGTCGTCAGGGTGAGGTGCAGGTACGACGCGACGAAGTAAATGAGCACCAGGACCATGACGCCGATGAGCAGCTGAACCGCGCGAGTTCCGCGGATGAGGAGCAGCACGTAATAGACGAAGACGGCGACGATGAGGACGTCGAGGACATTGTTCCAACCGAACGGCTGACCCTTCGTCAGGATGTTGAGAAAATCGCTGACCCACTTCTTGATGTCGTCCATCAGTCAGCCAGCGCCAGGGCCTCGACCTCCGCGGCAAGGTCATTGCGTCCGTCGAGCAGCAGCGCGTGCGCGAGCAGCTGGCACTTTGCCTTCGCCACCTCTCGTTTGCCAAGCGTCCGGACGACGTCGATGAGCAGACGCTGTGCGTCGTGACCGGCGACTCCCGCGGCGATCAGCTGGAGCAGCAGGTCCGACGCCGCGTCGAGGTATCCCTCTTCGATGTAGTGGCGCACAGCCTCGAGCGCCATGCCTGCGGCTCGCGGGTCCCGCGTCGCGAGATAACGCGCCGCGGCGGCTTCGACGGCCACGGGATCGTCGACCGCCGTCGGCTGTCCGTTCCCGGGAGGGCCGATCCAGCTGTCTCGCGTGGGCGTTGGCTCGGGAGCGGGAGGCTCGGGAGCCGGGGCCTCTGCGGCGGCGGTCTCCTCAGCAGCGGTCTCCTCAGCGGTCATCTCTGTCGCGGCCGTGTCGAGCTTGGCGGCCTCCTCCGTCGCGTCGTCCGCCATCTGGTGGTCAGACGTCCAGCTGGCGATCGGCGGCGGCGCGACCCTCCTCGATGCCCAGGGATCGTTCTCGAGCGTGATCTCGCGTTCTTGTTTTTCGGGCGTGGTCCGCTGGGGCGTGACCGGCGGCGGGGCTGCCCACGGGTCGTCGGAAGGCGTTGCGGTCGGAGGCGGGGGCGGTGGTGTCAACGTACGCGCCGGTTCCGCACGCGGCATCGCCCATTGGTCGAAGGCCTGCGGTCGGAGCGCGGTGCCGCCTTCGCGCTCGGCGAAGCGCGTCGTCTCCCGCGACGGCTCCTCGGCCGGCTCATCGCGAACCGCGGGCGTGCCGTCCGCGATCGCGTCGAGCGTCGACACACCGCTTACGCCGCGAAGCTGTCCCTTCGCCCACGCGACCTCGTTCTTCGCGCGTTCCCTCTCGCCGTTATCGCGGAGGTCACGGATGAAGCGCGCGTACTCCTGGACCGAAGCATCGGTATCGCCGGCGAGCGCGAGCGCCGCGGCGAGACGGCGGTGCGTGGCGAGGTGGCCCGGATCCAGGACGACAGCTTGCCGGAGAAGACCGATGGCCGCCGAGCGATCGCCAGATTTCGTAAGCGCGGCCGCACCATCGCGGAGGACGCGGAGCGCTCCCGCACGGTCCTCCTGCTCGAAATGCACTTTCGCGAGGCCGCGATAGCCACCCTCGGCGCCCGGGAACTTGTCGACCAGGTACTTGAAGCTCTGCTCGGCCTGACGCAGGCGTCCCTGCTCGAGGCTCTTGAGACCTTCTTTGAGAGCGACCTGGTAGTTGAAGTCCTTCGAAGCCATCGCCTTAGTCTGCGCTCCGCGCTCGCCTTCGGGCTAGCGCTTCGTGAACTGAGGCGCCTTTCGGGCGCGCTTGAGACCGGGCTTCTTCCGCTCCTTGGCGCGCGGGTCGCGCGTCAAGAGACCGGCCTTGCGCAGCAGCGGGAGGTGCTCCCGGTCCACCTGGAGGAGTGCGCGCGAGATGCCGTGCGCGATCGCGCCGATCTGGCCGCTCACACCCCCGCCTTCGACCTTGATCATGGCGTTGAAGCGGCGTGCCGTGCTGGTGACAGTGAACGGCAGCAGGGCCTGGTCGGTCGCGCCATCGCGAGCGAAGTAGTCGTCGAGCGGTTTTCCATTCACGACCACGGCGCCTTCACCCGGAACGAGCCGGACGCGCGCGATGGACGTCTTGCGACGCCCCGTGCCCTGGAAGTACGGCAACGCTTTCATGATTCGGACTCCTTCGCGATCGGCTCAGGTTTTTGCGCGGCGTGCGGATGCTCGGCACCCGCGTACACGTGGAGCTTGCGCGACATCTGCTCGCCGAGCCGGTTTTGCGGGAGCATGCCGCGCACCGCGCGGCGGACGACTTCCTCGGGTCGCCGGGCAAGAAGCTGCTCCAGCGTCTCCGACCGCAGGCCTCCGGGATACCC
>DASWCR010000050.1:0-5227 GCA_036389995.1 Candidatus Limnocylindria bacterium | reverse complement strand
CGGCGCGATGTCATCGACATTCACCCCACCGAACGCCGGGTCGCCGACGTCGACAACGACGAGACGGAAGCCCTCGCTGCGCAGCGCCGCGGCTGCCGCGAGCGCGAGACCCGTGCCGCGCGCGCGCACGACGACGAGCCGGTCGAGATCGACGTTCGCCCGCTGTGCGGCAAGCGGATCAAACGACGCCGTCGGATCGATCCATGCGGCCATCCCGCCCTGCGCCTGTGCTGAGGCGGTCGCGCGGAGGGCGAGCTGCAGCTTTCCCACACTCGGTGGACCGACGAAGGCGATGGGCTCGCCAGCGACAAGGCCACCGCCAATGACACGATCGAGTGACGATTTCGTCGCGATGACGAGCTCGCTGCGATGGCGCTCGCTTGTGTGTCCACGCGCAAGCGCATGTACGCCAAAGCGTCCTTCGATGCGCGCCATAGCACCGGCCAGTCCGTTCGCTGCCACATCGCTCCCCTTGACGTTCGCGAACCGTCCGTTTTCAGCCCTGCTGCTGGCCACATTCAGGTGTTAGAACGGATGTTCTAGAGCGTACTCGAAGCCGCGGACTCTTGTCAACGCGGCTTCTGAGCGAGATTTGTGGCCGTAATCGTGCAGCCCCGCTGATCATGAATAGGGCCGCACCAGGGCGTTGCGCTGACTGTGGGTCGGACGCCTACATCCAGCTCGCTGTCGGGGACGCGATGCTCTGCGCGCATTGCTATCAGGAGCGAGTCGGAGTCTTGAAGAAGACTGCCGGACGCAAGGGCGGCGAGCGCGCGATTCCGAAGCCTCGCTCGATTCTGCCCCGTCCGAGCTAGCCCGTCGTCGTCGCCGCGCGCGGCCTCGCTGTCGCAACCGCCTCGCGTAACGCGCTGACACGAAGCGCCGCATAGCCTGCGAGCAAGGTCACGATCACACCGCCGACCAAGAACGCGTTGTTTATCCCGACCAGCGTCCCGACCGATCCGAGGACCATCTGCCCGAGGGGCATGAACCCGATGAAGACCATTGTCTGCACGCTCATCACCCGTCCCCGCAGCGCGTCGGGGGTGCGGGTCTGCATGAGCGTGTTCGCCATTCCCAAATAGACCATCACCGCGAGGCTCGTCAGCCCGACGAAGACGAGCGCGCCGATCACCGTGTGCTGCAAGCCGAAGAAGATCAGCAGCGTGCCGTGCGCGAATGCCGCGGCCACGAGAAGCGCGCCCCGGTGCTTCCATCCGCCGAGCGACGCGGTCACGAGCGCACCACCCAGCGCGCCGGCGCCGGATGCGGCGAGGAGCCAGGAGAGCTCGACCGCCCCGACCCCAAGAAGCTGCGCCTCCGCCGGCAGGAGCTGGATGTACGGCCGCGTGAACAGCGCCGTCGCGATGCTGAGCACGACGACCCACAGCAACACGGGATCGCCACGGATGAACGAGAGACCCTCCTTGATCGATTCGAGCAGCGAAAGACGCGGGCCGTAATCGATCGCCGGTTGCGGACGCATCAGGAGGAGGGCCGCGACGATCGCCAGGTATGAGATCGCGTTGATCAGCATGAGGCCGCCGACGCCGAACGGAATGATCAGGACGCCACCGACGAGCGGCCCGACCAGCGTCGCGCCGTTGAACGCGGCCGAGTTCAGACCGATCGCGCTCATGAGCTGTTTGTCATCGACGAGACGCGGGACCATCGCCTGGCGTGTGGGCGCGTCGAACGAGAAGATGATCGAGTTGAGCGCGCTGATCAGAACGATCTCGACGATGTTGATCTGATTCGAGATCGCGAGGTACGCGAGGATCGCCGCGAAGACCGCCGCACTCGATTGCGTGACGAGCAGCAAACGCCGGCGGTCGGCGCGATCGGCGACCACCCCGCCAAACAGGCCAAACGCGATCCCGGGCAGTGCGCGCGAAAGGCCAACGAGGCCGAGATAGAACGGAGCGAGCTGCGGGACGCCGTCCTTGATCGCGAGCTGGACAACGAGCCAGCCGAGGCCGAACTGCTGCATCCATGTCCCGATGTTCGAGACGACGAGGCCAATCCAGAAAAGGCGGAAATCGCGATGCTCGAGCGCCGACCATGCGGACGTACGGCCGGGCTCCGCGGCCGCGGCTTCGTCGAGCCCTTCAGCCTCGAGTTCGGAGGCGAGTTCCTCTGAGGTCACGATCGGCGAGAGTGCATGGGAGTCGAACCCACCACGGAACGTTCTACGCCCCGTCAACGGTTTTGAAGACCGAGGGACTCACCGGAGCCCCCGCACTCTCAGATGAGTTTCCGAAGAAACTCAATCACGAGTCTACGGACATCTTCACTTTGACCCGGCGAGTCGTCCCACCGCCAGCAGCAGTCCCTCGATGATGGCCTCTGGTCGGGGCGGGCAACCGGGAACGAATACGTCGACCGGGAGGATGCTCGCCGCGCCCTCGCCTGACGCGTAGCCGTTCGGATAAGGCGAGCCGCTGGCCGCGCAGGCGCCGACCGCCACCACCAGACGCGGTTCGGCCATCGCGTCATAGGTTCGCCGCGCGGCGAGCTCGAGGCCCCTCGTCATTGTCCCGGTTACGAGAAGGACGTCGGCGTGGCGGGGAGAGGCGACGAAGTCGATTCCGAAACGCTGGATGTCGTGCACCGCGTTCGTCGTCGCGTTGATCTCCCAATCGCATCCATTGCACGAGCCCGAGTCCAGGTGGCGGACCTGAAGCGACCGCCCGAGGACGCGTAACGCCCGACGCGCCAGATCCTCCCCCGCCGTTGCCGCGTCAGGGCGCGGCGGCTCAAGCAGTTCGCCTCGCGAGCGCGCCGGCGGGACGAATACGAGACCCGCGGCGAGAGCCCCTGTCGGGCATGCCTCGATGCAACGACTGCACGAGATGCAGCGCGCCCGATCGAGGACGAACTCCGCGTCGACGCGGATCGCGTTCACCGGGCACGCCTGAACGCACGCCGCGTTCAGGTCGCATCGGGCCGCGTCGTAGACGGGCTGCCCTTCACCGAAGCGCGGCGGTGGAACGACCGGCCAGCGAGACGTCACGGTGCGTAGCCTCAAACGCCGCCGGAGGAGCGACAGCATCAGCTCCTCACCTGTCTAGACACGCGTAGCAGAGCTCGAAACTCTTGTTGATGAGCGGGAAGTCCGGAAGCAAGTTGCCGACGACGGCAAACGGGACGAGAGCCCAGTTGTACGACGCCGATCGGACCCGGTATCGGGTGATTTCCCCCCGCGCTCCGGTCATGAGCCAATGCACGTTCTCGCCGCGCGGCGACTCGACCATCCCCATCGCCCAGCGGTCTGGCGCGAGGGGCCCGACCGGGATTGCGAGATCGCCGGGCGGGATCTCCGCCAGCTCCGCCAGCAGCTCACGAACCAGACGGAACGATGCGATGACCTCGTCCGCGCGAACGAGCATTCGAGCGCGCACGTCACCCTCGTTTCGCACTACCGGCGTGACCATGCCTTCACGGAGCGCGGCGTACGGGTGGCTCGCGCGCACGTCGCAGGCGACTCCACTCGCGCGCGCGGCGACACCTACGGCGCCGAGCTCCTCCGCTACGTCGTGAGCCAGAACTCCGGTCGCGGTCAAACGCTCCATGAAGGATTCGGTTTCGAGGAGCGCTGCGAGGTAGGACTGAAACTCGCTCTCGATCGCGCCAAGCACCTTCCCTATGCGCTCCTGCGCCGCGCCATCGAGGTCCCGCCTCACACCCCCCGGGCAGGCGACGCCAAAGAGATAGCGATGACCCGCGGACGCCGCGTTCAGCTCCTGCAAGCGCTCCTTCAAGATCCCGCCTTGGTAGACGCCGAGCTGCAAGGCGGCACCCGCACAGAGGTTCGCGATATCGCCAACGTGGTTGTAAAGGCGCTCAAGTTCGAGGAGGACACTGCGAATGAGCCGCGCGCGCATGCTCGGCATGACAGCGGCGAGGGCCTCGATCGCCTGCGAGTACGCGACCCCGTGCGCGAGCGAGCACGCGGCACACAGGCGCTCGGCGAGGAACAGGACCCGGTCGACGCTGGCACCCTCGGCCGCCTTCTCGATCCCGCGGTGCGTGTAGAAGAGCCGCGCCTCGAGCTGGAACACCAGCTCGCCGACTCCGCCGAAACGGAAGTGCCCTGGCTCGATGATCCCGGCATGGATCGGGCCGACGGGCACCTCCATGACGCCATCTCCTTGCACGCCGGTGACGGCTCCATGCGCGTGCGGCTCGCGCGCGACGGCACGGTGTGCGTCGAAATCCTTCCGAAGCGGATGCAACCCGCGCGGCCAGTCGTCATGGAGAACGAGACGTCGCGGATCCGGATGCCCCTGGGGATCAACGCCGAACAGGTCCTTCACCTCGCGCTCGTACCAGTGCGCCGCCGGAACCACTCGAGTCACCGACGGAAACGTGGGTCGAGCGGGGTCGACCTGGGCCTCGATCGAGACGAGCTCGCCGCTCGGAAGCGTGAACAGGTAATAGAGACCGTAGCCGCGCCCGCGCTCGCGTTCGTCGGTACCCGTCATCACGACAAGTCGGGCCTGCCTCTCGCGCGCGAGGGCACCACATGTCTCCGCGAGTGCCTCGACCGGAACGGCCACACGGATCGCGTTGGCGACGTTGTCACGTTCGACGACGCGCTCGGGGAATCGACCACGAAGCATCTCAATCAAGGTGCGATCCCGAGCACGCCCGCCGCGGCCACAAAGCCGTCGCGCAGCCCGGGCGGTAGCCACACCCCCATCACCAGCAGCGCCGCGAGGGGTAATCCGATGAACGACGCCGCGAAAGGGAACGCTGCCGTTCGCAGACGCTCGGGGCTTGCGCCCAGTGTCACTCGAAGGACGTGGAAAAGCATGCCGCCGAAGACGAGGGCGGTCCCCGCGAGCAGAACGACGGCACCTACGAGCGCGCTCGGTCTCCCCATGAAGCCCGCCTGCGCGATCCCGAACTCGCTCGCGAAGGGCGCGAACGGTGGCGTCCCGGTGATCGCGAGGGTGCCGATCACGAGGCCAAGCGCGGGGAGCGGAGCGACCTCGATCGCGCCGCGGAGTCGCGCCAGGCGCAGCGTGCCGTAACGCTGACCCAAGGCGCCCGCAACCACGAAGAGGGTCGACTTTGCGAGCGCGTGGTTGAACATATGGAACGAAGCGGCAAATAGCGCAAGCGGTCCGCCGATCCCCACGGCCAGCGCGACGATGCCCATGTGCTCGACCGACGAATACGCCAGCAGCCGCTTGAGGTCGTGCTGCACCAGCACGAACGGTAT
>DASWCR010000049.1:0-3591 GCA_036389995.1 Candidatus Limnocylindria bacterium | reverse complement strand
GCTCGAGCTGATGTCGGTTTCCTTCGTCCTCGCGGCCGTGGTCGCGATCCCACTCGGCGTGTACAGCGCGGTACGCCAGTACAGCCTGTTCGACTTCTCCGCCACGACGGCGTCATTCCTGGGCATCGCGATGCCGGTGTTCTGGTTCGCCCTGATCCTGCAGCTCGTCTTCTCGGTCAACCTGGGCTGGCTGCCGACCTCCGGCCGCGACACGATCGGCGACGGCTCGATCCTCGATCAACTGAAGCATCTCGTCCTTCCTGCCGTCGTTCTCTCCATTCGCCACATCGCGGGGTGGTCGCGCTACATGCGCTCGTCACTGCTGGATGTGATCCGCGCGGACTTCATTCGAACGGCGCGGTCGAAGGGCCTCCGCGAGCGGATCGTGCTGACCCGGCACGCCGTCAAGAACGCACTCATCCCAGTGGTGTCGATCATGGCGTTGGACCTGGCCGGCCTCTTCTCCGGCGCGGTCATCGCCGAGACGATCTTCGCGTGGCCGGGCATCGGTCGCCTGTTCGTGCAGGCGATGTTCTCGCGTGACTACCCGCTCCTGATGGGCATCCTGATGATGAGCTCGTTCCTCGTCGTGTTCTTCAACCTGATCGCGGATGTCGCCTACGGCTGGCTGGATCCGCGGATCTCTTACAAATGAGCGGAAGCACGCTCGCCGAACGGAGGCGACGGGACCCGCAATCGTCGCCGGGTCCGTTTGGCCGGTCCGGCGCGGTCGTCTCGCAGAAGCGACTCTTCTGGCTTCAGTTCCGACGTCACAAACTGGCCCTCGCGTCCGGGGCGGTGCTCCTCTTCCTCGGTTTGGTGGTCGCACTCGCGCCGTGGATCGCCCCGTACCCCTTCGATGCGATCGACACGACCCAGTTCAGGAAGCCGCCGTCGCTTACGCACATCATGGGGACCGACGACATCGGCCGGGACCTTTTCACCCGGCTCCTCTACGGCGGACGGATCTCGCTCGCGATCGGTCTCTTCAGCGCTCTTGTCGGGACCGGCGTCGGCACGCTCATGGGCTCGCTCGCGGGCTACTACGGCAGATCGATCGACAACGTGATCATGCGCGTGACCGATGTCGCGTTCTCGATCCCATCGCTGCCGCTCCTGATCATCCTGAGCGCCTACGCCAAGTCGGCGATCCCGGTGATGATCCTGGTCATCGGCCTGCTGAGCTGGATGTCGACCGCGCGGATCGTCCGAGCCACGGTCCTTTCGATCCGCGAACGCGATTTCACTCTCGCCGCAAGAGCGGTCGGCTCCCGGGACGCTCGCATTCTGGTGCTGCACATTCTGCCGAACGCGCTCGCGCCGATCATCGTCGGGGCGACCCTCGGGGTGGGCGGCGCGATCATCGCCGAATCCTCGCTCAGCTTTCTCGGCCTGGGCGTGCAGGTGCCGACGCCGAGTTGGGGCAACATGCTGCAGGACTCGCAGAGCACCATGTCCAGCCGCCCGTGGCTGACGATCTTCCCGGGTATGGCCATCTTGATCACGGTCCTCGGCATCAATTTTCTGGGCGACGGTCTGCGCGACGCGCTCGATCCGACGCTCCGTTCGTGATCGCTCTCCCGGGAAGCGCTACAAATACGCGGCCGGCGGGATCCATCCCGTGGCGGCAATGGGGAGGGTCGACGTGACTGACAAGCTGCGTGTAGGGGTGATCGGCGCGGGCCGCTGGGCGGGCATGGCCCACATACCGGGCTGGAAACGTTCCCCGCTCGTGGACCTCGTCGTGGTCTGCGACATCGACCGCGAGAAAGCGCAGTCGCGCGCGAAGGAATTCGACGTGCCAAGTTTCGAGACGGACTACCAGAAGGTGCTCTCGCGGAGCGACATCGATGTCGTCGACATCGTCACGAGCGGCGATAATCACGAGCCCCTCACGTTCGCGGCCCTCGAGGCCGGTAAGCATGTGCTGGTGGAGAAGCCGGTCTGTCATGACTACAAGGACGTCTGGCGCGCGCACGCGCTCGCGACCTCGAAGAGGCTCAAGACAAAGGTCGGGCTGACCTTCCGGTACGCGCCGGCGATGCAGTACATGTACGACCTCATCCAGGACGGCTTCGTCGGCGAGCCGTACATCTTCAATGGGTGGGAGCAGAACTCCCAGTGGATCGATCCCGCGGGGCCAAGCCGCTTCGCCCGCGCCGACACCGGGAATGCCCCGATCAAGGTCGGGTCGCTCGAGGGCTACGGCGCGCCGACGATCGACATCAGCCTCTGGGTGGTGCAATCCCGGTTGACCAGCGTCGTCGGCGTCCTGAAGAACTTCGTCCCGAAGCGCAAGAACCCCGACGGCAGCTGGGTCCGCACGAACGTGGATGACGGCGACATCTACATCGGCGAATACGAAAACGGCGCGATCTGTTCGATGCAGTCGTCGTACGTGACCGTCGGGAACTACCCCGGGATCGAAGCGCGCGTCTACGGCTCGAAGGGCGCGCTCATCTGCCGGCTCGTCGAGGAGTTCGGCGAGTGTCAGGTGCTCAAGAGCGCGACGCCGGAGGCCGTGGAATTCGTCGAGGTCGCGGTCCCGGCCTCGTACTTTCCCGTCGGCTACAAGAAGGGGGAGTCATGGCGCTCGCTTTTCTACGCGAACCTCGTCCACAACTTCGCGAACGAGATCACCGACGGCGGTGAGGCGAATCAGGGCAACTTCGCCCAGAGCGCGCGGGTGCAGGAGATCATCAACGCGGTCGAACGGTCTCATCGCGAGCGGCGCTGGGTGGACCTGCCGCTCGATACGGGAGTCGGCGACTGACCGAACGGCTACGCGTCGGGGTCATCGGCGCCGGGCGCTGGGCGACCTCGGCCCATCTCCCGGGCCTCGTGCGCTCGCCACTGTGCGACGTCGTGGTCCTCTGCGACCTCGACCGAGATCTCGCTTCGGCGCGAGCCGAACAGTTCGGAATTCCCGAGGTGGAGACCGACTACCAGCGCCTGCTGAGCCGCATCGACATCGATGTCATCGACATTGTCACGCGCGGGAAGGACCGCGGCGAGAACCATCAGGAGCTCACGTTCGCGACGCTCGAGGCCGGGAAGCACGTCCTCTGCGAGAAGCCGGTGTGCCACGACTACCGCGACATCCGGCGCGCGCACGAGCTCGCGGAATCGAAATTTTTGAAGACGAAGGTCGGCCTCACGTTCCGCTACGCGCCGGCCATCATGTACATGCAGGCCTTGATCGCCGACGGCTTCATCGGCGAGCCCTACATCTTCAACGGCTTCGAGCAGAACTATCAGTGGATCAACCCCGACACACCGATGGACAAGCGGCCCCTTCGGGAGCGGTCCGAGGGAACCGAGATCAAGGGGTACGACACGGCACGCGAGGCGATCCAGGTGCTGTCGCTCGAGGGCTATGGAGCGCCGATCATCGACATCGGCCTGATGAGCGTGCGGAGCGACCTCGACCGCGTGGTCGGCACGCTCAAGAACATGCTGCCGTACCGGCGCCGCACCAACCTCGACACCCAGCGCGAGCGCATCAACGTCGACGACGCCGACATCTTCATAGGCGAGTTCGCTGACGGTGCGGTCATGTCGATCCAGTCGTCCTACGTGACGGTCGGCAAC
>DASWCR010000048.1:0-15946 GCA_036389995.1 Candidatus Limnocylindria bacterium | reverse complement strand
CTCGGCCTCTTTGCAGGCATCGAGGAGATGCGCTTCAAACGCATGGTCAAGCCGGGCGACACCGGACGGTTCGAAGCGACCGTCGAAAAAATGCGCCGCGGCTTTGCGCGCGTCGCGGTCCGCACGATGATCGGCGATGAGCTCGCCGCCGAGGGAGTGATCCTCGCGATCTTCCAGCCAAAGGCGAAGGCATCAATGTGACCAAGACGGTCGAGATCGTCGGTGTCCCGATGGACCTCGGTGGCAATCGCCGCGGCGTCGACATGGGTCCGTCGGCGATTCGCTACGCGGGCCTGCGCGACCGGCTGGCGAGTCTCGGCTACTCGGTCCGTGATCGCGGGAACATCCGCGTCGCCGACCGCGACGAGGGTGCGACCAAGAACTTTCGCGAAGTGGACAAGAACGAGCTCGCCAAGATGGACGGTCGGGCGCACCACGTCGACGAGATCGTCCGCGTTGCCCTGGACCTCGCGAAGGTCGTCGCCGACATCGAGCGCGCCGGGAACATCGCGATCGTCTTAGGCGGGGATCACTCGATGGCCATGGGAACGCTCGCGGGGATCGCGCGCGGCGGTCGCCGTCCCGGGGTGATCTGGATGGATGCGCACGGCGACAGCAACACGCCGAAGACGTCGCCGTCCGGGAACGTCCACGGGATGCCTTTCGCAGTCGCGTTCGGGCTCGCGTCCGACCCGTTCCCGAAAGAGCTGCGGGGCTCGGTCGATGGCCACAACGGGGTCCTCATCGCGCTGCGAAGCGTCGATGCCGGCGAGAAGGAGAACATCAGGGCGGCGGGCGTGACGCCGATCACGATGGCGGACATCGACCGCATGGGCATGAGCGGTGCGATGGAGAAGGCGATCGCAGTCGCGTCTAAAGGTGACGGCATCCACCTCTCTCTCGACATGGACGCGATCGATCCCGATGAAGCTCCGGGCGTCGGTACTCCGGTCCGCGGGGGACTCACGTACCGCGAGGCGCAGCTCGCGATGGAGATGCTCGCCGCATCCGGAAAGCTTCGCTCCGTCGAGGTCGCCGAAGTGAACCCGATCCTCGATCAGGGCAACCGCACCGCGGCGCTGGCCGTCGAGCTCGTCGCGTCAGCGTTGGGGCAGACGATCCTCTAGCGAGCCACCCTCGAAGCAAGGCGCTCTGCGATCTCGCCGTGCCCGCGCTCGCGCGCGATCTCCGCCGCGGTTTTCCCGTCGTTGTTCTTGATAGCGAGGTCGGCGCCGTGCCTCATAAGCAGGTCGAGACCTTCGCGATCGCCGGTGAACCCGACCGTGTGGAGCGGCGTCGATCCGGACTGGCTCTTCGCGTTCGGATCAGCTCCCGCTGCAAGGAGCATCCGCACGATCTCGATGTCGACGGCGCCCGCATCCGTCGCGACGGCAGAGTGCAGCGGGGTGAAGCCGCCCTGGCGCGACGCGCGGCGCGGGTCGGCGCCCGCCTCGAGCAGGTAGCGCACGACGTCGCGTCGCTTGAAAAAAGCGGCGAGCCCCAGGGCCGAGTAACCGTCGGGTGCGATGGCCGTCGCCTCCGCGCGATCCCGCCCGACGATCTCGCGAACCCGCGCCGCGTCGCCGGCGGCGGCCGCCTCGAACACGGTGAGCTTCGGTCCTCGCCGAAGGATCGCCGCCGCGATGTCGTCCTCGCTCCGGTAGAGCGCCGCCAGGATGGGGGAGAGGCCCTGCTCATTGCGGGCATCCACCAGAGTTCGGTCCCGCTCCAAGAGTCGCTCCACCGCCGCCTTGTCGCCGCCCTTTATCGCGGTAAATAGCTCCGCGGCCATCGGTTCGCCTCCCCGTTGATGGTCGTTAGCCTTGCTAACTAATATCACAGAGGTGCCCACACGCGCAAACCGTCGCGAACGCGAGGTCGCCGATCGCCTGCACTCCGCGGCGATCCATCTCCTGCGGCGCGCCAGACGCACCGACCCGCTCACGGGCGTGTCGCCGGCGCAGCTTTCCGCGCTTTCCGTGCTCATGAGCGGCCCGAAAACGCTCGGCGACCTCGCCGCGGCCGAGCAGGTACGACCGCCGACGATGAGCCGGCTCGTGAGCGAGATGGAGCGGGCCGGTATCGCGCGAAAGGTGACCGATCGCGACGACGCTCGCGTCATCCGCGTACACGCGACGCCGAAGGGCCTCCGCGCACTTTCACGAGGGCGCTCCATGCGCATCGAGGCGATCGAACGGCTCATGAGCGAGCTCGACGCTGACGAACTCGGCGACGTCGAGCGCGCGGTCAGTGCGATCGAGAAGCTACTAGGACGGCGAGCGGCATCCGCACGACGCTGACGGACTACCCTCAATGGAAGGGGAGGCCCGTGCAGCTCAACATCTACGACACACTCCAGAGGCGCGTCGTCCCGCTCACCACGGAACGGGCGGGCGAGGTGCGCATGTACACGTGCGGCCCGACGGTCTACCGCCCGGTGCACCTCGGGAATCTGCGCTCATACCTGCTCGCGGACTGGCTCCGCAGAACGCTCGAGCACTTCGGCAACACCGTCGTCGCGGTCAAGAACATCACCGACGTCGGGCACATGCGGCAGGACGCGGTCGAGCGGGGCGAGGACAAGGTCATCGCGGCCGCCCTTGCCGAGGGCAAGACGCCGAAGCAGATCGCCGAGTTCTACGAATCGGGTTTTCACGACGACGAGCGGCGTCTGGGCATCCTTCGGGCGACCCACTTCCCGCGCGCGACCGATCACGTTCCCGAGATGATCGCCATCATCGAGCGGCTCATCGCGCGCGGCCTCGCGTACGAGGTCGATGGTGCGGTCTATTTCGCGGTCAAGCGCTTCGACGGCTACGGAAGGCTCTCCGGCAATGTCGGCGAAGCGCTCCGGCAAGGCGTGCGGGCCGACCTCGATCCGAACAAGCGCGATCCCGCCGACTTCGCGCTCTGGAAGAAGGCCGAGCCCGGTCGCGCGCTCACCTGGGAGTCGCCCTGGGGCCGCGGCTTTCCGGGATGGCACATCGAGTGTTCGGCGATGAGCACGAAGTACCTCGGCGAGCGTTTCGATCTGCATACGGGCGGGGTCGACAACATCTTCCCGCACCACGAGGACGAGATCGCGCAGTCCGAGGGCGCCTACGGTCACGCGTCGGTGGCGCACTGGGTGCACGGCCAGCATCTCCTCGCCGATGGCGTGAAGATGGCGAAGTCGGCGCGGAACACCGTCACCATCGACGAGCTCGCCGAGCTCGGCATCGACCCGCTCGCATTTCGCTACCAGTGCCTGCTTACGCATTACCGGACGCGCTTGCACTTTTCGCTCGGCGCGTTGCGGCAGGCGCACGAAGCACTCGATCACCTCCGACAGCGTGTGCGTCACTGGTCACAGATTCCACAGGGAGAGCCGACCCAGACCGCCTTGCGCGAACGGTGGATGGAACCGTTCGCTCGCGCGCTCGCCGACGATCTGAATCTCCCGGCCGCGGTCGCGTGGCTTCAGCGCTGCGCGGTCGACCGCGGGATCTCCGACACGGAACGCCTCAAGGTGTTCCTCGAAGCGGACCGGGTCCTCGGGCTCGATCTCGCCTCGGTCGCCGCCGAGCACGCGAAGGCACCGCGTGAAGTGCTCGCCTCGGTCGAGGAGCACCGGGTGGCGCGCGCCTCTCGAGACTTCCAGCGCGCCGACGGTCTGCGCGCGACCTTCGACGCGTATCGCGTCGACGATCAGGCCGTCGATCGTGCGGTGGTGTCCCGTGCCGACCGGCGGGTCGCGGCGCGCGAGCGGCGGACGATCTCGTCGGCGAAGGAGCTGCCCGATCGGCGAGGGGAGCGTCCCGCGCGGTCATGGTCCGTCGGCATCGTCACGCGCGAGTACCCGGCCGATTTCGCGCGCTGTCTCACCGGAGTGCTCGCCGTCCTGCCGCCGGACGGCGAGGTCTTTGTCCTCGATTCGGGCTCGCGCGACGACGCCCAGCACCAGATCGCCGAGATCGCCGCTCGCGACCGACGCGTCGAGGTCTACTTCGCCGACCGCGATCTCGGTGAGGGTGCCGCCCGCAACGCGCTCATTCGCGTCGCCAGAGGCCGTCTGGTCCTCATGCTCGACTGCTCCGTCGAGATCGCGGGTGATCTCTTTTCTCCATTGACACGCGCGCTCGCCGACGAGACGGTGGGCATCGTGGGACCGTGGGGCCTTCGCACGACCGATCTCAAGCACTTTGACGAGGTCACAAGCGGTGAGGTCCAGGCGGTGCAGGGGTATTGCGCCGCCGCGCGTCGGGACGTCCTCCTCCAGATCGGCGGGTTCGACGAGCGCTACCGCTTTTATCGCAATCTCGACATCGCCGTATCGCTCGCGGCGCGGGAGCATGGCTACCGTGCCATCGCCCTCGGCGCGGAGTGCGCGCGGAGGCACGAGCACCGCATCTGGGAGTCGCTCTCGGAGGAGGAGCGCCTCAAGCGAAGCCGCCGCAATTTCGACCGTATGTACAAGCGTTTCCACGGTAACGCCGTGCTCGTGGCGAAATCCGAATGAAGCGCCGCGGGTCGTTGATCCTGGTCGGGTCGGGTGAGTTCACACCGGCGATGGACGACCTCGACCGCGAAATACTGGCGGGGCTCGCCAAACCGCGCGCCCGTGTAGCGATCGTGCCGACCGCCTCGGGCCTCGAAGACACGTCGGAGAGCTGGGCCGAGCTCGGGAAGGCGCACTTCACCGCTCTCGGCGCCGATGTCGTCCCGGTGATGGTCCTCCGCCGCGACGACGCCTGGGAGCGCAAGTGGATCGACGCACTCCGGAATGTCGACTGGGTCTACTTCTCCGGTGGGCGACCGCAGCATGCGATCAACGTGCTCGGCGGGACGCCCTTCTGGGAAGAAGTCGTGCGTGCTCATCGATCGGGTGCGGTGCTCGCCGGCGCGAGCGCGGGCGCGATGATGCTCGGCCAAAAGAGCTACGCGCCCGACGACTTCGATGCTGCCGGCCTCCCGCAGAGCGTGTCCATTCGCGACGGACTCGGCGTGCTCGGAGGTCACTTCGTCGTCCCGCACTTCGATCTGCTCGCGCAGTTCCCACCCGAGCGCATACAGGCGTGGATCGCATCCTGGCCCAAGGGCTTCCGCGGCATCGGGATCGACGAGGACACGGCCGTTGTCGAAGGTACCAATGAATGGACCGTCCGCGGTCGCGGCCGCGCCGTAACGATGACCTCATTCGAGCATCAAGAAGTGCATGCGAACGGCGCGCGTTTCAACAGCATCCCAATACTTATCTGAGACCCGCCCGCTATGCGCTCGTCCGACCCCCCTCGGTACCGTTGCCGCTTGGTGACCTGGTCGCTTCTCATCGGGGCGCTCTCGCATCGAAGCGCGCTCGTGCGCCTCGCGACCGCCGCCACCGTCGGTGTCATCGCCTTCGTCGTCGCGTGGACCGTCGCCTATGTGGTGCTGCCCGAGGGGGCCACCCGTTTCACGCTCCGGTTGCTTCCGACCCTCGACGCGCGCGCCGATTCCGCCGGCGTCGCGGCCACCCTGTTCGTCTGGAACGCGGCGTTCGGCTTCGGCGTCATCGCGCTCGCGAGCCTCTACAGCGTCGGGCCGATCTCGCTCGCGTACTTCGCGCCGTGGACGTGGCTGGTGCGGTTCGGAATCGCGCTCGGTACCAACTCATTCGCGCTGTTCGTCCCGGGTGCGCGCATCCCGCCGCTCGACCTGGGATCGATCGTCTCGCACGCGGGCATACCGGAGCTCATCGCGTACATCGTTCTGGCGACGGTGCTCGCGAACGCCTCGCTCTGGAGGCAGCGACGCCTCACCGACCGAAATCTGGTTCGCATTCGCTATTTCCGGGACATCCGCCTGACGCGCCTCGAGCTGTCGCTCGTCGCGGTCGCGTTCGTCCTTCTCGCCGGCGCCGCGCTTATCGAGACGTCACAGATCGCACGACTCCAGGCGCTCTAGAAAGACCCGCTCGCTAGACTCGAACCGTGAAGAACGGCGAGCGCCGCCGTGTCGTGGTGACCGGTCTCGGCATGATTACCCCCCTCGGTTCGACGGTGGAAAAGACCTGGGACGGCATCCTGGCGGGCAAGAGCGGGATCGGTCCGATCACCCGTTTTGACGCGACGGGCCTCGAGACGACCATCGCCGGCGAGGTCCGGGACTTCGATCCGCAGGACTACATGGACCGCAAGGAGATCCGTCGTTCCGACCGCTTCGTGCACTTCGCGGTCGCCGCGGCCGGACAGGCCCTGAAATCGGCCCGCCTCGAGATCACACCGGAGCTCGCGCCGCGGATCGGCGTCGCCTTCGGGTCGGGCATCGGCGGGGTGGAGACCCTCGTCGAGCAGGTGCTCGTCCACCACAAGGACCCTCGGCGGGTCTCGCCGTTCCTCATTCCGATGATGATCATCGATATGGCGGCCGGCGAGATCGCGATGAAATACCGCGCAAAAGGCCCGAACATGGGGCATGTTTCGGCGTGCGCGTCCAGCGCGAACGCCATCGGCGAGGCGGCCGAGATCATCCGCCGCGGCCAGGCCGACGTGATGCTCGCGGGCGGGTCTGAGGCCGGCTTGATCAAGATCGCGATCGGCGCCTTCAATCAGGCTCGCGCGCTCTCGACGCGGAACGACGCGCCGGAAAGAGCATCGCGCCCCTTCGACAAGGATCGAGACGGCTTCGTGTTCAGTGAAGGCGCGGGCTGCCTCGTGCTCGAGGAGCTCGAGTTCGCGCGCGCGCGCGGCGCGACGATCCTGGCCGAGTTCATTGGCTACGGCATGTCCGCCGACTCGTACCACGTGACTGCGCCGCCGCCCGGCGGTGAGGGCGCGGTGCGCGCCATGCGCATGGCGATCGCGGACGCCGGCGTCAAGCCCGAGGCGATCAGCTACGTGAATGCACACGGCACGTCGACGCAGGCGAACGACGGGGCCGAGACCGCCGCCCTCAAGACGGTCTTCGGTGACCACGCGCGCAAGCTCGCGATCTCATCGACTAAGTCGATGACCGGTCACACGCTTGGTGCCGCCGGCGCGATCGAAGCCGCGCTCTGCATCCTCGGGATGCAAAACGGGATCCTGCCACCGACGATCAATCAGGAGACTCCCGATCCCGACTGCGATCTCGACTACATCCCGAACCGCGCGCGCAAGGCGAAGGTCGGGCTCTCGCTCTCCAATTCGATGGGATTCGGTGGCCATAACGTCGCGCTCGTCATCCGCAGGGACGCGGCCTGATCCGATGCCGGATCCACGGAAGGTTCGCGCCGACGCCAACGCACTCGTCGCGGAGCTCCTCGAGCGCCTCGCGAACGACGAGGTCAGCGAGCTCGAGGTGAGACGCGGCGGCGTACGCGTACGCGTCGCCAAGAACGGTGCTCGTGTCACAGCGAGCGTTCCCGGCGCCCCCCCGTTCCACGAAGCGCCGACCGTTCCGGCCGCGCCGGTGAAGGAGCTCCCGACCGTGAACGCGCCGCTCACCGGGATCTTCTACCGCTCCTCGTCGCCGCAGACGGAAGCGTTCGTGCAGGTGGGGTCGGAGGTGGAATCGGGCGACGTCATCGGGCTCATCGAGGCGATGAAGCTCTTCAACGAGATCCGCTCGACCCAGTCGGGTCGGGTGCGCCGCATCTTCGCCGAGAACGGACAGCTCGTCCGCGCGCATCAGCCGTTGCTCGAGGTCGAACCGGCGTGAGCACGGCCCGCTGCGTGATCTGCGGCGCGCCGCTCGGCGATGGTGCGCTCCGGGTTCGGTACGAGGATCGGATCTACGCGTTCGACGCGCTGAAATGCAAGCGCATCTTCCAGGAGAATCCGGATCGTTATCTGGACGCGACCGGTGGCGTCCTCGAGGAGCCGCGTTAAGTGGACTGGTTCTTCGTGCTCGTCGGCGTCGTCATCTTCTTCGGTCCGATCGTGTGGGCACTCACCGTCGGCTCGAAGGGCGGCGCACCGGAGAAGGACGACGAAAAAGGCGCGACCGCCTACGGCTCGTTCATCACACGGGTCCTCACCGGAGGGCGAAAGGGCTAGCCGGTCGCGCGGGAAAGAGCTGAGACGATGACGTCGCGGATCATCCCATTCGGCATGCGATCGCTCACGTACGCCATCGCGCGCATGAGAGGCGCGGGCTCGTTCGCGCGGACCTGCACGGCGTAGACGACGGTCCGGACGCGGCCGGAAAGCTCCTCCACCACCGCCGCGTCCGCTTTGCCGTACGAGCTCAGGATGGCGAATGGCGCATCAGCCTCGACCTCCGACGCGTCCTCCACGCGGAACAGCGAGAAGGGCAGCTCCACCGACCGCAGGAGCCGGAAGACACTGCCGTACGGATCGACGACTGGGATCGCGACGTTGAGCGCCGTAGCCATTTGACAGGAGCGTGACTCTGTGGCGGCTCGCTGCTAACACCTGGGCGGGGGAAGAACCTCACCCGTTCGGCGTAGATGCGGGTCGCTAGTAGCTCAGGGATGCCAAACTAAAAAACAGATCGCTCCCGCTCGCCCGGAGAAGCTCCTGCCCACCACTCCCGTCGCGTCGCCACAAGCTCACCGCGTTTCCGTACGAAGACTCCAGACCCCGGGCGATGTAGGCGATCTGCGTTCCGTCCCACGTCCAGGTCGCCTCCCACGCGAGAAGCGGCAACACCGTGTCTCTTCCCGAAGCGACGTCGATGACGTGGGTGCGGTATTCGCTCAACTGGACTCCGGGAGTCGCGCGCGCGGAAACGTACAGGAGCTCGTCGCCCACCGGGTTCCATCGGGGATCACGAAGGTTGAGCGCCGCGCACCGCTCCCCCGTGTCAAGAAGCTTGCGAGGCGCGCTCATTGAGTTGTCGAGGGCGATCACCCTCGTCGTCGCCTGCTCGCATCCCGTGACTGTTATCGCGACCTGCGGCGTCTTTGTGCGCCAGTGGGCGAATGAAGAGCCCGCCTCGGAGATCTCCGCGATCCGCCGTATGACCTGGCCAGTCGCGGCCTCAACGATCGCGATGCCGTTCGGCTGCGCGATCACGAACATCGACCGTCGGGCGACCATTCGACTGAGTGCCGCGCGTAGCCGACCACGGCGATCTGTCTGACGGGGCCCACCGCCGGCCGGGATCGTCGCGATCGCGTCCTCCGGAGGAACGACGTTTCCGATCGACGTCTCGAACAGAAACGCGATGCGCGAACCGTCTTTGCTCCACGATGGGAAGTAGCCGCTCACGCCGAGTGCGTTCGTCCGCCCGCTGACCAGATCCACGACGACGAGTTGGCCATGGACTGAGACGACGACACGGGTACCGTCGGGAGAGAACTGGCGACGCAGGTAAGCGGTGTCATCGAAGATCGCCTCGGGAACGCCGCCCAACGGGACGTCGTAACCGAATGCGAATCTCGCGAGGCCTCCATCGAGCGGGATGGCCCAGACCTGTACCTCCGCACGGATGTTGTGCGCATCGGGTACTTGTTTTCCGACGAACAGCCAGTTGCCCGTGAGCCGACCGAGCGCGTTCGTCCGGACGCCAGTTGCCTGGGCGATCGCGGATGGAGACGGCAACGGACTTACGGAGAACGCCGGGGTCACGGTCGGCGTGGACTCGGCACGAGTCGTGGGACTCGCCGACGGCGCGGGCGTCTCTGAGCCGACTGAGCCGACAGGTGTCGGCGCACAGCTCACGATCGCACCGACCACCACGGCAAGAAGCGTCCGCTGCATTGCGAGAATGATGCAGGCCGGATTGGGGTTCGGTTAGGGGGTCGCGCCAAGGATCGTGATCGCAACCAGAGCGATAGAGAGGGCGGACGCACCGAGCGCGGTCCCGACGCCGATCACCTGCGACACGCGGCCGTTCGCCTGATCTCCCATCAAGGAGCGGTCGCCAGCGAGCTTCAGGATGAAGACGAGCACGATGGGTAACAACAAGCCGTTCACGTTCTGCGACACGAGGATGAGCGGGATGAGCGGCACGCTCGGCGAGAGCACGACCAGCGCGCCGATCACCAGGAGCAGCGTGAACAGCCCCATGAACACGGGCGCCTCGCGGAAATCTTTGCTGATTCCGGCTTCCCAGCCGAACGCCTCGCAGATCGCGTAGCTCGTCGACAGCGGCATCACCGTGGCCGCGAGCAGCGACGCACCGAAGAGGCCGACGCCGAAGAGCAGCTTCGCCTGATCGCCGGCAAGCGGGCCGAGCGCCTGCGCCGCATCGGCGGCGGAGTTCATGATCACGTGATGGGGAAAGAGAACCGCGCCCGCGACGACGACGATGAAAAAGCCGTTCAACCCCGTGAGGATCGCCCCGAGGGAGACGTCGACGCGCGCGAAACGATAGAGCTCTCGCCCGATGCCCTTGTCGACGATCGACGCCTGTATGTAGAACATCATGTACGGCGTGATCGTCGTACCCACGAGCGCCAGGGCCGCGATGAGCGCGGCCTGCTCCGTCGGCAACGTCGGTATGGCGAAGCCCCTTGCGACCGCGCCCCAGTCCGGCTTAACGATGAGTGCGCTCACCGGATAGGCGATGAACGCGAGCACCAGGACGAAGAGCGTTCGTTCGACGACGCGGTAGCTGAAGAACACCACGAGCGCCCAGATCACGATGGCCGCCGCGGGGACCGAGACGATTCGTTCGACCCCGAGAAGCTCGAGGCTCGCCGCGACTCCCGCGAACTCCGCGACGACGTTGGATCCGTTCGCGACGAGCAGCGCGACCATCGCGACGATCGTCCAGCGCACGCCGAAGCGCTCACGGATGAGGTCGGACAGGCCCTTGCCCGTGACCGCCCCCATCCGTGCACACATCTCCTGGATGACCAGCAGGCCCGCTGTAGAAAGAAGGAGCAGCCAGAGCATCGCGAAGCCGTAGTGCGCGCCGACCGCGGTGTAGGTCGTGACGCCCCCGGCATCGTTTCCGGCGAAGCCCGTGATGATTCCTGGCCCCATGACGGCGAGGAAGCTGAGGAGAGTGGAGCGGCGGATGCGCGCGCGACGGCGGACCGCGGAGGCGGTCCTGATCACCGTGCGATCGACCGAAGGGACCTCTTCTTCCAGCCCCGCGGGAGCATGAGCTCGACGACGTCGTCGATCGTGACGGTGCCGATGAGCTTCTTACGAGCGTCGACGACCGGAAGCGCTAGCAGGTCGTACTTCGCGATGAGCGCGGCGACCTCTTCCTTCGGCGTCTCCGCCTCGACCCGCAGGACGTGCGGATCCATGATCGCCTTGACCTTCGTCTCGGGCGGCGCGACGACGAGATCCCGCAGCGACAGCACGCCCTCGAGCTTCCCCTCGTCGTCGACGACATACAGGTAATAGGTGAGCTCGGGGTCGGGCTTCCGCGCGCGGAGGTCGTCGATGGCCTGCGCGGCCGTGAGCTCGGCAGGTATCGCGTACAAGTCGCTGGTCATGATCCCGCCCGCGGAGTCCTCGGGGTAGGTCAGGAGCTCGGAGACGTCCTTCGCCTCCTCTTTTTCCATGAGCTCGACGAGCTCGTCGCGACGTTCCTCGGGCAGGTCCTGCAAAAGGTCCGCGGCTTCGTCGGGGTCCATCTCCTCGAGGATGTCCGCGGCGCGTTCCTCGGGCAGATCGCTGACGATCGCGGCCTGCATCTCCGGCTCGACCTCCTGAAGCGCTTCGGCGGCCGTCTCGATGTCGAGCTGCTGGAATACCGCGACGCGCTCGTCGGCGGTCATCTCCTCGACGATGTCTGCGATGTCCGCCGGGTGAAGGAGCGCGAGCTTCGCGTGCGGGATCGTCAGCCGCACCGCGGCGGTCTTGGCAGGGGCGTCGTTCGCGGGCTCGAGCGGCTCGACGAGGTGCCAGGGGATGATCCCGCGCGGGAGCCGCCGCCCGGCGAGCCCAACGATGCGCTCGGCCAACGACTCCGCGCCGACCCGGCGGAGCAGCCCGCGCAGCCCGACGTCGGCGCCGACCAGGCGGAGCTGCCCATCCACATCCGAGAGCTGGAGGTCGTTGACACGCACGACCTTGGCGCCGTGGGTGTCGACGATCTGCTTGTCCAGGAGGTCGCGCGCGAGCCGGAGGGCCTCCGTCGGAAGCTGCGCCTCGGGCGTCGTCTCAAGGCGGTTGCGAAGGCGGAAGTGACCGATCTCCTGCGCGAGGTCGCCCCAGCGCACGACCTTCTCTCCGGACGGCGTCGAGAGGATGGCCCACTGCGCGGCCGGAAACTGCCCCTGCGGCACGACCGCGATGTCCGCGAGCTTGCCCACCTCGTTGCCGTTCGGCTCGATCACCCGGCGGTGCTGTATTTCCGACAGGTACGGCACGACGCCGGAAGCGTAACCGGTACAATTCGTATATCCCAGAGCGCCCGACCGGGCGTACCCTCACGCGTTGGAGGAACACCCCGTGCCACAGATAACCGATGCAGGGCTTCGCGCGCGCGCACTCGCCGACCAGGCCACGGCGGCCGCACTCGAGGCCGACTGGCCCCGCGCCGCGGACCTGAACCAAAAGCTCATCGATGTCTCACCGGACGACCTCGAGGCTCGCAACCGGCTCGGCCGGGCGCTCATCGAGCTCGGCAGGCTGGATGAGGCAAAGGTCTCTTTCGCCGAGGTGCTGAAGATCGAGCCGTTCAACTCGATCGCCCTCCGCGGCACCTCCCGCGTCGCGGCACTGCAGGAGCACAAGACCAAACCGTTCACGACGACGACCAAGACGCAACCGCGGCTCTTCATCGAGGACATGGGAAAGACGGGCATCCTCCGGTTGATCAACCCGGCTCCGACTCACGTCCTCGCGAAGTACAGCCCTGGCGCTGAGTGCGAGCTTCGCGAGCAGGAGGGCCTTCTCGCGGTGCATGCGCGCGACGGCGACCTCATCGGGTTCCTCGAGCCGAAGGTCGGCCGGCGCCTGATCGACCTGCTGCGTACCGGCAACCAGTACGTCGCGGCGATGGTGAGCAACGACCCGGCGAACGCGCGCGTGGCGATCCGCGAGGTGTTCTCGAGCGCCGAGAACGCGAGCCGCATCTCCTTCCCCGGTCACCACCGGTCGGCGGAGACGAAGGAGCGGGCGTACGTCCGCGGCACGTTCTTCCGTGACGGCAGCGATGAGATCGAAGAAGACGCCGAGGAGGTCGAGGAGGAGACTCCCGCCGCCGAGGAAGTGCTCGAAGAGGCCGAGGTCACCGAGGAGCCGCTCGCCGTCGACACCGAGGACGACGACGATTCGGAGGACGAAGCCGAAGAGTGAGCGGCGCGTTCACGCGCCGCGCGCTCGCACCTGCCCTTGCCCTCGCATTCCTCGCCTCCTGCACCGAGTCGGGGCAGCCCTCGAAGAACGGACCGTTCAATGACGTCGTAGGCGCGCCAAAGCTGGCGCGCGATGCCGGCGCGGTGCTCCTGCAGGTCTCGGCGTACGACTACGGTCTCGCCGGAGCGCTCGCCGGCGAGCAGACCCGCACCGTCGCGGCGGCGCGATACGGCGCGGTCATGCGCGGCACGACTCAGACGATCTCCGCCTTCAACGCCGCCGTGCTCGCGGGGACGCTCGATCGCACTGGGCCGATCCGCGAGAAGCTCGTCCCACTTGCGGACGGCCTTTCCGACCTCGCACGTGACGGCGCAACCTACGCCGACGGTGGCGACCCGGCCGCCTTCGCCCGCGTGATCACCGACGTCAGCGCGGGCTGGCAGCGCCTCCGCGATCTCTCGACCACGCTGCCGAAGGACGACGCGCTGCAGAGCACGATCGCGCGGGGAATGTCTTTCGTCGTGACGAGCAAGTCGTCGACGCAGTCGACGATCACGACCGGCCCGTACGTGAGCGCCACCGAGGCAAAGCAGGCGCTCCAGCGGATGGGCTCGCCGCTCAACGGCTCGTTCACCCAGGGCGCTCCCTACGTCGTCCGCATCGGGCCGTACGGCGATCGCGCCTCCGCGGACACGGCCAGCGCGGGCCTGTTGAAGCAGGGCGTCATCAACATCGTGACCGATGATCCGTCGTACGCGTTCGCCCGAACCGGACCGCTTCCCGACGCCGAGCTCTGGCGCGAGCCTTCGCGGGTGCTGGAGGTGCGTGCCACCTCGCGAAAGATCGGGCTGAGCTCCGATGGCTCTTGGGTGGTGACCGGCAGCGACGATGGATACGCCGCGCTCTTCAACCCGGTGGGCAAGCTCACGGCTCTTCCGCAGAGTTACGCCGGAATGAGCGTCCTGGGGTTCTCGGTCGACGGCGATCATCAGTCGTTCGCCGTCGGAGGCCAGGTCGTGACCTTCCTTGCGGTCCCCACCGGTCAGAACCTGGGCGAAGGCATGCGCTTCACGGGCGCGGCGACGCAGATCCTGTTCGTACCGTCGACGCGCGTCTTCGTCTCGGCGTCCACCGGTTCAACGGGCCTCGCCGGCGGCGGCCCTGGGCTCATCGGCGGACGGACGGCTGACGGCGGGCTCATCGGCGACCCGTTCCCGATCGTGACACCGGCCGCCGGCGCGCGGATCGCGGCGAGCGATTCCGGAGACGTGTACGTCGGCACCACGAGTGGTGGCGCCTTCGATGTCGAGGTCTTCCGGCCAGGCCGAGACTCGGAGCTCAAAGCCGTCGCGCGGATCGCCGGGACCGGTTCGGCCCTCGCGGTCGACCGTTCGGCGAAGTTCGCGGCGGCCGTCACCGATCAGGGCACCTACCGCTTCGCGCTTGCCGATCCCAAGGCGACGCTGACGCGCATCGCGGGCACGGTTCGCGACGTCGTTTTCGCCCCCGACGGCACGCTCTACGCGCTGGATCAGACCTCGCTCCTGGCGATCGGTCCGGACGGCGCGGCGAGGTGGACGGCCCCGCTCGTTGACGGGAGGCGTCTCGTCGCGGGACGCCGCGCGGTCGTGCTGGACGGCACCGACAGGGCCCTGGCGTTCGATCCCGCGGACGGCACGGCCGAGGAACTGGGCGCCGGCGGAACGATCAACGACCTCGCTATGTCGCGTGACGGCCGGGTCGTCGGGGTCATCGTGGACGCGAGGAGGGCCGTACTCTTCACCCTGCCTTGAGCCAACCTGAGCGCGTCCGCTCCATCGTCCCGCTCGAAATCCTTCCTCTTCCCCGTCCGCTCGACCGTTTCGGCGCCGCTTTTCCTTCGGCGCTCGCCGATCTGTACGCGAACGCGTATACGCCGCGCCGCGGCGTCGTCCTCGATCCGCTCGCGCATCCGTGGTCTGCGGCAGACGCAGCGGAGCGCGCCGATCGAAGGGGCGTCGCGAAATCGCGCGAGCCGCTCGGCGAGTGGGCACGCCGGGCGATCGCCCTTGCGCCCTCGGGCGACGAAATACTCGCGGCGCTCGATCGCGTCGGAGAGAGCGCGCTCGTCGGCACGCCGCATCGCGTCGCGATGCGCGAGCTCTACGGCTCGACCTGCGCGACATGCCGCGGTCCGGTGATCGTCGAAGCATTCCTCTGGGAGCGCGACGCGCCGACACCAACGAAGAAGGCCTTCCGGTGCGGCATCTGCGCCCGCGAAGGGCGCGCGCTTCTCATCGAGGCGGCCACGGAGGACGACGAGCGGTCGAGCCAACGGCTCGAGCAGCGCGGGATGGCGTACTGGCAATTCGTCGAGCGGTTCGGCGCGGATCCGAACGCGCAGGCGCTCGGCGAGAGCACCGCGGCCCTGTACACGCCGCGCAATTTGACGGCGCTCGTGGCCACGTTGCGCGCGGTCGAGACCGCCGTCCCGGCTTCGCCGGCTCGCGACGTCCTCCTCTTATGCGTGCTCGAGGTGCTCATCTCGGGGAGCCGCCTGAACACGCTCGCCGGACGCGGCGCGCCGCTGCGTGTCGAGAAGGGCCGCGCGCGCAGGTCTCACGCGTCTCAGTCGCGCGAAGTGAACGTCTGGCTCGAGTTCGACCGGACGGTGCGGGAGCTCGTGGCCTGGCTCGCGCAGCACCCCTCGCCCGCGCGGGCGCGGTCCGCGACGCTCGCGCTGGATACGGGCGATGCCGATCTCGTCTTGTGCCAGGCGCCGATCGAGGACGCTCTCGGCG
>DASWCR010000047.1:0-3637 GCA_036389995.1 Candidatus Limnocylindria bacterium | reverse complement strand
TCAGGTCCGCACGACGAGCTGGGAGATCCGCTCATTCCTCCTCGCGAGCGGCGTGATCGTCGGGTGCTTTCTCCTCGTCCTCCTGTATCTCGCGCAGGCCACGGCGGTCTCGGCCGCGGGTTACGAAGCCCAGCGCTTAGCGGCGCAGCGGGACGAGCTCCGCCGGCAGAACGCGCTCCTCGTGATCGAGAGCGCTCGGCTGGATTCCCCGGCGCGCGTCGAGACAGAAGCGCAGCGCCTCGGGCTCGTCCGCGCCGCGACGATCGGCCTTGTAGGACCGGAGGCCGTCGCGGCGACGCGGTAGCGCGCGGCTTGTGCCGGCGGGGAGCGGGCACCAGCCACAGGAGCGGAGGAGGTGAAGAATGACTGCGACGATCTCGCACACGCGTCTTCGCGTCCTCTTCGCGTTCTTCGCCGTCGCGTCGCTGCTCCTCTCTGCGCGGCTCGCGTACTGGCAGACCGTCGGGCGCGCCGATCTTCTTAGCCGCGCGACCGACCAGGTCCATAGCGACCTCGTCGTCCCCGCGCAGCGCGGGGTCATTCGCGACCGGAACGGGGCGATCCTCGCTTCGACCGTCGAGCTCCGATCCCTCTACGCGATCCCTGGACTCATGACGGATCGTGATGGAAATGACATGAGACCGGCGGTCGCGACAGCGCTGGCGCCGATCCTTGGTGAACGCCCTGAGGTCCTGCGGGCTGCGTTCGACAGCGGCGCGGAATGGTTGTTCGTACGGCGGCGGCTTCCCGAAGAGACCGCGGCTCACGTCGCCGCGCTGCACCTCGCGGGGCTCGGTTTCGAGATGGAGCCGAAGCGGCTCTACCCGAACGGCGCGGTCGGCGCACAGGTCCTCGGTTTCGTGAACGACGATGGGGTCGGGCAGTACGGGGTCGAAGGCCGCTATGCGACGGAGCTCAGCGGCACTTCCGGGCGCCTGGTCGTCGCTCGCGATCCCGCGAACCGCGAGCTCGCGCTCGGCCTCCGCACGGCGGTTCCGGCGAAGAACGGCGACGATCTTTCGCTCACGATCGACCTGGCCGTGCAGAACGCCGTCGAGCGCGAGCTCGCCGCGGTCGTGGAGCGCGAGAAAGCCACGGGCGGAGCGATCGTCGTCCTCGATCCGAAGGACGGCGCGGTGCTTGCGATCGCCTCGTCGCCGACCTACGACCCCGCGCGCGTCGGAAGCGCGGACGCCGAGGCGCTCCGCAATCGGGCGATCTCGTGGACGTACGAGCCGGGGTCGACGATGAAGGCGATCACCGTGGCGGCCGCGCTTGACAAAGGCGTCGTCACTCCGAGCACGAGCTATCAGGACGTCGGCTATGCGGTGATCGGCGGACGCAAGCTTTGCAACGCGCAGTGCAAGGTCTATGGCCCGACGACGGTCACGCAGATCCTCTCGCGGTCGCAGAACGCGGGCGCGGTCTTTGTCGCGAGCAAGCTCGGCGCGGCGGACCTGAACGCTTACTTAAGGTCGTTCGGGTTCGGCCAGCGCACCGGCATCGACCTCGCCGCGGAGACGGGCGGGATCGTGCGCCCCCTTGCGGAGTGGTACCCGGTCGACCTCGGCACGATCAGCTTCGGTCAAGGCCTCTCGATCACGCCGCTCCAGCTCGCGTCGGCGTACGCGGCCATCGCGAACGGCGGCACCCTCTACCAGCCCTACGTCGTGGCAAGCCGGCGCGATGCGGACGGGGAGCACCGCACCGCGCCGGTCGCGGTCCGGCGGGTCATCTCGGAGGAGACCTCCGCGACGCTCGTCACGATGCTCACGACCACGGTCGACAACGGGATCGCGAACGCGGCGGCGCTCAAGGGCTACAGCGTCGCCGGGAAGACCGGCACCGCCCAGATCCCGAGCGACGACGGGCGCTACGTCGACGACGCGTACATCTCGTCTTTCGCCGGTTTCGTTCCCGCGATCGACCCTCGCATGGTGGTCGTCGTGGTCCTCGAAAGGCCGCAGTCGAAGCTGCTCGGCACCGTCCCCGCCATGAACACCTTCAAGGCGATCGCGACCGACGCGCTCCGTTACGCGCGCGTTCAGCCGGATCGGCCCTGACGCTCGGTACCATTCGACCGAACGTGTTCACCCTCGACCAGATGCTTCGCGCGACGGGTGGACGGGTCATCCACGGTGCTCCGAACGGAGATGAGCGGTTCGCCGGCGGTGCGTTCGACTCGCGCATCGCCGAACCGGGCAGCGTCTTCTTCGCCCTGCGCGACCAGCGCGACGGCCACGAGTTCGTGGCGGACGCGTTCGCGCACGGGGCTCGCGCGGCCGTCGTGGAGCGTCCCATCCCCGATCTGCCTGATGGCGCGCTCGTCGTGGAGGTTGCGAACACGCAGCGCGCCCTCCGGCGTCTCGCCGAGGCTTTGCGCGACGCGCACCCCATCCCGGCCGTTGGTATCACGGGAAATGTTGGCAAGACGACCACGAAGGAGGCGACGGCCGCGGCGCTCGGTGCGCGTTACCGGGTTCTGCGCACCGTGTCGTCGTTCAACAACGAGATCGGCGTGCCGCTCACGTTCCTCGGGATCGAGCCGAGCCACGAAGTCGCGGTGATCGAGATGGGTTTCTACGTACCAGGCGAGATCGCTGACCTTTGCACCCTGGTGCGCCCCCGGGTCGGCATCATCACGCGCATCCCCGATGTTCCGGTGCATTACTCGCGGACGCCGAGCGTCGAGGCGATCGCGATCGGAAAGGCCGAGCTCATCGAGTCCCTGCCGCCCGACGGCGTCGCGCTCCTGAACGCGGACGACGCGCGGGTCCGTGCGCTCGCCCCGCGGACGAAGGCGCACGTGGTGCTCTTCGGCGAGTCCGCGGACGCGGCGCTCCGGGCCACCGACGTGGTCGCGCGCGGCATCGACGGTCTGCGCTTCGTCGCCGACGACGGCGCGCGCAGCGTGGAGGTGCGCCTGCCGCTCCCCGGACGCCACCTCGTCGCATCGGCGCTCGCCGCACTCGGCGCGGCCACCGCCCTCGGGGTTCCTCTCGATGAGGCGGCGACCGCTCTTTCGGCGATGGACCAGCCCGCGCATCGCATGAACGTCCGTCGTGCGCCGGAGTTCGTGGTGATCGACGATTCCTACAACGCGAGCCCGGCCGCGGTCATGGCCGCGCTCGCGGTGCTCGGATCGGTGCCAACGCGTCGCGTCGCGGTGATCGGGGACATGCTCGAGCTCGGGACGCTCTCCGCCGATGCGCATGAGGCCGCCGGTCGCGAAGCCGCGAAACAGACCGACGTGCTCGTCGGTGTCGGCGAGCTCGCGCGGACGATGGTGGGCGCGGCTCGCAAGTCCGGGCTTCGCGACACGTACGAGGTCGCGGACGGCGCCGAAGCGTTGATGCTCGTCCGTCGCATCGCGCGGCGGGGCGACACGATACTCGTGAAGGGATCGCACTCGCTCGCGCTGGATCAGCTCGCCGATGCGCTCGTCCAGACGGCAGCGAAGACCTGATGCCGACCGCGATCCTCGCGCTCGGCGTGTTGCTCTCGGCGTTCCTCCTCGGGCTCATCTTCGGTGGGCCATATATCCGCCTCTTGCGACGGTTCGGCATCGGCCAGAACATCCGGCGCGAGGGACCGACTCGCGACTTCGCCAAGCAGGGCATACCGACGATGGGGGGCG
>DASWCR010000046.1:0-5385 GCA_036389995.1 Candidatus Limnocylindria bacterium | reverse complement strand
CTCGCATCGCTTGCCGGGGAGATGGGCCTTGGCTGCGTCGTCACGAACAACGTCCATTACGCGCGCCCCGAAGGGCGCCGTCTCCACGACGTGCTCCGCTGCATCGACCTCGGCGTCACGCTCGACGAGGCCGGGAACCGCCTCAAGCCGAACGGCGAGTACTGGCTCAAGGGCGAGGCCATGTTGCGCGAACGGCTCGGCCGCTTCGACGAGGCGTTCCGCAACGCTCGCGAGATCGCCGACGCCTGCGTGCTCGACCTCCTGTACGACACGAACACGCCGCGCGCGGAAGCATCGTTCGTCGGAAAGGACCGTCTTCCGGGTTTCCCGGTGCCCGAAGGACACACCGCGTTCTCCTTCCTCTACGCGCTCTGCGGCGAGGGCGCGAGGATCAAGTACCCGCGGATCACGCGCGATGTCGCGAAGCAGCTCGCGCACGAGCTCGACGTCATCGACCGATGCGGCCTCGCGGAGTTCTTCCTGATCAACTGGGACATCGTTCGCTTCTGCAAGGAGCACCGGATCCCCGCGCAGGGCAGGGGATCGGCCGCGGACTCGATCGTCGCGTACGTCCTCGACATCACCAAGGTCGACCCGATCCAGCACGACCTTCTCTTCGAACGCTTTCTCACCGAGGACTCGCGGACGATGCCTGACATCGACCTCGACATCGCGACGAACGATCGCGAGGAAGTCATCCAGTACGTCTACAAGAAGTACGGCGAGCGCTACGCCGCGATGGTCTGCAACGTCGTCACGTACCGCGCGCGGTCCGCAAGTCGCGAGGTCGCGAAGGCGCTGGGGTTCCGCCTCGAGACGATCGATCGGATGGCGAAGTCGATCGACCAGTACCACGTCGACCCGCGGGGCATACCGACGTCGGCGCAGCACCCGGCGTATCACCATACCGACCGAGCGTCGGAGCACGGTTGGGAGGGACCGCGCGCGATGCCCGACACGGTCGCGGACCTCGTCGAGGTCTTCAACGAGAACGAGCGCGCGCGGTTCCCGCTCTTCCGCGAGCTCACGCTCGCGATCGCCGACTTCCCGCGGCATCTCTCGATCCACAACGGCGGCATGCTCATCACCGCGCTGCCGCTTGTGGACACCGTGCCGATCGAGCGCGCGACCATGCCCGACCGCAACGTCGTGCAGTTCGACAAGCGCGACGTCGAGGACCTCGGCCTCGTCAAGATGGACCTGCTCGGACTCCGGACGCTGTCGCTGGTGAAGGACGCCGTCGCCGACATCGACGCGCGCCACGGCGAGCTGCTCGAGCTGGGCTCATTGCCGCTCGACGATCCCGCGGTCTACGACCTCATCTGTGAGGTCGACACGATCGGCCTCTTCCAGGTGGAAAGCCGCGCGCAGGCGCAGGCCTTGCCGCGCGTGCGGCCGCGGAACTTCGCGGACATCGTCGTGGAGGTCGCGATCATCCGACCTGGTCCACTGCAGGGGAACATGGTCAACCCGTACATCAGACGTAGACAGGGCCGCGAGCCGGTCGCGTACGCACATCCGTTGCTCGAGCCGATCCTCAAGGAGACGCTCGGCGTGATCCTTTTCCAGGAGCAGATCCTGCGGGTCGCGATCGCGGCGGCGGGCTTCTCGCCCTCCGCCGCCGACATGCTGCGTCGCGCGATGAGCCGCGCGCGTTCGAGTGCCGACATGGAGAAGCTGCGCGGCCCGTTCGTGAGCGGTGCGCGCGAGAAGGGCGTCGACGATGTGACCGCGAACGAGATCTTTCGCCAGATCGCCGCCTTCGCGGAGTTCGGATTCTGCAAGAGTCACGCGGCGGCGTTCGCGCTGACCGCGTATCACACCGCTCATCTGAAGCTCTACTACCCCGCCGAGTTCTACGTCGCCCTCTTCAACAACCAGCCCATGGGCTTCTACTCGCCCGCTGTCATAGCCGGCGATGCGAAACGTCATGGAGTCGCAATCCTCCCTGTCGATGTGAATCGATCCTTCGCGAAAGCTGTGTGCGAGGACTGCTCGCCCGAGGGCCCTGTCGTGCTCGGGGGGCCCTCCCTCGACCACGGACCGGCCTCGGCTTCGCCTTCGCCGGCCGCTTACGCGGTAGGGTCTCGGGTCCCCCTGCGCGCGCCAGTGCCCTCGGTCTCGCATCCTGTGGACTCCTCTCGCACGATCTCTTCTCATCGCAAATGTCGTACTCATGACGTGCGAATCGGCTTCGCATCCGTCAAAGGATTGGGCGAGGAGGAAGCTCAGGCAGTCGTTAAGGAGCGCGAACTCGGCGGGACGTTTACGTCGTTCGATGAGTTCGCGACACGCGTCGGCTTGAAACAGGAAGCGCTCCGCAATCTCGCGCTGGTGGGGGCGTTCGACTCGTTCGGCGAGCCGCGGCGCGCGCTTCTCTGGCGCGCCCGCGACGCGCACCGCACGTCGCCCTCGTTCGTGCGGCGGGCGCTTTCTCTACCCACCACCGCGGCGCCGGCGTTGCCGCCGGTCGGCGAGCAGGAGCGGACCGCGCTCGACTACCGCATCACCGGTATCCCGACCGGCCCGCAGATCATGAGCTTTTACCGCGACGACCTCGCGCGGCGCGGCGTGCTCCGCGCATGCGACCTCGAGAAGCGCCGTCACGGGAGCTACGTGCTCATCGCCGGGGCGGTCGTAGTGAAGCAGCATCCCGAGACGGCGAAGGGCCATGTTTTCCTCTCGCTCGAGGACGAGACCGGGATATCGAACATCATCATTCGCCCAGCGACGTACCGCCGATACAAGCGTGTACTCGATAGCGATGCGGCGGTCGTCGTCGGTGGAACGCTTCAGACCGTTGACGGGGTGATATCGGTGACGGCGCAGCGGCTCGATGCGCTCACCCTCTTCGCGAAGATCGCCGCGCGCGAGTGGCAGTAGCGAGGGCTCCGTCCGCCTGAGCTTATGGCGTCGCTAAAAGATTGTCGTGAGACCCTGCGCGGTCATCGCGACACCGAAGAGCACGACCACGAGTGCGGCGAGCTCGGGTAGGAGGTGGACTGCGCGACCCACCGAGCGGGAACGGCCGGCGACGTTTTGCGCGACGCGCCTCGCACCGACCAGCGCAAGAGCTACGGTCACGAGCGTCGCCGCCATGCCGAAGCCGAACGCGAGAATGAGGACCATCCCGAGCCCGATTCGATTGAATTGGATCGCGCCGAGGAGCAGGAGCAACGCCGAGGCCGAAGGCACGAGTCCGCCCGAGAGACCGAGTGCGACAAGTGGCCGCCAACCGAACGCGCTCGTCGCCGCGGGCCGCTCGTGGGCGTGGCCATGCGCGTGGTCGTGACCGTGGGACCCGCGGACGCGCCTCATGACAAGGGCCACCCCGATAACGAGGACGATCGCCCCCGAACCAGTCGAGAGGTACGGGTACAGACGGTCGGGCGCGATCAGCCGAGACGCGCTCAGGGTGATCGCTCCGAGGAGGAGCACACCAGCGGTGTGTGACAAGGCCACGACCGGCCCGAGGACGAGGGCCTGCCCCCGGGTCCCTCGAGTGCCCACGAGATACGCGGCCATTACTGTTTTGCCGTGGCCCGGGGTCAGCGCGTGGAGGATGCCCAGGCCGAACGCCAGGAGGAGGGCCGTGGCCAGACCGAAGAGCGAGAACTGAGCCCGGCTGATCAGTGATGCGAGCGGGTCGGTAGGCCGTCCGTCGGTCGCGGGCGCCGCGGGCCAGCCTGCAGAAGGCGCCTGATCGACGACCGTCCCCGCGCTGGTCACGCGGATCTCAGCGCGCCGGAGGTCGAGCGGCGATGCCAAGAGGTCCTGCGGATAGGCGGTGAGCCGCGCACTGGTGCTCCTGGTCGGAAGCGTGGTGTCCAGCTCGACGCCCTCGCCGCGAGCGGTGATCTCCCGCCAGCCGATCCGCTCGGCATAATTCGCGTCGGCGACCTCGAGCACTCGCGATCGACCGTCCGCCACCGCGCCGAGCACGCCGGAATACCCGCACTCCAGACGCAGCGTCCTGAGACCCGCCTGGCCGACCGGCAGCGCCGCCGTCGCGCCAGTGATCGAGAGCGTCACCGGACGCGCATCCAGGTGCAGTGAAAGCCCGGAACGCAGGGCCTCGCAGCGCGCCGCGGCATACGCCGCGAGCTCCGCTTGCGAGAGAATGCCGTCGCCATCACGGTCGATCGCAGAGTTTTCTTGGAACGCAGGGATCTCCGCCATGTCGATGACGTAGTCGACGATCACCGAGTCCGACCGGACGGTCACGCCGGCGTAATGGTTGATGGTGAAATTCCCCAGCGGGTGCGCCGACGCGACGCTCCCCGCTGCGGCGGCAAGCACCGCGCTTGTGACCGCGACGAGGAGGGATCGTCTCATGTCATGTTCTCAAGAAGCGCGAGCGCCGCGCGCGCACGCGCCGCGAGGAGCGGATCGAAGGCCGGCCCGATCGCGAGCGCGCGACCGAGCTCTGAGCGAGCGCGATCGAGATCGCCGCCCGCCAGAGCGATGAAGCCCGCGTGATAGTGAAGGCGCGCATCGCGCGTACCCATTGCCAGCGCGCGCTGCGAGGCCGCGGCCGCCTCGGTGTAGTGCCCAGTCTTGTAGAGCGCCCAGGCATAGATGTCGTAGCCGTAGGCATCGGGGCGCTGCGCCAACGAGGCCTCGGCGATGGGGAGCGCTCGGTCGAGGCTCCGCTCGTGCTCCAGATAGAAAAGCGCGAACTGCCTGTCGTAAAGGCGCTGGTCCAGCGTGGCGATGCTCGCACTGACCTCGACCGTGTCATACGCCCGCGCCGCGCGCGATGTGTCGCCACGAAGGGTGTAGAGGTCGCCGAGCGCCGCCAAGTACTCGGGCTGCGGGACGATCGCAATCGCCCGCTCGTAGTGAGCGATGGCGTCGTCGATCCGTCCGAGGGCGGCGGCCGCGCGGGCGAAGCCCGCCTCGGCCACGTAGTAGTCGGGCGCGACGGCCAGGGCTTCGCCCTCTTCATCCCTCGCCGCCTCGTAGTCGCCGCGGTCGAAGCTGAGCTGCGCGCGCAGGTGGGCGTACCACGCGAGGTCCACGCCGAACGTTCCCTCGTCGCGGGCTTCGTTCTGGGCACGGTCCGCGAGCACGCGTGCGAGATCGTCGTCGCCGCGCAGGAAGGCCAGGCGCGCCAACCGCGCGTTCACCGCCGCGGCGTTCGGAAACCTGTCGGCGAGCCCGCTGAATCTGTCGCTCGCCGTGGCATAGTCGCCGAGCTCGAGCGAGGCGTCTCCGAGGATCGCGCTCGCGGTAATGTCCGTGGCGTCGGCGGCGAGGATCGTTCTCGCGACGCGCGCGGCCGCGGCGAAGTCATGAGTCGCGTATCGCAGTCGCGCCAGAGCCGCAAGGGCATCGGGATCGCTCGGGTAGAGGGCGAGCGATCGTTCGACGGCGGCGCCGGCC
>DASWCR010000045.1:0-7594 GCA_036389995.1 Candidatus Limnocylindria bacterium | reverse complement strand
CGCGGACGTCGACGACGCCCGCGTGGAGCACGCCGCGCAGCGCCTGCGCGCGGCCTGTCCTCGCGTTTCGGTCGAGGTGGCCCACGGTGGCCAGCCGCACTACCCATTTATCGTCGCCGCGGAATAGTCCTAGTTCCCTCAGGTACCACCGGGCTATTGCACATTTAGCGAATTAGCTAAATACTCGCGGCGTGCGCAACGCCGCCCGGGTGTTCCGGGCCCTCGCCGATCCGACGAGGCGCCAGATCCTCGAGGAGCTGAAGCGCGGCGAGCTCGCCGCGGGCGAGATCGGAGGCCGCTTCGCGATCTCCGCGCCGTCGATCTCGCGGCACCTCGCCATCCTGAAAGCCGCGGAGCTGGTCAGCGAGCGGCGCGACGGGAACCGGATCCTCTACCGGCTCGTCCCGGAGACGCTGATCGTCAGCCTCAACTCGTATCTCAGCGCGGTCTGCCCCACGCAGGTGCGCCAGCGGCGGGGGATCGCAGCCCGTCGCGGATGAGGATCGCGATCACGGGTGGGACCGGCTTTGCCGGTCGGCACCTTGCGCGGGCGCTCCTCGCGGATCGGCACGACGTCGTCATCATCGCCCGCGGCGTCGACAGGCGCGACCCGTCCATCCTCGGGGCAGGGGCCACGTTCGTCGCGGCGTCGACTGATGACGGCGACTCGCTCCGTCGATCGTTCTCTGGCTGTGAGGCCGTGGCGCATTTTGCCGGGATCAACCGCGAGATCGGTGAGCAGACGTACGAGCGCGTGCACGTCCGCGGCACCAGGGCGGTCGTCGACGCGGCGCGTGCGGCAGGCGTCCGCAAGATCGTGTACCTGAGCTTCTTGCGCGCTCGTCCGAATTGCGGTTCGCCGTACCACGAATCCAAATGGGCGGCCGAGGAGATCGTGCGAGCGTCCGGCGTGGATTACACGATCCTCAAATCCGGCGTGATCTACGGCCGAGGCGACCACCTGCTCGATCACGTGAGCCGCGCCCTCTATACGTTTCCGTTCTTCCCCCTCGTCGGCTTGCGGCCGACGCGACTGCGGCCCGTCTTCGTCGGCGACGTCGTTCGGATCGCCCAGGCCGCCGTCATTGACCGTCGGCTCTCGCGCCAGACGGTCGCCGTTCTCGGCCCGGAGGAGCTCGGCGCGGGCGACGCGATCCGCCGGATCGCGACGGCCGTCGGACGCAGCGTTCCGGTCGTCCCCGCTCCCGTGATCATGCACCGGATCCTCGGCTGGCTCTTCGAACGAACGATGACGGTCCCGCTCGTCGCGGCGGCGCAGGTCCGGATCCTTTCGGAGAGCGTGACCGAGCCGCTGCCATTCGCCGACGCGCCGCCGGCCGATCTCGCGCCGACGACGATGTTCTCGGTGGAGCGGATCCGCGCGGAGCTGCCGCCAGGCGGCCCGTTCGGCCTCCGCGACCTGCGCCTATTCCAGCGCTGACCGCCGCGCGGCACCATGCTTTGGACGTGACACCAACCGAGGCCCGCAGCAGAGCGGCCGACGACGCGCCGGCGACATCGCTCGATCTTCCGGTCACGCGTATCCCCGGGATAGGCACCGAGTCCGCAAAGCTCCTCGAGCGGATGAACATCCACTCGATCGGGGATCTCCTATGGCATCTGCCATCGCGCTTCGACGACTTCTCCAAGTTCGTCCCGCTCCGACGCCTCGTGCCGAACGCGAGCCAAACCGCGGTCGCGACGCTCGGACGTATCTCGCAGCGACGGACCGCGACCGGCAAGCTCATGACCGAGGCGGAGCTTGCCGAGGAGGACGGCACGCCCACCGACGTGCGCGCGACCTGGTTCGGACGCGCGTTCGTGAAGGAGACGCATCGCGAGGGCGAGCGGGTGCGGATCTCGGGAAAGGTCAGATTCTTCGGGCGCACGCTCCAGTTCAGCCAGCCGACGCTCGAGCGCGCCGACGCCGAGGCCGTCCATACCGGACGGCTCGTCCCGATCTACCCGCTGACGGAAGGGATCAAGCCGGGTCAGATGCGCCGCTGGCTGCATACCGCGATCGAGGGCGGCCCGCGCCGCACCGGCCTCGTTGGCGAGGTCCCCGAGCCGCTCCCGCCCCCGATCCGCGAGCGCCATCGGCTTCCCGATATCGCGTCGGCGCTTCGCCAGGTGCATTTCCCGGACGACGTGGAGCGGCTGTTCAAGGCCCGCCGCCGGCTCGCATTCGACGAGCTCCTCGTTCTGCAGCTCGCGCTGGAGCAGCGGCGCGCGCGGTGGAAGGCTCAGGCGTCGGCACTCCCGCTGTCCGCTTCCGACGCGGAGGTTTCGCGGTGGATCACCGAGCTGCCCTTTGCCCTCACCGGCGCGCAGCAGCGATCCTTCGAAGAGATCCGCGCGGACCTCGGGAAGCGCATCCCGATGTCGCGGCTCCTCGAGGGCGAAGTCGGGTCCGGAAAAACGGTCGTCGCCGCGCTCGCCGCGCGGATCGCGGCCGCATCGGGCGCACAAACCGCGCTTATGGCACCGACCGAGCTCCTCGCGGAGCAGCACGCGCGGTCGCTGGCCGCACTCTTCGCGAACGGAGGCCCCACGCACGCGCTCCTGACCTCGAGCGTGACCGGCGACCGGCGGCGCGAAATCCTCGCGGGGCTCGCCGATGGATCGATCGCCGTCGCCGTGGGCACGCACGCGCTCGTCGAGGAGCACGTCGCCTTCAAGCGGCTCGGTCTCGCGGTCGTCGACGAGCAGCACCGCTTCGGGGTTCGGCAGCGCGCGACGTTCCGCGAGAAGGGAACGGGCACCGACCCGCATCTTCTTCTCACTACGGCGACGCCGATTCCGCAGACGCTGAACCAGACGATCTATCGCGACCTCGATATCTCGGTGATCAACGAGCTACCCCTCGGGCGCAAGGACGTCATCACCCACCTGCGAACACCGGAGCAGCTCCCGAAGGTCTGGGAAGGCGTCCGGCTCGCAGTCGCGCGCGACCAGCAGGCTTTCGTCGTCACGCCGCGGATCGATCCCGCCGAGGAGGGCGGCGACGACGTCCCGAGCGCGATCGAAACCGCGGAGGATCTCGGCAAGGAGGAATTGCGCGGGCTTCGGCTCGCTGTGATGCACGGTCGCATGGCGGCGAAAGAACGCGATGCGGTCATGCGCCGTTTCGCGGGCCGCGAGATCGATGTCCTTGTGGCGACGACCGTGATCGAGGTCGGGATCGACATTCCGAACGCAACGGTCATGGTCATCCTGGGCGCCGAGCGCTTCGGCCTCGCGCAGCTCCATCAGCTTCGCGGTCGCGTGGGCCGCGGCTCCGAGCGGGCGTATTGCGTGCTCGTGAGCGAAGCGTCCGATTCCGAGAGGCTCGCGGCGATGGTGGAGAAAAAGGACGGCCGGCCGATCGACGGATTCGAGCTGGCGAAACGCGACCTTGAGATCCGCGGTGCCGGCGAGTTCCTCGGCGCGCGACAGCATGGTGTTCCGGAGCTGCGCATCGTCAATCTCGCTGACGTCGACCCCGACCTCATCAGCGAGACTGCCCAAGAGGCCGATCGCATCCTCGCCGCCGATCCCGCCCTCGCGCGCTCGGAGCACGCCGAGCTATTGCGAGCCGTCGATCAGCTCTGGCGTCGCTACGCACTCGCCTGATGCGAGTGATCGCCGGAGAGGCGAAGGGGCGAATCCTGGTCGTGCCGCGCGGCGGCGGCACCCGCTCGGCGACCGATCGGATTCGCGAGACTCTGTTCGCGATAGTCGAGCCCGAGCTCGAAGGAGCCCGGGTCCTCGACCTCTTTGCCGGGGCAGGAACGCTTGGGATCGAGGCGCTCTCGCGCGGGGCCGCGCGGGCGACCTTCGTGGAGCGTGGCGCCGAGGCTGTGAAGGCGCTGCGCCGGAATCTCTCGACGACCAATTTCGACGCGCGGTCCGAGGTCGTCGTGGCGAACGTGATCGCATACCTAAACTCGCGGCCGCACGACCAGCGGTTCGACATCGTGTTTTGCGATCCGCCGTTCGCCGACGTCGGGATCGCCGAGGTGACCCTCGGTCACGATGGGCTGCGATCCGCGGTCGCTCCCGACGGACTCGTCATCGTGCGCGCCCACGGCAAACACTTGCCCGCGGTCCCTGCCTCGGTGCGCGTCGTTCGCGTTAAGGAGATCGGTGAGGAGAAGCTCCTCTTCCTGCGTTACGGTCTAGCGAGGAGGAGACCGGACGCCGAAGCGGACGGGTGACGACGAGTGACGACCGATGAGCGCAGCGATTACGGTCTAGCCAGGAGCGGACCGGACGGCGAAGCGGACGGGTGACGACGGGTGACGACCGATGAGCGCAGCGATTACATTGAGCCAACTGCGGGAGGGTGATGTGGACATACAGTTCCTGGTCGAGCGCATCGAGGCCCTCGTTGTCAACGGAAGAAAAGTCCCTATGACCAGCCAGGTCATCCTGGAGCAGGCCGCGGTCCTCGACCTCATCGACCAGCTCCGCGTCGCCATCCCCGAAGAGGTCAAACAAGCCCGGCGCATCAACCAGGAGAGCGATCGCGTGCTCTCGAAGGCCCGCGAGGAGGCGGAGCAGATCATCGGCGCCGCACAGGAGCAGGCGGCGCTCTTGCTGCAGGATCAGTCGATCCTGCGCGAGGCCGAGACGCGGTCGCAGGACCTGCTCGACAAGGCGCAAGGGAAAGCGGAAGAGACGATGCACGGCGCCGATCAGTACGCCGCGGACGTTCTCGTGCGACTCGAGAGCGACCTTGTGAAGACCCTTTCCGTAATAAAGAAGAGCCTCGAAGTGTTAGAGGAGCGACGAGCAGCCCCTACGGAGGCCTAGGCGCACATGAAAATCAATGTCGCGCCGCTGTTGAAGCAGCCGATCGGCGCGCAAGCCGACTACGAGCTCACCGAGTCGCCTATCGATCCTCGAGGCGAGAACGGCGGCCTGACCGAGGCGGGCGCCACGAGCATCGACGCCGAGATCGTCGCGACCCACACCAACCCCGGCGCGTACCTCGAGGGCGACGCGAGGGCGACCGTCGCCGAGAAGTGCAGCCGCTGCCTGCGGCCGATCGAGACACCGGTCGAGTCGCACTTTGCCGAGCAGTTTTACTCGACGATCGACGTGGTGAGCGGCGATACCAAGGACGCTCCACCTCCCGACACCAAGCGCATCGGCAGCGACTTCAAGATCGACCTGACGCCGCTGCTGCGCGAAGAGATCATTCTGGCGACGCCTCTCGCGCCTCTCTGCAAACCGGATTGCAAAGGGCTCTGCCTGGTGTGCGGACGCGACCTCAACGAAGAGCCGCATGACCACGATGCGCCGGTGGACGAGCGCTGGAGCAAGCTGAGCAAGCTCAAGGAGTTCCACCCGGAGCGCTGACCGCGCGGGCTCGCGCCCCTAGAATCAACGAAACCCCTCGAGGAGAACGCTTTGGCAGGCCAACCCAAGAAACGGATACCGCGCGCGGCGCAGGGCGAGCGCCGCAGCCATCTCGCGTTGCGCGCGATGAATCTCGTTCCGTGCCCTCAGTGCAAGTACCCGAAGCCGCCGCACCAGGCGTGCCCGCAATGCGGGACCTTCCGCGGCCGCCAGGTCATACCGATCAAGGCGAAGCGGACGCCCGCTTAACACGGCGGCGCTCTGATGAAAATCGCCGTCGACGCAATGGGCGGCGACCACGCCCCGGACGAGATAGTCCGGGGCGCTCTGTTGTATCGACACGAAGGTGGCGCGTCCGACCTCGTGCTTGTCGGCCGCGAGGAGGCCATTCGCAAGCTCGTCGGCGCCGAGGTCCCGCCCGGCATCACCATCCGCGACGCGAAGGATGTCGTCGGAATGGACGAGCATCCCGCGACCGCGCTCCGGCGCCGCGGCGACACGTCGATCGGTGTTGCGACCGCGATGGTCAAGCACGGCGAGGCCGACGCGGTAGTCTCCGCGGGCAACACCGGCGCGACGATGGCGGCGGCGCTCCTGGTGCTCGGCCGCATTCGCGGGATCGACCGCCCCGCACTGTGTGGCATGTTGCCGACGACGAAGGGAAAGCCCGCCTGCCTTCTCGATGCCGGCGCCACGATGGACGCGGACGAGAACAACATCGTCCAATTCGCGCGCATGGCGTCGCGCTTCATGGAGAAGGTGCACGGCGTCGATCGACCGTCCGTCGGACTCATCAACGTCGGTGAGGAGCCGGAGAAGGGCGGGCGCATGCAGCTGGCCGCGCACGCGCTCCTGGAAGGCGCCGAGGATCTGAACTTCTACGGCAACATCGAGGGCCGCGACGTCATGCGCGGGATCACCGATATCTGCGTCACCGACGGCTTTACCGGGAACGTGCTCGCGAAAGGGATGGAAGGCGTCGTCGACGTGTTCGTCGACGGCATTCGCCACGACATCTTCGGCGGGCCGCTCGGCAAGGTCGCGGGCTTGTTCGCGCTCGGTGGCCTTTCGAAGTTCCGTAGCCGCATGGACTACGACCCCTACGTCTCCGCTCCGCTCCTCGGGGTCGCGGGAATTTCCGTGGTCACCCACGGCCGTGCGCGGGCGAACATGATGCGCCGCGCGATCGAGGTCGCCGAGCGCGCCGTCTCCACGCGACTTCTCGACGCGCTCGGTGAGGGCGTCGCATCAGCAGCGTGAGGGAGCGGCCAGCGCGCGGCGGTCGCCATCCGGCGCGTCGCCTCGCCCTGCAGACGCTTTTCGAGATCGATTTCAATCGCGCCGATGCCAAAGAGACCTGGCAGCGCGGCGCGTTCCGCGCCGGGCTAACCGAAGAAGCGGCCACCTTCGCGTGGGACCTTGTCGAAGGGGTTCTCAAGCACCGCAAGGAGCTGGACACCGAGATCGCTCAGCTCGCGCCCGAGTTCCCGATCGATCAGATGGCGCGCATCGACCGCAACGTGCTGCGCATTGCGCTCTACGAGCTGCGCGTTTCCGGTGACGCGCCCGCCGGCGTGGTTATCGACGAGGCCGTGGAGCTTGCGAAGATGTTCGGCTCCGAGGCCTCGCCGAAGTTCGTCAACGGCGTGCTCGCGACCGCGGTAGGCGGTCGCGAGCAGCCGTCCCCCTAGCGCCCTCGCCTAGGGTTGGCAGATCGTGCCCGCCGGAAAATCCGTGTCGCAGATGTTGTCGATCCAGGTGTTCAAGGTGCGGTTCTCGTCGTGGGCGTCGTGTTCGGCGTTCCCGTGCATGCGATTGTCCTTGAAGGTGTTGCCCGCGGACGTCCCGCGATTTCGGATGCCGTCACGGGCGTTTGAATCGGCTTGGTTGGCGATGACGAGGATCTCTGTCGAGTCCCTCACGCCGATACCGTCACGACTGCTTCCCTGAATGCGATTTTCGACAACTGTGCTGTGGCTGGTTCTGTTTAGGAGAATGCCGTCCTGCGGCACGGCGGTCCCCGCGCGCGCCACAGTGTTACCGGCGACGGCGATGTTCGTTGGCCCAGTCGGATAGAAGCAACAACCGAACGGATTTCCGTCGACCCGAATGCCGACGAAGGGGCTGTCCTCCACTTGATTGCGGGCGACGAGCACCTCGGACGCCGGCGTGTAGACCGCGATCGCGTTTCCGGTCCGAATCAGCTTGTTGTTAGAGATCGCAACCCTTTTGACGTTGGAGACGATGATGC
>DASWCR010000044.1:0-15520 GCA_036389995.1 Candidatus Limnocylindria bacterium | reverse complement strand
TGTTGCGGGTCGCCGAGACCGGGTCGAGCGACGCGCACCACGCGGCGCTCGTCGGGACGTGTTGGACGGACTTTCCCGGAAGCACGCCCGACGACCTCCGAACCGCGCTCCGAGGCCATGCGACCAGGGCGGACGGGCGCGGCTGGACGCTCCGCGAGCACCTCGACGGAGCCGCCACGCAGCAGTGGCGGTCCATGGTCCGCGACCCCATAAAGCGTGCTCGCCGCAGAATGACTCGCGCTGGGGGCGGCAAGAAGAAGAAGTGAAGAAGTCATGAATGAGCGAGGAGCGAGTCGCTATGCGCCCAGGGGCCCCTACCCCTGCTCACGACGAGCGAATCCAGCAGCCTTGAGCCTGTGGCGAGGCGACGCAGCCAGGCTGCGAAGCCGAGCTGCTTGATGAAAATCGGGATCGTCTCGCCGTACGCGTATCCGCGACCGGGCGGCGCGAACTCATACATCCGCGAGAGCTACTCGGAGCTCCGCCGCCTCGGACACGACGTACGGATCATCACGGCGCCGTGGGGTGACGACCCGCCGGCGCAGGACGTCATCCAGATCGGGCAGGCGATCGCGGTCCCGTACAACGGAGCGATCGGGCGGATCACGCTCTCGCTCCGTCTCGAGTGGCTCGTCTCACGCATGCTCGAGCGCGAGCAGTTCGACATCATTCACCACCACGAGCCGCTCGTGCCATTCCTCTCGATGCAGATCCTCGACTCCGCACGGTGCCCGCAGGTGGCGACATTCCACGCCTTCGGAGGTTTCTCGTTCTCGTACTGGGCCGGCCGGCCGATCGGCAACCGCTACATGAACAAGCTCGATGCCCGGATCGCGGTCTCGAGCGCCGCGCGCCATTTCATCTCGACGTATTTCCCAGGCGACTACCGGATCATCCCGAACGGGGTCGACGTCCAGTTCTATGCGAGCGCCAAGCCGTTTCCCGAATACAACGACGGCAAGATCAACATCCTCTTCGTCGGCAGGCTCGAGCCTCGAAAGGGCGCGATGTACCTGATGGAGGCCTACGCGAAGCTCAAGCCGAAGCACCCCGAGCTCCGCCTGATCCTGTGCAGCGTTGGGCCCCTGCTCGGGCGGCTCCGCCGTTTCGTCCGGCAAAACCGCCTCGAGGACGTGCTCTTCGCGGGGCGGGTGTCGGACGCCGACAAGGCCCGCTTCTACAAGACCGCGCACATCTTCTGCGCCCCCTCGACCGGCCAGGAATCCTTCGGGATCGTCCTGCTCGAAGCGATGGCAGCAGGGCTGCCGGTCGTGGCGAGCGACATCCACGGCTACAAGCGTGTCGTACAGCGAAATGTCACAGGGCTTCTGGTCGAGCCAAAAGACCCCGACGCCATCGCCGGCGCGCTCGAACGCCTGCTCTGCGAACCTACCCTGCGCGACCGTCTGGGGCAGGCCGGGGCACGGCGCGCGCCGGAGTACGACTGGTCCCACGTCGCCGCTCAGCTCGTTGAACTCTACGAAGAGGTCATTCGTAAGAGAGGCGTGCGCTAGAGTCTCGCCTCGAGGGGGTGGTCCTCATGTTCAACCGCCAGATCGCCGCGTTCGCGGTCGCGCTCGCTCTCCTGCTAGCGGCTTGCACGCCCGCACCGAAGGGCGGCGCAGCCACGCAGTCGGCCTCCGGCGCCGAGCAGCCGCAACCGGGCGGAACGCTCACCTTCATCGTGAACGCCGTACCGCCGTCGTTCGATGGCCACCGCGAGACGACCTTCGCGCTCCTGCACCCGGTCGCGCCCTTCTACAGCACGCTCTACAAATTCGATCCGAGCGACCTCACCAAGGTGATCCCTGACGTTGCCGCGGCCATGCCGGAGTTCTCAGCCGACAAGCTGTCGGCGACGATCAAGCTACGCACGGACGTGAAGTTCCACGACGGCACGAAGATGACGAGCGACGACATCGTCGCCACCTATCAGAAGATCATCTTCCCGCCGACCGGTGTGCTGTCGCCGCGGGCGGGGGCGTACGCCGCCGTCGAGAGCATCAGCAATCCGGCTCCCGACAGCGTCGTCTTCAAGCTCAAGTACCCGTCGGCTTCGTTCGCCACGAACCTCGCCTCGCCGTGGAACTTCATCTACAGCGCGGCGAAGCTCAAGACGGACATCCACTGGTACGAGAAGAACGTCCTGGGCACGGGACCGTTCACCTACGTGTCCTATACCGCGGGACAGGAATGGGTCGGCAAGAAGTTCCCCGACTACTTCGCCAAGGACAAGAGCGGCGTCCAGCTCCCGTACCTCGACGGATACAAGGCCCTGATCATCACCGACGCGAATGCCGAAGTGAACGCGATCCGCAGCAAGCAGGCCGCGATCGAGTTCCGCGGCTTCACGCCGCAGCAGCGTGACACTCTCTCGAGCGCGCTCGGTACCTCGCTCGCGATCCAGGAAGCGCCGTGGATCTGCGTGAACTACGTCGTCCCGAACACCAAGAAGCCACCGTTCGACGACGTCCGCGTGCGCCAGGCGCTCACGCTCGCGATCGACCGCTATGCCGGCAGCACCGCTCTGCAGAAGATCACCATCGTGAAGGACGTCGGCGGGCTCATGCGGCCGAAGGGTCCGTTCGCCCAGGCCGACGCGGACCTGCAGAAGATCGCGGGCTTCGGCACCGACGGCGCCGCCAACAAGGCAAAGGCGAAGCAGCTTCTCGCCGACGCGGGCCAATCGAACCTGACGTTCAAGTTCCTCAATCGGAACATCACCACGCCGTACGAGCCGGTCGCGCTCTTCGTGCTCGATCAGTGGAAGCAGATCGGCATTAACGCGACCCATGACGTGAAGGAGACCTCCGCGTATCAGGCCGACCTCCGCGCGGGGAACTTCGAGGTCGCGCTCGACTTCAACTGCGACTTCCTCGACGAGCCCGATCTGCAGCTCGCCAAGTTCTGGTCCGCCTCGGGTCTCGGCAAGGGCCTCAACTTCGCCTACTACGACGACGCGACGCTCGACAAGATGATCGACGGCCAGAGCCGCGAGACCGATCCGGCCAAGCGCAAGGCACTCGTCGCCGACATCGAGAAGTACGCGATGGATACGAAGGCCTACCAGTACCCGGTGCTCTGGTGGTATCGGATCATCCCGTACCTCAACACCGTGCGCGGCTGGCGCATCGGCTCGAACCACTACACCAACCAGGATCTCGAGACCGTCTGGCTCGCGCAGAAATAACGCCGAACTAGCGGACTGACGGGAGCCGTCCGAGACTTACCGGGTGCGCCGGTACGTCGCCGGGCGGCTCCTGCTCATGATCCCGACGCTCATCGGCGTCGCGATCCTGACGTTCGTGATCATGCGCGCGGTCCCCGGCGACATTGTCGCGCTCAAGTACGCGGGCTCTCCGGTGCCCCAGTCGGTCATCGACGAGGAGCGCCACCAGCTCGGCCTCGACAAGCCGATGTGGGAGCAGTTCACCGACTGGATGGGCGAGATCGCGCGCTTCGACCTCGGCACCTCGCTCTGGACGGGGCATTCGGTCGTCGAGGAAATCCAGATCCGCCTTCCGCTATCGATCGAGCTCGCGATCATCGCCACGCTTCTCGCCGTCGTCATCGCGATCCCTCTGGGGGTCGTCGCCGCGGTGCGACAGGACACCTGGGCGGACTACGCGATCCGCCTGTTCTCGATCGGCGGCCTCGCCATGCCGAGCTTCTGGATCGGCCTGCTCATGGTGCTCGCGACGATCACGTTCTTCGGATGGGCGCCTCCGCTCGTCTTCACGGCGATCACCGAGGACCCCATCGCGAATCTCTCGCAGATGATCCTTCCGGCGCTGTCGGTCGGCTATCGCTACTCGGCCGTATCGATGCGGATGACGCGCTCGACGGTGCTCGAGGTCCTCCGCGAGGACTACGTGCGCACCGCCCGCGCGAAGGGCGTGAGCGAGAGCCTCGTGGTGATGCGACACGCGCTCCGGAACGCGCTGCTGCCGGTCATTACCGTGATCAGCCTGGAGTTCGCGTTCCTTATCGGGGGCTTGGTCGTCACCGAGCAAGTCTTCAACCTGAACGGGATCGGCAAGCTGCTCGTCGACGCGGTCGCGCACCGCGACTACACGCTGATCCAAGCGCTCGTGCTGCTTCTCGCGGCGGTATTCGTGCTCATCAACTTCGTCGTCGACATGGTCTATGTCGTCCTCGACCCGCGGATCCGGTACTCGTGACGGACCTGGCGAACGTGGCGGTGCGCGATTCGGACGCCGTCGCAAGGCGCCGCTACCTCGAGTCGACCGGACCGCGCCGGTTCGCGCGGTTCTGGGGCGAGTTCATCCGGCGGCGTCCCCTCGGGACCGCGGGGGCGGTGCTGATCATCGTCATGCTCCTTACGGCGGCGCTGGCGGACCGGATCGCCCCGTATGACCCGACGGCGTTCAACTTCGCCGATCTCCTCCAAGGGCCGTCGCTCCAGCACCTGCTCGGGACCGATCCGTTCGGACGCGACGTCTTCACGCGGATCGTCTACGGCTCCCGAACCGCGCTCCTCGTCGGCTTCACCGCCTCGTTCGTGGGTTGCACGCTCGGCCTCGTGCTGGGAGTCATCGGCGCGTATATGGGCGGCCGCGTGGACCAGCTCATCCAGCGCCTCATGGATGTCCTGCTCAGCTTCCCGCTGATCGTGATCGCCATCGCCGTGGTCGCGGCGCTTGGGACCGGCGAGGGCAAGATCGGCAACGTCATCGCCGCGATCACGTTCCCGATCATCCCCCGCGTTGCGCGCGTTGTCCGTTCGAGCGCGCTCAGCATCGTGAACATGCCCTACATCGAGGCGACGCGTGCGGTCGGCTCCGGAGCGGTCCGCATCATGTTCCGCCACATCGCACCGAATGTGTTCGCGCCATACCTGATCATGCTCACCGCGTTTCTGGGACAGGCGATCCTGCTCGAGGCTTCGCTCTCGTTCCTTGGCCTCGGCGTGTTCGAGCCGACGCCGTCGTGGGGACTGATGCTCCGCGGCGCCGGGATGCAGTTCCTCGAGCAGGCTCCGTGGCTCGCGATCGCGCCCGGCGTGGCGATCAGCCTTGCGGTGTTCGGCTTCAACCTCTTCGGCGACTCGCTCCGCGACGCGCTCGACCCGCGGCTGCGGACCGCTTAGCTCGCCGGGGTACCACTAGTCGTCATCGTCGCCGTAGGCGCGGCCGCGGCGGCCGGAAAACGGGAATGCCCACAGTGCAAGGAGCAGGAGGATCCCGACGACGACCCCCATGAGCGCGGCAAGGGGCATGAGCTCCGCATCGGGTCGCCCCAACGAGGCAACGATTATCAAGATCCCCACGCCGATCATCCAGAAGGCGAGGGCGAACGCGCCAATCCGGATGATCCTCATCAGGTTCGGGGAGCGCCCTCGACGCCGGCGCGGATGGCGGCTTCGAGCTCTCGCGGCCGGGCCGATCCGATGAGTACGGGCAGGCCCTTCCGGAGTCGGAGCTGCACGCCCTCGCTGCCGCTCGTCATGTAGCCCCAGCCCTTCGGGCCCAGGCGCACGCCCCAACCGCCGTATTCGAGTAGCGGGTTGTAGCGACGGACCTCGAGGCCGACGATCTCGGAGAACCCGATGCGGCGAGCCGGCCACACGTAGCGGAACGCGATCATCACACCTTCGTCCGTGACCTCGACGTCGAGGTGCGAGAGCGACAAGAGCACCGCCACGACGAGGACGACGAGCGGCCCGACGACGATGAGCCAGACCTCGGCGGGCCGGCCCGCAACCACCTCGACGATCGTGACAACCGCGACGACGACGAAGGCCGCGACGAGCAGGCCAAGGATCGCGCCATGGAAGCGCTGCGACTCGTGAAAGTGGGTCACCGCCCGCTCCACACCGGCTTGCGACGCTCGAGGAAGGCCGTCACGCCCTCGCGGAAATCTGCGCTCGTGTAGCAGAGCGCAACGAGGTCGGCCGACTCGTCCGGCAGCATTCGCGCGCGGATCCGTCGGACCATCTCCTTCGTCGCGTGCAGGGTGAGGGGCGCGAAGGACGCGAGCTGCTCGACGAGCTCATCCACCCGCGCATCGAGCGCGCCCTCGTCCGCCACGACCTCCGAGACGAGGCCGATCGCGCGCGCCTCCTGCGCGTCGATGAGACGCGCCGTCAGTACGAGCTCCTTCACCCGGCCGAGACCCACGAGCGCGGCGAGACGGACGAGGTTCGCGGCGGAGAAGCAGTTCCCGAGCGTTCTCGCGACCGGGACGCCGAATCGCGCGGAGGGCGCAGCTATGCGAAGGTCGCACGCCGCCGCGATCGCCAGACCGCCACCGACGACGGGGCCGCGGAGCGCCGCGATCGTGGGCACGCGCACGTCTTCGATCGCACCCAGCCACGCGTCCATGCGGTGCTCGTACTCAAGCGCCTGCGACGCGTTCTTGAAGTCGACGAACTGCCCGATGTCGGTGCCCGCGACGAAGGCCTCGCCCGAGCCGGTCAGCACGACGGCCTTCACCGACGGATCGGCGTTGGCGTCGCGGCACAGCGCGGCGATGTGGTCGTACATCGCGAAGGTCATCGCGTTGCGGGCGGCCGGTCGATCGACGCGGATCCAGAGCGCGTTTCCGCGGCGCTCGGTGCGGATCTCTTCGCTCATGCGCGCGCGATGATGCCTTCGCCCGCGAGCCGCTCGACATCGGCGTCGCTGCATCCGATCTCGCGCAGCACCTCGGCGGTGTGCTCGCCCAGGCGCGGACCCGCTCGTCGGTGCCGCACCGGCGTGCGCTCGAGGCGGAGCGGCGAGCCCAGGCCGCGGAGCGTCCCGAGCACCGGGTGCTCGAGATCGACGAAGAACTTGCGCGCGACAAGATGCGGGTCGTCGAAGACGTCGCCGTAATCCGCGATCTCGCCGCACGGAACACCCGCCTCGCGCAGGAGTCCGAGCCAATGCGCGGCGGGCTTCGTGCGCGTGACGCGCTCGATCTCGACGATGAGCGCCGGGCGATTACGGCGGCGCGCGTTGGCATCCGCGAAGCGCGGATCCGACTCGAGGGCGCCAAGCCCGAGCACGCCACAGAACGCCGTCCAGTTCGGCGGGGTGGTCGCGCCCACGATGAAGTGGCGATCGGATGCGGCCACGGCCTGGTACGGCGCGACGAGCTTGTGCGCGGAGCCGGCGGCGTGCGCCACCTCGCCGCTGCCGAAATACATCCCGGCCTCCCACACCGCGAGCGAGACGGCGGACTCGAACATCGAGATATCGACGAGCTGCCCTTGGCCATCACGGTCACGCGCACGGAGCGCGGCGAGTGTCGCGATCGTCGCATAGAGCGCGGCGGTCAGGTCGGCGATCGACACGCCCACCTTCACCGGCGCGCCGCCTTCTTCGCCCGTGATGCTCATGAGCCCGCTCTGCCCCTGGACGATGATGTCGAGCGCCGGCCTTGCGGAGTACGGCCCGTCGAGGCCCCAGCCTGTGACCGCGACATAGATGAGACGGGGATTCGCCTCGAGAAGCGAGCGCGGCCCCAGGCCGAGGTCGTCCATCGTCCCGGGGCGGAGGTTTTCGACGATCACGTCGGCATCGTGGGCGAGCCGCCGGAACACGGCGCGGCTCTCTTCGCGCTTCAGGTCGATGGCGAGACTTCGCTTGTCGCGGTTGAGCCGTGCGAAGTTGCCGCTCTCTCCCGAGGCGAGCGGCTCGAGGAGGCGCGCGAGGTCTCCGGCTCGCGGATGCTCGACTTTCACGACGTCCGCGCCGAGGTCGGCGAGCTGCATACCGCAGTACGGCCCCGCCATGTAGTTACCGATCTCGACGACGCGGATGCCCGCAAGGGGCGGGGCGCCTAGCACGTGCCCCAGCGGTCGATGCGGTCTCCGCTCTGGCGCCACACGCCCGCAAGGGTTCCCTCGGAGCCGACGAACCACACCTCGTTGCCGTGTGCGAACACGCTGCGGAGGGCGCACGTCGTTGTGATGTTCGCGATGGGGCGAACGGTGTCTCCCTCGACGGCGAGCGCGGTGCCGCCATCGCCGACGACGTATGTGATCGCGCCCACGCGGGCCGACGCGCGCAGCTCATTCTTCACGCCGCTCTCGAGCGGACGCCAGCTACCGTCGAAGCGGAGGACGACGCCGTCGTCGCCGGCCGCGATCGCTTCGGTCGGCGACGTTGCCGCGATGGTCCGCAGCGCCACCGTCGTCCCGGTCTCGTACGGTCTCCACCCGAAGGCTCCGCCGACTTTTTCGAGTCGGTAGGTGACACCCCCGGCGCCGACCATCCAGGCGGAACCTCCCGCGAAGCCGACCACTCCGTAGAGATCCTCATCGATTCCTTGGGCGTACTTGTCCCAGCCCGTGGAGCTCTGCCGCTGCACGCTGCCATCGGAACCGACGACAAGCGCGCCGTCCGGCACGAGCGAGACCGCGTACGCGTTGAAGATGCCGATGTCGTCGGCGTGGATAGTCTTCGCGAGGTCGTCGATGACGACCACGCGGCCGAAGGCGCCGACCGCGAACACCGTGTCCGAACCGCACGCCACGGCGACGAGCGAGCGCAGCGTCGAATCGATGAGCTCCCAACGCTGCAGCAGGCGATCGAAACGTCCGATGCCGCCGCCGTCCGACACGACCCACACCGCGTCGTCGGTCGCACATCCCGCCGTGAGCGGTTGCTTGAAGACGAGCGGGCCGGTGTCGGGCGCCAACGTCGCGGTCGGCATTGGAGTGGCCGAGGGTTCGACCGAGGGCGCAGGGCGCGTCACCACGCCGACAGCCGCGCCGGCACCGATCGCGATGACGACCAAGACGGCGGCCACAGCGAGGGCCGTGCTCGGGCGAAGCGCTCCGGTTGGGATCAGTTCATGGCCTCGAGTCTCTTTATGCGCTCCTCGATGGGCGGATGTGTGTCGAAGAGGTGGTCAAAGAACGCGGGCGCGTCCTTCAGCGGATTGGCGATATACAAGGCCGCGGTCGCCTTGTTCGCCACCTCGAGCGGCTCCTTGTCTGCCGCGATCTTGCGCAGCGCCGACGCGAGCCCCGGCGGGTAACGGGTGAGAAGCGCGCCGGACGCATCGGCGAGGTACTCGCGCTGCCGCGACACCGCGAGCTGAATGAGCGTCGCGATGATCGGCGTCAGCACCGCGAGCGCTATCGCGATGACCGCGATGATCGCGCCCCCGCCCCCGCGGTCGCGATCGCGCCCACGACCCCAGAACATCGACCGCCACATCCAGTCGGCGAGGAGCGCGACCGTACCGACGAGAACGACGACGAGGACCATCACGCGGATATCACGGTTGCCGACGTGCGACAGCTCGTGCGCGATGACTCCCTCGAGCTCGGTGCGATCGAGCTTGTCGAGAAGGCCGCGGGTCACCGCGATCGAAGCATGCTGCGGATCGCGGCCGGTCGCGAACGCGTTCGGCGCCGAATCCTCGATCACGTAGATCTTCGGGGTCGGAATGCCGAGCCCGAGTGCAAGCGACTCGACGACGTCGCGCAGCTTGCGCTCTTCGTCCGGGCCGAGCTCGCGGGCCTGGCTCTGCGCGAGAATCAGCTTGTCGCCGGCGAAGTAGGAGACGAGCGCGCTGCCGCCCGAGATCGCGAAAGCGAAGGGAAGCGCGGCGAGACCGCCCCCGGGAGCGAAGTACTCGCCGACGAAATAGGCGAGCACAGCGACGAGAGCCGTGAACACCGCGATCAAGAGGAGCGTGCGCCAGCGGTTCGCTGAGGCCGCCTCGTAGATCGACAGCCGCGCGGGTGAAGGATCTGCCGTCACGCTATTGAAAGGCTAGTGCCTCGCTAGAACTTCACCTGCGGCACCGCGCGCTCGGTCGCCTCCGCGAGCTCGAAGTACTGCTCCGGCTTGAAGCCGAGCATTCCCGCGAAGGCGTTCGTCGGGAACGTCTGGAGCGACGTGTTGTAGTCGCGCACGTTGCCGTTATAGAAGCGGCGCGCGAACGCGATCTTGTCCTCGGTCGCGGTGAGGTTCTCGGAGAGGTCTTTGAACTCCTGCACCGCCTGCAGCTGCGGGTAGTTCTCGGCGACCGCGAAGACCGAGCGCAGCGCGCTCGTCAGCACGTTCTCCGCCTGCGCGCGCTGTTCCGGCGTCGCCGATGCGCCGGCCGCCACGGCCGCGGCGCGGGCTTCGGTCACCTTCTGAAAGACGGTCGACTCGTGCGTGGCGTAGCCCTTGACGGTCTCGACAAGGTTCGGGATGAGGTCGTGGCGCCGCTTGAGCTGGACGTCGATGTCCGCCCAAGCCTCCTTCACACGCTGGCGCAGCGTGACGAGGCGGTTGTAGGTCGCGATGAGGAAGAGCGCGATCGCCGCGATGACGACAAGGACGACGATGATCTCCACGGACCCTCCCCGGTTGGGTGCGAGGCTAGCAGAAGGCTAATTCGCCTGGTAAAGCGGGACGCAGTTGTACGCGCCGACAGCCGCGTCCATCGCGAACGTGTTCGGGTACGCCTCCCTGAAACAGCGCGAGTACGCGCGGTCGCGCTCTGCGTACGGAAGGACGACCCTGAGTCCAAAACCGTTCGGGCACTTCGGCTGGCCGCATAAGATCTGCGGCTCGAGCGTTCGGATCCGACCGATCTCGAGCGGGTGCAGTCCGATGGTTCGCAGATCGCGGTCGGCCAGGCCTTCCCAACCCTGCGGCGCGGACCCGTCACGCTTGGCCGCCCACGGCTCGAAGCTCGACTCGCCGTAGTAGACGGTCACCGTCGCGGGCGCCGGAGTCGCCGCCGTTTGGCGGCATCGGTAGAGCTCGAGAGACGAAGGCCCTCGCCCACCCACACGCACGCCCGCGTAGAAGTCCCCACCCACGTTGAAAGACGCGTAGGCGAGAAGAGTGGGCACCGCGGCGACGTTTGGGCTTCCATCGAACGCTTCGAGATCGGCAGGGTTCCCGAGTCCGACGAACTCATTCGGTGTCATAAGCGGCGCCCGGCCGTCCGGCGACCAGATGACCGTACCGCCGGTCAAGGGCCGCTCGGCGGATTCGACGCGGCCATCCTCCAGTCGCATCTCGCGATGGTCGAGGTACGCCAGAAACATCGCGTGTCCATGCGCCGACGGTTCGATCCGCCAGACTCCGACAAGGCGCTGCGCCGACCCAGCGCGCGTGTCGAGCAGGTACGTCTCGCGCGGGTGGATGTACTCAGAGAATTCGATCGCCGCTCGCTCACCGTCTCCGCTGAACCGCACCACCGCATCGCGTCGACCTTGGAGAACCGGCAGATCGAGGACCCTGGTCTCTACGCCCGCGCGCCATGCGCGAAGCTCCGATCCCCGCCAGAAGAGAACGTCCTCGCCACGCCAGCCGAACCCCAGATTCGTGCCGGCGTTCGCGATCCGTGCGACCTCCCGCGAGGTCGCGATGTCGTAGATGACCAGATCCGACGTCGGAGAGTTCCGTTCGGCGGACGGCTCACGGAAAACGAGTCGCGACCCGTCGCTTGACCAGACGGGATTCGCGCCTCGCGCGATGTCGCGGACCTCGAGCGAGGACACGGTCAGGATGAGAATCCTTTGCTCGTCGGGGACGTACGGTCCGAACCGGCGCCAGACATTCCCGCCGAGGACGAGCTTCGTGCCGTCCGGGGACCATGCGCTGGCGACGGTCTCGAGCCCGATGTCGCCGAGCGTGACCGCGATCTTCTGATCGCACGCTATCGGCGCCATCGGAACGGCGGGCGCGGGCTCTGCCGATGGTGGCACCACCGTGACCGTGTTCGGCTGAACCGGACCCGGGACGAGCAGCGCTCCGATCCCGATCGCGAGGCCCGCGAGCACCGCCGAAACCCGGCGCACCGCTAACCGAGGAGAGCTTTGACCGCGCGGACGATGTGCACCGTGCTGATGCCGGCGTCGTCGAGCATCTCTGGGGGCTTGCCGGAACCCGGCATCTTGCGTACCGCGAGGTGCCGGTAGTGGAGGTCACGGAATCCCTTCTCGGCCAGCGCGGCGAGAACGGCGTCGCCGATCCCACCCTCGACCCAGTGATCCTCGACCACCACGATGCGGCCTTGAGTCGCGCGCGCCGCGTCGGCGAGGGTCTCCGCGTCGATCGGCTTCACCGTGTAGAGATCGATGACGCGCACCGGGATGTCCTCGTGCGCGAGGACATCGACGGCCTTCAGCGCCTCGTGCAGCGTGATGCCGGCCGCGACGATCGTCGCGCGATCTTTGTTCGACCCACCGCGTACGACCTTGCTGCCGCCGATCGGAAAGCTCTCGCCCTTGTCGTAGACGATCGGCGTCTTCTCGCGCGTCGTCCTCATATACGTGATCCCGTCGCGGTCGGCCATCTGCGCGACGAGCTTCGCGGTCTGGTTCCCGTCGCAGGGGTACAGGACGGTGCTCCCGTGGACCGCGCGCATCATCGCGAGATCCTCGAGGCCCATCTGCGACGGACCGTCCTCGCCGATCGAGACGCCCGCGTGCGAACCAACGAGCCGGATCTGCGCGCGCGAGATCGCGGCCATGCGGATGAAGTCATACGCGCGCGTGAAGAACGCGGCGAACGTCGAAGCGAACGGGACCAGATCGACGACCTGCATGCCGACGGCAGCCGCGACCATCTGCTGCTCGGCGATGTACATCTCGAAGAACCGCTCGGGCGCGGTCTTCTTGAAGTCCTCCGCATGCGTGGAGTTCGAGACCTCCGCGTCGAGCACGACGACGTCCTTGCGCGCGGCCCCGAACGCAGCGAGCGCTTCGCCATAGGCCTTCCGTGTAGCGATCGGCTCGGTGTACGTCTTGAGCGCAAGTGACCCGGTACGCTGCATCGACGGCCGCTCCCAGCGGTCGGGCTTCGCGACAGGGAATGTGCGCGATCGCGCCTCGCCCAGCTCGGCGATCGCCTTTTTGGCTTGCTCGGGGTCGAGGGCCTTGCCGTGCCAGCCCTCCTTGTTCTCGAGGAAGGAGACGCCCTTGCCCTTCACGGTGCGGGCGAGGATCGCGGTCGGTCGAGCGGCCCCGCGAGCGCGCGCGTACGCGTCGTCGATCTCCGCGGCATCATGGCCATCGATAACGATTGGATCGATCCCGAACGCCCGGACGCGCGCCGCGTAGGCGCCCATGTCCCACTCGAGCTCGGTGGGTCCACGCTGGCCGAGCCGATTCACGTCGACGATCGCCGTGAGATTCGCGAGTCCTTCGTGCCCGGCGTGGTCGAACGCCTCCCAGATCGAGCCCTCGGCGGTCTCGCTGTCTCCGACGAGGACCCATACGTGATACGGCGCCTCGAGGACGCGCTTTCCGGCGAGGGCGACGCCGACGCCGATCGGCAGGCCCTGACCAAGCGAGCCCGTCGCCACGTCGACCCACGGGAGGATCGGGGTGGGGTGCCCTTCGAGGCGGCTGCCGAGCTTCCGAAAGGTCATGAGCTCGTCGTCGTTGATCGCGCCGGCCGCCTTGAACATCGCGTACACGAGCGGCGACGCGTGGCCTTTCGAGAAGATGAGGTGATCGTTCGCGGGGTTGTCGGGCTGTCCGAAGTCGTACCGCAGGTGCCCCGCGAGGAGGACCGCGATCAGATCCGCTGCCGAGAGCGACGAGGTCGGATGTCCCGACCCAGCCGCTGTGGAACACCTGATGCTGTCAACGCGCAGTTGGCGGGCTAACTCGCGATACAGGTCGAGTTTTGTGCCGGCTTCGGCCAGGGTGGCCACGCGCTAACCCTAACGCACAATGCTCACGTCGACGCGTGCCGTGACACGGACAAAAATCTCGGCCGTCAGGCCAAAAAAAGAAGGCGAGCGTAAGCGAGCGTGGAAATCGGGCTCTATGGCCTCGGGCGCATGGGCGGGAACATGGTCACGCGCCTCGCGCGGGGCAAGCATCGCGTGATCGCGGGGAACCGCAGCCCCGAGCCGGTGCAGGAGGCGTCGAAGCACGGCGCCGTGGCGTCGAGCTCGGTCGAGGACATGGTCAAGAAGATGAAGCCGCCCCGTGTGCTCTGGGCGATGGTGCCCGCCGGCGACCCGACCGATCACACCCTGGATGAGTTCGCCCGCTTCGCTTCGCCCGGTGACGTGCTCGTCGACGGCGGCAACAGCTACTTCCGCGATTCGATGCGGCGGGCCGAAAAATACAGCGCGATGGGTTTCCGCTTCCTCGACGTCGGCGTCTCGGGCGGCATCTGGGGACTCGAGAACGGCTACTGCATGATGGTCGGCGGCCCTGCCGAAGCGATCGCGATCGCGAAGCCCGCGCTCGACACGCTCGCACCTCCCAACGGATGGGCTCACTTCGGGAAGAACGGCGCGGGCCACTTCGTGAAGATGGTCCACAACGGGATCGAGTACGGAATGATGCAGGCGTACGGCGAAGGCTTCGAGCTCCTCCATGCCAGCGAGTTCGAGCTCGACCTGCGAATGGTCTCCACCGTCTGGCTTCAGGGCAGCGTCGTGCGGTCCTGGTTGCTCGAGCTTGCCGAGCGCGCGTTCGAGCAGGAGGGCAGCGACCTAAAGAACATCAAAGGCTGGGTCGAGGATTCAGGCGAGGGACGCTGGACGGTGCTCGAGGCCGTCACGCATGGCGTCCCGATGACGGCCATCGCTCACTCGCTCTTCGCGCGGTTCGTGTCGCGGCAGGAGGACAGCTACGCGATGAAGGTGGCGGCCGCGCTGCGGAATCAGTTTGGCGGCCACGCAGTCAAGAAGGAATAAGGGCTGGCCACCTCGACGCTCAACCCACTGCGAGAAGGGCTGCGGCTCTCGCGCATCCCCGAGCCCTCGACGATCGTCATCTTCGGCGGCTCTGGCGATCTCGCCCAGCGCAAGCTCACCCCCGCGCTCTACAACCTCGCGCTCCAGCGCCTTCTCCCCGCCACGTTCTCGATCGTCGGCACCTCGCGAAAACCGCTGACGCACGAGGAGTACCGCGAGGAGCTGCACACCGCCGTCGCGCAGTACAGCCGGACGAAGCCCCTGAACGAGGAGGTGTGGCGAAGCTTCGCGGAGCATCTGCACTTTGTCGCGACCGCGGACGATGCCGGGTACGAGGACCTGCGGCGGACACTCGACCAGCTCGACTTCGCGCTCGGCACTCATGCCAACCGGCTCTTCTATCTCGCGACTCCGCCCGCCGCGTACGAAGCGATCGTCAAAGCGATCGGCGAGCACCGCCTTCGTGGTGAGACCGGATGGGCGCGCATCGTCGTCGAGAAACCGTTCGGCCACGATCGCGAGTCGGCGCTCGCGCTCAATGAGGTCGTGCACACCGTCTTCCGCGAGGACGAGGTCTTCCGCATAGATCACTACCTCGGCAAGGAGACCGTCCAGAACATCCTTGTCATGCGTTTCTCGAACGGGATCTTCGAGCCGATCTGGAACCGCCAGTACGTCGACCACGTCCAGATCACGGTCGCCGAGACGATCGGCGTCGAGGAGCGTGCGGGCTACTACGAGCAAGCCGGCGCGATGCGCGACATCGTCCAGAACCACCTGCTCCAGCTCCTCGCGCTTGTCTCGATGGAGCCGCCGGCCGCGTTCGACGACAAGGCCGTCCGCGACGAGAAGGTGAAGGTCCTGCGCGCGCTGCGCCGGATGACGGGCGAAGACCTCG
>DASWCR010000043.1:0-10661 GCA_036389995.1 Candidatus Limnocylindria bacterium | reverse complement strand
AACTTCCGGCTCCGTATCGGCATGCCGATCGGCCTCAAGGTGACGCTTCGCGGGGAGCGCATGTGGCACTTCCTCGAGAAGCTCGTCACGGTTGCGCTCCCGCGCATCCGCGACTTCCAGGGCGTTCCCGACAAGAGCTTCGACGGGCGCGGCAACTACTCGCTCGGTCTCAAGGAGCAGCTCGTCTTCCCTGAGATCGAATACGACAAGATCGACCGCCTCCGCGGCATGGAGATCACGATCTGCACCACGGCGAGGACGGACGAAGAGGCGCGCGCGCTGCTGCGCAGCCTCGGGATGCCATTCCGGACCGCGTCCAAAGAGGTATAGAAGATGGCCAAGAAAAGCCTCATCCTGAAACAGCAGCGCACCCCGAAGTTCAAGGTGCGCAGCCACAGCCGGTGCCAGGTGTGCGGGCGACCGCGCGGCTACCTGCGGAAGTTCGGCCTCTGCCGGATCTGCTTCCGCGAGCGCGCGCTGATCGGCGAGCTGCCGGGCGTCACGAAGTCGAGCTGGTAGCAGGGGGTTTGATGTTGACCGAAGAGATGACGGCGTTGCGCGAACAGGCACCGGAGACCGCGGATCGGTCCGAGCGGCCGGCGCGCAAGCCCGCAACGCCGAAGAAGGTGCGACCGAAGGGCATCGGGATGCCCAATGATCCGGTCGCCGACCTCCTCACGCGCGTCCGCAACGCGGCGGGCGCGCGCCACGAGACCGTGTCCATCCCGACGAGCCGGATGAAGGCCGAGGTCGCCCGCATCCTGCGCGACGAGGGCTACATCTCGGGGATAGAACAGCCCAACGCGCGCGAGCTCGTGCTGCGGATGAAGTACATCGGCAAGCTTCCCGCGGTCGCCGGTCTGCGCCGCATCTCGAAGCCAGGGCTTCGCGTCTACGCGCGGAAGGACGAGATGCCGCGCGTGCTCGGCGGTCTGGGCATCGCCATCGTCTCGACCTCGTCCGGCCTCATGACTGGCCGCGAAGCGGAGCGCAAGGGCCTCGGCGGCGAGGTCCTGGCGTACGTTTGGTAGGTAGGGCATGAGCAGGATCGGACGACTCCCGGTGGCCATCCCGAGCGGGGTCGACATCAAGATCGATGGTCAGACCGTGAACGTGAAAGGCCCCAAGGGCCAGCTCACGCGCACGTTCCACGAGAACATGAAGATCGAGCGCGAGGATGGAAAGATCGCGGTGCAGCGGGCGGACGACTCGCAGCAGAACCGCGCGCTCCACGGTCTCACCCGGACGCTGCTAGCGAACATGGTCACCGGCGTGACGACCGGATTCGCGAAGGACCTCGAGATCAGCGGTACCGGGTACCGCGCGGTGCTCCAGGGCAAGAAGCTCACGCTCGCCCTCGGGTTCTCGCATCCGATCGAGATCGACCCGCCCGCCGGCGTCACGTTCACGGTCGAGACGCCGCAGAAGCTCAAGGTCTCAGGTATCGACAAAGAGGCGGTCGGCGAGGTCGCGGCGAAGATCCGCCGGCTCCGCGACCCCGACCCGTACAAGGCGAAGGGCGTGAAGTACGCGGGCGAATACATCCGCCGCAAGGCGGGCAAGGCCGGTAAGGTCGGGGCGGCGAAGGCTTAGATGGCAAAGCAGACGAGACTCCAGAGCAGGACTCGGCGCCACTCGCGCGTGCGCGAGAAGGTGCGCGGAAGCGCCGGCCGTCCGCGTCTTGCCGTCTTCCGCTCGATCACGCATATCTACGCGCAGCTCATCGACGACGACTCGGGCAAGACGCTCGTCGCCGCGTCGAGCGTCGACGCGAAAGACGGCAAGGGCAGCAAGAGCGAGCGGGCGAAGACGGTCGGCGCGATGCTCGGCGAGAAGGCGAAGGCCAAGGGCATCGCCGAGGCGGTCTTCGATCGCGGTGGCTACCGCTATCACGGGAGAGTCAAAGCGCTCGGCGACGCGGCCCGAAGCGCGGGGTTGAGGTTTTAATGGCGAAGATCGATGCGAACCGTCTCGAGCTGACCGAGCGCGTGGTCCAGATAAACCGCGTGTCGAAGGTCGTGAAGGGCGGTCGGCGCTTCTCGTTCTCCGCGATCGTTGTCGTAGGCGACGGGCGCGGCCATGTCGGCGCGGGCCTGGGTAAGGCCGACGAGGTCCCGGGCGCCATCAACAAGGGCCGCGAGGACGCGAAGAAGCACGTGATGCTCGTGCCGCTCGTTGATCGCACGATCCCGCACCAGGTCGTCGCCGACTTCGGCGCGGCGCGGGTCGTGCTGCGCCCGGCGTCGAAGGGCACCGGCGTCATCGCCGGCGGGTCGGTCCGGGCGGTCGTCGAGTCGGCCGGGATCAGCGACATCCTCTCGAAGTCACTCGGAAGCACCAACCCCGTGAACGTGGTAAGGGCGACGATCAAGGCGCTCTCGCTGCTGCGCTCCGCCGAGACGGTGCGCCAGATGCGTGGCCTGCCGCCGCGCGAGGCCCGTCAGCCGCGCGAGGCGGCGTCGTGACGCGTCTTATGATCCGCCAGCACAAGAGCGCGATCGGCGAGAAGAAGGGTGCGAAGCAAACGCTGTCCGCGCTCGGCCTTCGGCGTCCCGGCCACGTCGTGTCGCACGACGACTCGCCGGCGCTTCGCGGAATGCTCCGCCGCGTCGCTCACCTCATCCATGTGAGCGATGAGAAGGAGGAGGGCGATGCGCCAGCACGAGCTCGTTAAGCCCCGCGGCTCGCGCAAGCTGCCCCGCCGTCTCGGTCGCGGCACATCGCAGGGCCAGGGCAAGACCGCGGGCCGCGGAACGAAGGGCCAGCTCGCGCGCAACGGTCCTGGGATTCCGGGCTGGTTCGAGGGCGGTCAGACGCCACTGCACATGCGCGTGCCGAAGCTTCGCGGCTTCAAGAACCGCTTCCGGAAGACCTTCGTCGCCGTGAACGTCGGACGCCTCGCTGACTACGCCGCCGAGGGAAAGGTCTCTCCCGATACGCTCGCGGCGAAGGGCCTCATCGAGAAGGATGCCCGCATCAAGGTGCTGGGCGACGGTGACATCGGCACGAAGCTCGAAGTCCACGCGCATTCGGTGTCCGCGACGGCGCGCCAGAAGATCGAGTCCGCCGGCGGCTCCATCGTCATCATCGTCGCGAGCGTCTAGCGCGTATGGGCATGTTCCAGGCGCTCATCGACGCGCTCCGGACCCCGGATCTCCGGAACAAGATCCTCTTCACCCTCGGGATGATCCTGGTCTTCCGATTCCTGGCGCACGTCCCGCTGCCGGGGGTGAACCAGGACCAGCTGAACGCGCTCCTTCAGAACAACCAGCTGATCAACCTGCTCGACCTGTTCTCGGGCGGTGGTCTCGCTCGGTTCTCGATCGTCGCGCTCGGCGTAAACCCCTACATCAACGCGTCGATCATCATGACGCTCCTCAACCAGACCATCCCGGCCCTCGAGCGCCTGTCCAAGGAAGGCGAGTACGGCCGCAACAAGATCAACCAGTACACGCGCGTCCTCACGGTTCCGCTCGCGCTCCTGCAGGGCATCGGCGTCGCGGTCTTCATGCAGCGCCAAGGAGTGCTGAGCGCGTTCGGGCCGAACGACCTCGCGCCGACTCTCTCGATCCTCGCGTCGCTCACGGCGGGCACGATCATCCTGATGTGGCTCGGTGAGCTCATCAGCGAGCGCGGCATTGGCAACGGCATCAGCTTCATCATCTTCGCGGGCATCGTCGGCCGGCTCCCGAACACGGTGGAGCAGACCCTCCAGGTGCAGCAGAACGCGCTCGCGCTCGGCTCGATCGCCGTGATCGCGGTCCTCGTGATCGCCGCGATCATCTTCATCCAGGAAGGCCAGCGGCGGATCCCGGTGCAGTACGCCAAGCGCGTCCGCGGCACGCGGATGTACTCGGGCGGCAGCACATTCATCCCGCTCCGCGTGAACAGCGCCGGCGTGATCCCGATCATCTTCGCGATTTCGATCCTGCTCCTGCCGAGCCAGATCGCGCAGTACTTCACGACGAGCGACACCGAGTGGCTGCGCAATCTCTCGACCGCGATCGTGGCGTTCTTCCAGAATCCGATCTTCTACAACCTGACGTACTTCGTGCTCGTCGTCGCGTTCACGTTCTTCTACACGGCGTTCACGTTCGTGCCGAACGATGTCGCGGACAACATCAAGCGATACGGCGGTTTCATTCCCGGCATCCGCCCCGGACGCCCGACGGCCGAGTTCCTCTCGCGGGTCGTCACGCGTATCACGATCGCGGGTGCGCTCTTCCTCGGCTTCGTCGCGGTCATGCCGACGCTCATCGGTGACATCACGTCGGTCCAAACGCTCCGGCTCGGCGGGACGAGCATCCTCATCGTGGTCGGCGTCGTCGTCGAGACGATGAAGCAGCTCGAGGCGCAGCTGCTGCAGCGAAGCTATGAGGGATTCATCCGTTAGTGACGCAGAGCGTGTCCGCCCCTGACACTGCGAGTATCCGCGGCACCAGTGGAGATCTCATCATCATGGGTCCCCCCGGGGTGGGAAAGGGCACGCAGGCGAAGGCGCTCGCCCAACAGAACAGGTGGGTCCAACTCTCGACCGGCGAGGTATTCCGCGATCACATCCGCCGACAGACCGACCTCGGGCGTCGTGTGAAGGGTTACCTGGAGCACGGGGAATACGTTCCCGACGACGTGACGATCCGGATGGTTCGCGCCAAGCTCGAAGATATCTCGCCGTCGACGCGGGTCCTGTTCGATGGCTTCCCCCGAACCGTCGCGCAGGCCGACGCCCTGGACCGGCTCTCCGGCGAGATGGGCCGTCAGGTCGGCGCTGTGCTCCTGCTCGACGCGCCACGCGAAGAGCTCCTCGCGCGCCTGAACGGCCGGGCGACCGCCGAACACCGCGCCGACGACACTCCCGAGATCATCGCCAACCGCCTCGAGGTCTATGAGGAGCAGACCCGTCCGGTCATCTCGTACTACGAGGACCGCGGGCTCGTGAGGCGCGTGAGCGCCGTCGGCAGCGTCCCCGAAATTACCGCACGGCTTCGCGAGGCAGCCGAGTGATCACGCTCAAGACGCCGGCGCAGATGGCGAAGATGCGCGAGGCCGGTCTCGTGGTGGCGGCGATGCTCGACGCCTGCCGCGCGGCGGTGCGCCCGGGGGTCGCGACGGCGGAGCTCGACCGCGTCGCAGCCGAGGTCCTCCGGAAGGCCGGCGCCAAAAGCTCGTTCCTCGGCTACAGCACGCCGCCCTATCCCGCGACCGTCTGCACCTCGGTGAATTACGAGATCGTCCACGGCATCCCCTCGCCTAAGCGCAAGCTCCGCGAAGGCGACATCGTCGGGATCGACGCGGGCGCGATCGTCGACGGCTGGCACGCCGACGCCGCGATCACCGTCCCCGTCGGGAGGGTCTCGCGCGATGCGGCGCGCCTCATCGAGGTCACCGAGGAGGCCCTTCGCATCGGCATCGCCTCCGCGAGGGTGGGCGCGCGCATCGGCGATATCGGCGCCGCCGTCGAGGAGTTCGTCCGCGGTCAGGGGTTCAGCGTGGTCCACAACTACGTGGGGCACGGGATCGGTCGCGCCATGCACGAGGAGCCCCAGGTCCCGAACTACCGGCCCACGACCGGTCAGCCCAACCCGCCGATCAGCGAAGGTCTCTGCATCGCGATCGAGCCGATGGTCAACATCGGGGGCCCGGAGACTCGGACGCTCGCCGACCAATGGACCGTCGTGACCGCGGACCGGAGCCTTTCGGCGCACTTCGAGCACACCCTGGCCTGCACCGCCGCTGGGCCGGTGGTGCTGACCCGCGCCGGAAAGGGCGCAGCGGTGGCGGCCTGACGGCGATGATTGAAAGGAACTGGCCGGTCTTGGTACACTGTTACCTCCCGTGGGCCAATGCCGCGGGTCAGCCTGTGTCTGGAGAAGATGGCGAGTAAACCGAGCAACAAAGAGGTCATCGAGGTGGAAGGGACGGTCGCAGAAGCCCTTCCGAATGCGATGTTCAAGGTCGAGCTCCAGAACGGACATGCGGTCTTGGCACACATCAGCGGCAAGATGCGGATGAACTTCATCCGGGTCGTGCCGGGCGACAAGGTCCTCGTGGAGCTGTCGCCGTACGACCTGAAACGGGGACGCATTACAAGGCGAGTGAGGTATTAGTGAAGGTCCGCGCGTCAGTCAAAAAGCGTTGCGACAAATGCAAGATCATCCGGCGCGAGCGGCAGATCCTCGTGATCTGCTCCGAGCCGAAGCACAAGCAGCGGCAGGGTTAGGGCAGAGATGGCTCGAATCTCTGGCGTAGATATCCCGCGCGAGAAGCGCGTCGACGTGTCGCTGCGCTACATCTTCGGCATCGGCGCCACGACGGCGAAAGAGGTGCTCGAGCAGGCGCGGATCGACGGCGCTACGCGCGTGCGGGACCTCACCGAGCCTCAGGTCGCGAAGATCCGCGAGATCATCGATCGTGGCTTCACGGTGGAGGGTGACCTCCGCCGCGAGATCGCGCTGAACATCAAGCGCCTGCAGGAGATCGGGAGCTACCGCGGTCTTCGTCACCGGCGCAATCTGCCGGTTCGCGGGCAGCGCACGCGCACCAATGCGCGCACGCGCCGCGGAACGCGCAAGACGGTAGCCGGAAGAAAGAAGGCGGTGTCTAAGACCTAATGGCGCAAGAGCGAAAGCAGGAAAAGCAGGAGCGACCCGAGAAGGGCGCGGACAAGGCGGACAAGGCGGACAAGGCGGACAAGGCGGTGAAGCCCGAGGCGGAAGCCGCCGCGACGGCCGAACCGAAGCCGCGTCGACGTCGCGAGAAGCGCGTCGTCCCGCGCGGTGCCGCGCACGTGAAGGCCTCGTTCAACAACACGATCGTGTCGCTCACCGACCCAGCAGGGAACGTGATCGCGTGGTCGTCGGCCGGCGCCGCCGGCTGGAAGGGCTCGCGGAAGAGCACGCCCTACGCGGCCCAGGTCGCCGCGGAGACCGCGGCCCGCAAGGCGCTCGATCTCGGCCTGAAGGTGGTCGAGGTCTTCGTGCGGGGTCCGGGAGCCGGACGTGAAGCGGCGATCCGCGCGCTCGAGGCGACCGGCCTCGAGGTGACCGCGATCACCGACGTCACGCCCATCCCGCACAACGGGTGCCGGCCGCCGAAGCGGAGGCGCGTCTAATGGCCCGCTACACCGGACCGGTCTGCCGGATCTGCCGCCGCGAGAGCATGAAGCTCTTCCTCAAGGGCGAGAAGTGCTTCACCAAGTGCACCTTCGAGAAGCGCTCGTCGCCGCCCGGCATGCACCAGCAGCGCCGCCGCAAGGTGAGCGACTTCGCGCTTCAGCTTCGCGAGAAGCAGAAGGCGCGGCGCATGTACGGCGTGCTCGAGCGCCAGATGAAGAACACATTCGATCGTGCCGCTGAAGTCACCGGCGCCACGGGCGAGACGCTTCTCATCAACCTCGAAAGGCGCCTCGACAACACCGTGTATCGCTCCGGCTTCGCCAAGTCCCGGTCGCAGGCGCGGCAGCTCGTCGCGCACGGCCACATCACGGTAAACGGCCGCGAGACCAAGACCCCGAGCTACTCGGTCAAGGCGGGCGATGCCATCGCCGTGTCCGAGGGCAGCCGCGCGTCGAACTACTTCAAGGAGATGACGGCCTGGGCAAAGACGCAGACCCGCCCCGGCTGGCTCGAGGTCGATCCCGACGCGTACACGGCCAAGGTCCTCGCGTTGCCGAGTCGCGATCAGATCGAAGCACAAGTCAACACCCAGCTCATCGTCGAGCATTACTCGAGATGAGGCGAGGCCTAATCGAGAGCTGCGCTGGCGAAGCCGCAGCGCAGATACCAACGCGCTAGCTCCGCAGGAAGGAACCGAAGCCATGACCCTAGTAGAGCTTGAGTACCCCAAGATCGAGCGCATCGAAGGCGACGAGCGTTACGCGAAATTCGCGTGCGAGCCGCTCCCGCCGGGCTACGGCACGACCCTTGGGAACTCGCTGCGCCGCGTTCTCCTGAGCTCGCTGCCCGGCGCCGCGATCACGGCCGCGCGTGTGCGCGGCGTCGCCCACGAGTTCTCGACGATCCCCGGGGTGAAGGAGGACGTCGTCCAGCTCGTCCTCAACCTGAAGCAGATCCGTCTTCGCTCGTTCGCGAGCGAGCCCGTGACGCTCACCCTCGAGAAGGCCGGCCCTGGCGAGGCGACCGCCGCGGACATCATGACCACGAGTGAGATCGAGATCGTCAACCCCGAGGCCAAGATCGCGACGTTGGAGCCCGATTCCTCGCTGTGGCTCGAGCTCACCGTCGAGACCGGGCGCGGGTTCCACTCCGCGGACCGCCGCGAGGGCCTACCGATCGGAGTGATCCCGATCGACGCTCTCTACAGCCCCGTCAAGAAGGTGAACTTCGGCGTCGAGAGCACCCGCGTCGGCCAGGTCACGAACTACGACCGGCTCATCCTCGAGGTGTGGACCGATGGCACGACCACCCCTGACGACGCCGTCGCCCAGGGCTCGCAGATCCTCGTGCAGCAGTTCTCGCTCTTCGCCGGACTCACGCGGTCGCAGACCGCACTCGCGCAGCCCGAGCGGACGAACGGCTCCGCGCTCCCGGCCGCCATCGCGGACATGCCGATCGAGGACCTCGACCTGCCGCAGCGCGCCTTCAACTCGCTGAAGCGTCACGGCATCACCAAAGTCGGCCAGCTCCTGCAGACTCCTGACGACGAGCTTCTGCGGATGCGCAACTTCGGCAAGAAGTCGCTCGACGAGATCAAGGAGCGCCTCGCGGCGCGCGGTCTCATCGAGGCGCCGGTCCGCGATGAGTCATCGATCGGGGGCGAGGAGGCTCTCGCCGAGGACGAGACCGAAACGGAGACGAACGAAGCGAACCTCGGCGACGACGGCGAGGAGCCGTAATGCCGCATCAGGTCCACGAGCGCAAGTTCGGACGCCGAACGGGTGCCAGACGCGGAATGCTCCGCAATCTGACCCTTTCGGTGCTTCGCTACGAGCGCGTGAAGACGACCGAGGCGAAAGCCAAAGAGGTCCGTCTTTTCGTGGACCGGATGATCAATCTCGGCAAGGACGGGTCGCTCGGCGCGCGCCGTCGCGCCCTCGCCTGGCTCCCCGAGCCTGTGATCGTCGAGAAGGTCTTTTCGGATCTCGCGGTCCGCTGGCCCGATCGCGGCTCGGGATACGTACGGATAACTCATCTCGGTCGCCGCGTCGGCGATTCGGCGCCGCAGATGCTGCTCGAGCTTGTGCCGGCGCCCGAGAAGCCGACGGCCGAGAAGGCCGATGCGTCGGAGGAGCCAAAGCCGCGTCGCAGGCTCGCGCTGCCGCGGAGGCGCCCGGCGGCGAAGTCGGACGAGTCGAAGGCCGAGACGAACGCCAAGGCCGCGGCCAAGACGACCGCGACCAAGAAAAAGAAGACGGCGAAGGGAGCAGCGACCTAAACGCCGCATTTGAAGGCGCGCGTTGCATACGACGGCACGGCCTACGCGGGGTTCCAGGTGCAACCGAACGCGCGCACCGTCCAGGGTGAGCTCGAGCGGGCCATCTCGAAGGTGTGCGACGAGGCGGTGAGGGTCACCGGTGCGGGACGGACTGATGCCGGAGTGCACGCGAGCGGACAGGTGATCGACTTCCGGACGGCGAGCGCGCTGGACGGAGTGACGATCGGCCGGGGGGTCAACGCCCTCCTGCCGGAGGACATCGCGGTCTCGGCGCTCGAGCCGGCGGGGGAGGACTTCCACGCCAGGTTCTCGGCGACCGGACGGACATATGAATATCGGATCCGGCAGGCGCCGGAGCGCGATCCGCTCGAGCGGCGCCGCGAGCTCCACATCGCCGGGGCACTCGACGTCGCGGCCATGCGGGAAGCGAGCGCCCGGCTCATCGGGCGACGGGATTTCTCTTCTTTCGCGGCAGGACCGGGCGGAGTTCGCTCGGTGCGGAGCGCGACGTGGTGCGAGCACGGCAACGCTCAGCTCCGTTTCGAGATCACGGCGGATGCGTTTTTAAGGGGAATGGTCCGTGCGATCGTCGGGACGCTCCTCTGGGTCGGACGTGGGAAGATCGACCCAGACACCTTCGAGAAGATCGTCGATGGCCACGACCGCGCGATGGCGGGTCCGAGCGCACCGGCGAACGGACTGTGCCTCATCGCCGTCGAGTACGGCGAGCCACGAGAGAGACGAGAGCTTGACGAGGCGGATGAATAAGAAATGAAGACCTACACAACGAAGCAGAGCGAGATCACGCGGAGCTGGCGCGTCGTCGACGCGGACGGCGTGATTTTGGGTCGCCTCGCGACCGAAGTGGCCGCGATCCTACGCGGAAAGCACAAGACGATGTTCTCTCCGCACCTCGACACCGGCGATCCGGTCATCATCGTGAACGCGGCGAAGGTGCGCGTCACCGGCAACAAGCTGAAGGCGAAGAACTACGTGCGGCACTCGGGGTATCCCGGAGGCCTGCGGTCGGAGACGCTGGAGCAGCTTCTTGCCCGGCGACCCGAGGAAGTCGTCCGCCGCGCGGTGCGCGGCATGCTCCCGCGAAACCGGCTCGGCGAGCAGATGTCGCGGAAGCTTCACGTGTACGCCGGCGCCGACCATCCGCACGCCGCGCAAAAACCCGAGCCGATGCGTAAGGAGTCCGAATCATGAAGGCGTTGCCATATTTCCAGGGCACGGGGCGTCGCAAGACGTCGATCGCTCGCGTC
>DASWCR010000042.1:0-4342 GCA_036389995.1 Candidatus Limnocylindria bacterium | reverse complement strand
TCGTGATCTACACGATCCTCGCGTTCCAGCTGTTCGAGCGCGTGTACATCATGACGAACGGCGGCGGGCCGAATAACGCGACGATCACGATCGTGCAGCTCATCTACTCCACGGCGTTCCAGTTCGGGCGCTACGGGCTCGCGAGCGCGATGGCAGTGGTCCTCTTCGGAATGGCGCTCGTTGTCGCCGTGGTGCAGTTCCGCTCTCTTCGGTCCGATGTCGAGTATTAGCCAGCGCCTCCCGGTGCATGTCGTTCTGCTCCTCGCGGGCGGGCTGTCGCTCTTCCCGTTGTACTGGCTGTTCCTTACGTCGCTGTCACCAACGCAGTACGTGGTGCGGGTGCCGCCGGAGATCGTGCCGCGTGAGCTAACGACGGCGAACTACGTGCGCCTGTTCGAGACCACGCCGATCGTCCGGTGGCTGTTCAACACCGTAGTGATCGCGGGCGTGATCACCGCGTTCCACCTTCTCTTTGATTCCATGGCCGGATACGCGTTCGCGAAGCGGCGCTTCCCGGGAAAGAACGTGATGTTCTGGCTGGTGGTGAGCACGCTCACGGTGCCGGCGCAGGTGACCCTGATCCCGGTGTTCTTCATCCTGCGGTTCTTAGGATTGCTCGATACCTATCCCGGCGTGATCCTTCCGGGACTGGCTGACGTGTTCGGCATATTCCTGATGAAGCAGTTCATCCAGACGCTACCGACGGAGCTCGAACACGCCGCGCGCGTCGACGGTGCGTCGGAGTGGCAGGTATACCGCCACATCATCGTGCCGCTTTCGCGTCCCGCGCTCGCGGTGCTCGCGATCTTCACGTTCCAGCGTTATTGGAACGCCTTCATCTTTCCGCTCGTGATCCTGCACGATCCCGCGAAGTATCCGGTGCAGGTGGGTCTCGCGACCCTGCAGGGCGAGTTCAACACCGACTACGGGATGCTCATGACGGGCGCTGCGGTTGCGGCGATCCCGATGATCGCCGTGTTTTTCGCCTTCCAGCGGCACTTCATCGAAGGAATCCGCATCGGCGGGGTCAAGGGCTAGCACGGCGACGCTCTAGCTCCGCGAGCTCGCGGCGAAGGATCTTCCCCGATGCCGTGCGCGGCACTTTGTCGATGAACTCGACCTCGCGAACGCGCTTGTAGTCGGCGATCCGCTCCTTCACGAATGCGATGAGCTCGTCGGCCGTGGCCTGCGCGTTGGGACGAAGCTGGACGAAAGCCTTCGGGATCTCGCCGGCCTCCTCGTTCGGTTTGCCGATGACCCCGGCGTCGGCGACCGCGGGGTGCTCGCAGAGCACCGCCTCGACCTCCGCCGGTCCGACACCGAAGCCCTTGTACTTGATGAACTCCTTCTTGCGATCGACGATGAACACGTAGCCCTTGTCGTCGCGGCGGCCGACGTCGCCGGTGTGGAACCAGCCGTCGCGGATGACGTCGGCCGTGTCCTGCGGCTTGTTCCAGTAGCCCCGCATGACCTGCGGGCCGCGAACGCAGATCTCGCCGACCTCTCCATCCGCGAGCGTCTTCGTACCGGTCTCAAGGTCGACGATCTTGTCCTCTGTGCCGGGAACCACTCGCCCGATCGACTCGAGCACGGGCGCATCGATGGGATTCGCGTGCGTCACCGGCGAAGTCTCCGTGAGCCCGTACCCCTGGATGATGGGCTTGCCGACGCGCTGGATCATCCGGCGCGCCGGATCGGGCGCGAGCGGCGCGGCGCCGCTGAAGAAGAAGCGCACCGACGAGAAGTCGTGCTTCTCGACCTCGGGACTCATCGCGAGACCCAGGACGATCGGCGGGACGATGAAGCAGACCGTCGCTCGGCGCCGCTCTACGAGCGTGCAGTACTCGACCATGTCGAAGCGGGGCATGATCACCTGCGTCGCGCCGAGGCTGATCGCGCCAGTCATCAACAGGTTGAGCGCGTAGATGTGGAAGTAGGGGAGGACGTTCAGGAAGACGTCGTCGCGGCGAACGGGCACCGCGGCGAAGAACTGCTGCTGGTTCGCCGTAAGGTTGGCGTGCGTCAGCATCACTCCCTTCGGGAATGCCGTCGTCCCGCTCGTGTAGGGGAGCGCCGCGAGATCGTTCATCCCAACTTGGACCGAGATGCCCGCTTCATTCCCGACCAGCAAATCGTCGAACCGCTCGACACCGCTCGGAGCGTCATCGCCGGTCACGGCGAACGCGCGGACGGTCCCGAGCTCGGATCGAACCGCGTCGACCACCGGCGCCAGCGCCGCGTGGTAGAGAACGGCGGTCGCTCCGGCGTCGCCGACCTGGAAACGCACCTCACGTTCCTTCGACTGGGCGTTGATCGGATTGACCACGCCGCCGGCCTTGAGCGTTCCGTAGAAGGCGATAACGAACTCGACGGAATTCGGCATGAAGATCGTCACGCGGTCGCCTGGCCGGACGCCCCGTTTCGCGAGAGCGGCCGCGAGCCGATCGCTCAGCTGATCGATCTCGCGGAAGCTGACGCTGCGGTCGCCCATCAGGAGCGCCGGCTTGTCGCCGACCTCGCGCGCGACCTCGCGCAGGCGGTCCTGGAGAGTGATCTCGCGGTAGGTGAATGCCTTCGTGGTGGGTCGTGTCGAGGCGAGCGCCATGTTTTTCCTCCCCCGGTCCCGTGGCCGGGGCGATTCTAGGCTCCAAAACGCACCCGAACTATCGTTTGCCGCGTGATACCCAGCGCCCCATTCGGCAGCACCGGGCACCAAAGCCGTCGCACCCTTTTTGGCGCGGCCGCGCTCGGGAAGGTCACGGAGGCCGAGGCCGACCGGGCCTTCGAGCTCGTGCTCCGCTACGACCTGAACCACCTCGACACGGCGGCGAGCTACGGAGACTCCGAGCTGCATATCGCGCCGTGGCTGAAGCGCGAAGGGCGCGACCGGTTCTTCCTCGCGACGAAGACCGGCAAGCGCACCTACGCGGAAGCGCGTGACGAGATCCGGCTATCGCTCCGCCGTCTGGGTGTGGACCACGTCGATCTCATCCAGCTGCACAACCTCGTCGACCAGAACGAATGGAACATCGCGATGGGCAAGGACGGCGCGCTTCGCGCCGTTATCGAGGCGCGCGACGCCGGCCTCGCACGCTTCATCGGGGTTACCGGTCACGGGCTCGAGGTCGCGCGCCGTCACCGCGAGAGCCTCGAGCGCTTTCCATTCGACAGCGTCCTCTTCCCTTACAACTTCACGCAGCTGCAGGGCGAGGCGTACGCGCGGGACGCTGAAGCGCTCATCGCTCTGTGTGAGAAACGCGGCGTCGCCATTCAGACGATCAAGGCGATCACGCTCGCGCCGTGGCCGGGCGATCGGCCCGCGCGGCCCACGACCTGGTACGAACCGCTCACGGAACAGCGCGACATCGACGTTGCGGTTCGTTTCGTCCTGGGCCGTCCAGGGATTTTCCTCAACACCGCGAGCGACATCGACCTTCTGGCGAAAATTCTTGACGCCGCTGACCGCGGCGGACCGGCACCGAGCGCTGAGGAGATGGGGGATCTGGTGCGGCGCCGCGAGATGGCGCCACTCTTCGCGTAGCGGGTGGCTCGCTCCTATAACCGGCTGACCTCCGGTCGACGGCTGGACCGGATCGCGGCGCTTTCGGATGGTGTCTTCGCGATCGCGATGACGCTGATCGTCCTCGAGATCCACGTGCCCGACGCCGGTCCCATACGCTCGGAGCAGGACCTCTGGAATGCGCTCCTGGGCCTCGGTCCTCGCCTCGTCACGTACTTCCTCAGCTTCCTCACGCTCGGGATCTTCTGGAACGGCCAGCAGACGCAGCTGAACCTCTTCTCCAGCGCCGACCGGGACCTCTCCTGGCTTCAGCTCGCGTTCCTGGCGACGATCGCGCTGATGCCGTTTTCGACGTCCCTCCTCGCCGAGTTCATCACGTACCGGCTGGCGCTCCTCGCGTATTGGGCGAACATTTTCGCGATCGGTCTTCTTCTCTATCTGAACTGGATCTACGCGCAGCGGACGGGCCTCGCGACAAAGGAGGCGACGCCGGCCGTCTCGGCCGCGATCAAGAGGCGCATCTTCGTCGGGCAATCCCTCTACGCCTTCGGCGCGCTGCTCTGCCTCATCGACCTACTCTGGAGCATCGCCTTCATCGTCCTCGTGCAGCTCAACTTCGCGATCGCGCCGAAGATCCCCTACCTCTCGCGGATCTAGCGCGACTCCAGCGGCTTCCGTCCTTCGGGAGCCGGGAACGATTCGTCCAGCTCGTCGAGGTCTCGCTTGGTCAGCTTGATGTCGGCGGCGCCGCGGTTCTCACGAACGTGCTTCGAGTCCGCGGCTTTCGGGATCGCGATGACGCCGTCGGCGCGGATGACCCAG
>DASWCR010000041.1:0-4258 GCA_036389995.1 Candidatus Limnocylindria bacterium | reverse complement strand
TTCACGGTGAAGCGGTTGGCGATCGCGCGGAGGTGATCGAGGTTCTCGGGTTTGCCGGTGCGCGATCCGTCGAGGTCGATGATGTGGAGCCACTCCGCGCCTTCGGCGATGAGCCTGCGCGCCGCCTCGAGGGGTGACGCGGCGACCTGTTCGACGGTCGCGAAGTCGCCGCGCGTCATGCGGACGGCGCGGCCTTCGTAGATGTCGATCGCGGGATAGACGATCACGAGGGGTGAATGGTAGGAGGCCGCCGGCGTCTGTCGCCGGCGGCCTCACCAAAGGTGCGGTGTGCGCGTTACTGCGCGGCCAGTCCGAACGCCCCCACAGGAATGGTGACGCCGGGAAGGCGAGTCAGGCTGCCGTCCGCTCCGACACGGAACGCGCTGATCATGTGGGTCCCGCCATCGTTGGCGTACAGGTACCTGCTGTTCTCCGTGAGCGCCATATCCGTGGTGTGCGCTCCGGTCGAGTGCGCGGCCTGCGCGAAGATGAGCGTGAGCGCTCCGTCCCTGTCGACCGAGAACGTTGAGATCGAGTCGCTCCCCGCGTTCGCTGTGAACGCGTAGCGGCCGTCCTTCGTTACGGCGACCCAGCATGCCGCGGCCTGTGTGGTCGGAATCGACCTGCTGACAGCCGTGAGCGTGCCGTCCTTCGAGAGCTCGTACGAAGATGCCGCGGAAAGAGGCGCCGCGCCGGCCGCCTCGGACACCACGAGGTCATCGTGGCGACCGAACGCGAAGCCGAACGGCGTCGTGCCTGACGATGCGTAGCTCGTCGCCGGACCTGCCGCGTCGTCCTTCCCGACGATGAAGACGTCGAGCGTGCTGGTCGTCTTCTCGGTCACGACGAGCGCACGGCCCGACGGCGAGAACTGGATCTGCGCGGCGCCGCTGCCGGCGAACGTTCGGATCGAGCCCGGGATCGCGCTGAGCTTCCCGTCGTTCGACCGGAAGCCGACGATGCTGCTGGTTGCCGCGTTGACCACGTAGACGAGGTCGTGACTGGTGGTGACGCTGACCGGCTGCGTCCCGCCCGAGGCGATGCGATCGCTCGAGACGAGACCGTCCTTCGTGACCTTGAAAAGGACGATGTCGTTGCTCCCGGCATCGACGGCGTAGAGCCAGTGGCCGTCGTCGCTTAGAACGATGGCGCCCTGCGAACCGAGGGCGCCACCGCTTCCACCCGTTGGGAACGTGCCCGACCAGGTGAGCGCGCCGGATGCGGAACGGTCGTAGACGATGACGGCATTGACCACGGTGTTCGTGAGCGTGTAGACGGCGCCCGCCGAGCCCTCCGCAGCCGCGGCCACCGAGGCCGGACCGAGCAGAAGCGCGACGAACGCCACGAGCGTGAGGATGACGCGTGACATGGATTCCTCCCAGGATCGATTTTTTGGGTCCGCAGGTCGAGACGATCGTGGCGATGCCCCATGACATGCCGATGACATCTCTGTCATGGAAACGTCATAGGGCGGTGCCACCGTGCGAACATGCGAGAGGTGCCGACCGCATCGGACGACCCGCCGATCCTGGTGGTCGACGACGACCCCAAGATCCTGCAACTCGTCCGGATGTATCTCGAGCGCGAGGGCTTTGCCGTCATCACGGTGGCGGATGGACTCGCCGCGGTCGCGGCTATCCGTGAGCGCGGACCGCGCCTCGTGGTCCTCGATCTGATGCTGCCGACCCTCGACGGGTTCGAGGTCCTTCGCGCGGCGCGCGCGGAGTCCGACGTCGCAGTCCTGATGCTTTCAGCCCGCGGCAGTACGGGCGACCGCATATCCGGGATCGCGAGCGGTGCCGATGACTACCTGCCGAAGCCGTTCTCCCCCGCGGAGCTCGTCGTCCGCGTGAAGGCGCTCCTGCGGCGCGCCGAGCCGCGCCAGCAGCCGGCGCGGAAGTCGCTTTCGCTCGGCGATCTCGCGATCGACCTCGATCGTCACGAGGTCCGCCGCGGAGGGGAGCGCATTGCCCTGACGCAGTCCGAGCTCAGCCTCCTCGCGGCGCTCGTGCGGGCCGGCGGCCGCATCGTGACGCGCGAGGTCCTCCTCGATGCGCTGTACGGAAAGGACGAGGCCGAGGTGCTCGATCGGACCGTCGACGTGTACATCCGGCGACTCCGCGACAAGCTCGGCGACGATCCCGACCGACCGCGCTACGTCGCGACCGTGCGCGGCGCGGGATATCGCGCGCTTCTCGACGCGTGAGAGGCCTCGCGGGACAGATCGCCGTGGCCGTGATCGCGGTCGCCGTCGTCGTCGGGCTCGTTCTGACGATCGGCACGCTCGCGTTCGCGAGCATGTCGTTCGCGCAGCTCATGGTCGATCACGGCGAGACGCTCGCCGCGGCGCAGGCGATGTTCCAGGAGAGCGTGGCGCGTTTCTTCGTCGCCGCGCTCGGGGTCGCGGCGATCGCGAGTGTCGCTCTCGCGATCTTTATCGGACGGCGCGTGGCCTCGCCGCTTCGCGAGGTCAGTGAGGCCGCGAAGCTCATCGCGCAGGGCGATCACGCCGTCCGAGTGCGCCCGCGCGGGCCCGAAGAGATCCGGTCGCTCGCGCACTCGTTCAATCGCATGGCCAGCGAGATCGAGGAGCAGGAGCGCATGCGCCGTGAGTTCGTCTCCAACGCGGCCCATGAGCTACGCACTCCGCTGACGAATCTGCAGGGCTATCTCGAGGCGTTGCGCGACGGCGTCATGACCGCGGACCGCGCGACCTTCGAGTCGCTGCACGAGGAGGTCGATCGCATGGTCCGGCTCTCGCGGTCGATCGACGCGCTCGCCGAAGGTGACGTCGCCGCACGCGGGACGGGCGAGCTGCGCGAGATCGACCTTCGCGCCGCGATCGTCGCCGCCGTCGAGCTCTACTCGGCCGCCCTCGAGCGGCGTGCGCTTCGGATCGAGCTCGACCTCCCGGCGGTCATCGGCGCGCGCGCCGATCCGGACCACCTCGCACAGGTGCTCGCGAACCTGTTGCAGAACGCGGTGCGCTACACCCCCGAGGGTGGCCGCATCGCCGTGAGCGCACGACGTCGCGATACCGATGTCCTGGTCAGCGTCACGAACTCCGGGCCGGGTATTCCCGCCGAGGACCTACCGCACGTATTCGAGCGCTTCTACCGCGTCGAGAAATCGCGCGACCGGGCGACCGGCGGTGCGGGCATCGGCCTCGCGATCGTCAAGACGCTCGTGGAGCTCGGCGGAGGTCGTGTCGGTGCCGAGTCGGCGCCCGACCTGACGCGCTTCTGGTTCAGCCTTCCCTCCGCGACCTAGGGGTCAGGCCGCGAGCGCGTCCATGAGCCGGCCCACCGCGGCGCCGAGCGAATAACGCTTCGCGAGTTTCTCCAGCTTCTCGGGATCGGCGGGCTTTCGCGGAATGGTGCCGTCGCCCCCGGTCACCGGAGCGTCGCGGGCCATCCACACGACCTTGCGGGCAGCGGTGAGGTACTCGGCGTCGGCGCGCAGCTTCGAGCGGATCGTCGCGGATATGTCGGTCGCCGCGAGAATGCGATCGAGTGACCCGTACTTGGTGACGAGGTGGCTCGCGGTTTTCTCGCCGATCCCGTGCACGCCGGGAAGACCGTCGGATGGATCGCCGCGAAGCACAGCGTAGTCGAAGTACCGATCGCCCGGGACGCCGTACTTGTTGCGGATGTACGCCTCGTCGACCTGGCCGAGCTCGCTCACGCCGCGCAGCGTGTAGAGGACGCGTACGTTCGGATCCTTCACCAGCGCGAAGAGATCGCGGTCACCGGTCACGATCTCGATCGGACCGGTCGTGCCCTCGGCGATCGTGGCGATCACGTCCTCGGCCTCGTACCCATCCGCCGCGGCGACCGAGATGCCGAAGGCGTTGAGCAGTTCGACGATGATCTTCATCTGCGGGTCGACCGGATCGGGCGGATCATCCGGTCCCGCGACCCGGTGTGACTTATAAGACGGCATCGCATCGACGCGGAACTGCGGGCGCCAGTCGGCGTCCAGCGCGACGAAGAGCTTGGACGGGCGGCGATCCGGCAGGAGACGCGAGATGAAATTGAGGAAGCCGAGCGCCGCGTTGACATTCGTCCCGTCCGACGCTTTCCACTCAGGTACAGCGTGATAGGCGCGGTACGCCAGACTCGCCGCGTCGACCAATAAAGTCGGCCTCGCTGGCCGATCCGAAGCTATTTGGTCCGAACCCTCCCGGGAGGAATCCCGCGCTGACCCTGCTGGGTTCCGCCCGACAAGTCGGGCCCATCCGGGCCCTTGTCTATCTGCT
>DASWCR010000040.1:0-7459 GCA_036389995.1 Candidatus Limnocylindria bacterium | reverse complement strand
TCGTGATCTCGCCCGGCCCGGGCAGGCCCGAGGTCGCTGGGCGCTCGCTGGCGCTCGCGCGTGAAGCGCCGGAGCGCGGCATCCCGACGCTCGGCGTCTGCCTCGGACTGCAGTGCGCCGCGGTCGCGTTCGGGGCATCGGTGATCCGTGCCCCGGAGCCGCGACATGGCAAGACCTCGCTCGTGCGGCACGACGGCAAGGGCGTGTTCGCCGGAATCCCCGATCCGACAGAGGCGACGCGCTACCACTCGCTCATGGTCGACGAGCGAACGCTGCCGCCGGATCTCGTCGTCACCGCTCGCAGCGATGACGGCGTGGTGATGGCGCTGCGGCATCGGTCCCTTCCCCTCGAGGCCGTGCAGTTCCACCCGGAATCGGTGATGACCGCCGATGGGATGCGCATGTTGGAGAATTTCATTGGACGCTCGTGAGGCCCTCGGAATCGTCTCGGCCGGCCGCACGCTCACTCGCGACGAGGCTCGCTCGGCCATGGCCTCGGTGATGGCCGGCGAAGCCACGCCGGCGCAGCTCGGCGCGCTGCTCGCGGCGCTTCACATCCGGGGTGAGACGGTCGACGAGATCGCGGGATGCGCGTCGGCCCTTCGCGACGTCGTCGTCCGTGTGACCGTCACCGGCGACGCGATCGACATCGTCGGCACCGGCGGGGACCGCTCGAACAGCTTCAACATTTCGACCGTGAGCTCGATCGTCACGGCGGCCGCGGGCGGACGTGTCGCGAAGCACGGGAATCGCGCGGCATCCAGCGCGTGCGGCAGCGCGGATGTGCTCGAGGCGCTCGGTGTCCGGATCGACCTCGGCCCGCAGGGCGTCGCGCGCTGCGTCGAGGACGCGCACATCGGGTTCATGTTCGCGCCTCGGTACCACCCGGCGATGCGGCATGCGGGGCCGGTGCGCCGCGAGATCGGCATCCGTACCGTGTTCAACGTGCTCGGCCCGCTTGCGAACCCTGCCGGCGTGCGCCGGATGCTGCTCGGGGTTCCCTCGCCCGCGCTTGGTGAGAAGATCGCGAGCGTGCTGGTCGAGCTTGGCACCGATCACGCGCTCGTGGTCCACGGCGAAGATGGCCTCGATGAGATCAGCCCGTCGCTTCCAACACGAACGTGGGAAGTGCGCGACGGGTCGGTCCGCGAGGGCCGGATCGAGCCGGAGGACCTTGGCGTTCAGCCCGTCGGACGGGCCGAGATCATTGGTGGCGACCCGGCGAGAAATGCGGAGATGGCGCGCACTGTCCTGGACGGCAAGAAGGGTGGGACGCGCGCGGCGATCCTGATCAACGCCGGGGCGGCCTGCTACGTGGCTGGACTCGCTCGGGACATGCGCGAGGGAGCGAGCCTCGCCGCCGAAGCGATCGATAGCGGCGGGGCAAACGAAGTTCTCATCCGTTTTGTCGCGACGAGCCAGCGCATCGGCGCCGCGGAAGCCGCGACGGTATGAGCGACTTCCTGGAGCAGGTGATCGCGGAACGGCGAGCCGATGTCGCGGAGGCTCGAACGCGGGTCGACGACGCGGCGACTCGCGCCCATGCGACGATCTCGTTATCGCGCGAGCGCGATCGGTTTTACGCGGCGCTCCGATCGGATCGCGCACACGTCGCCGTCATCGCCGAAGTGAAACGGGCCTCCCCGGCGCTCGGCGTGCTCGCACGGGGCGTGGATCCCGCAGCGCAGGCGCGTCGGTATGTCGCCGCAGGCGCTCGGGCGATCTCGGTCCTGACCGAGCCGCGTCACTGGGGCGGCTCGCTGGACGACCTGCGCGCGGTCCGCGCCGCCGTGGATGTGCCGATCCTCGCGAAGGACATCATTGTCGACCGCTATCAGGTGTACGAGGCGCGTGCCGCGGGCGCCGACGCGGTGCTTCTCATCGCCGAGGGACTCGAAGACGCGGAGCTGCGCGATCTCGTCGCGACCTGCCGAGAGCTCGGGATCGACGCGGTCGTCGAGGCGCACGAGCCGGCCGCGTTCGGCCGCGCCGTCACGTCCGGGGCGCGGATCGTCGGCGTGAACGCTCGCAATCTTCGCAATCCGACTGAGATCGACATCGGCCGCGTACGCCAGCTGCACACGTTCGCTCACTCCGACCAGATCGTGGTCGCCGAGTCGGGGATCGCGTCGGTCGACGACGCGCGGATGCTGCCGGCCCGAGCCGACGCTGTGCTGATTGGGACGGCGTTGATGCGCGCGGACGACCCGGCTCCGCTGATCCGGGGCATCGCGTCCATCAAGAGAGCGGTGACGGTGTGATCACGAAGACCAGGCCCGGACGGTACGGCGAGTTCGGCGGACAGTACCTGCCCGAGACGCTCATGCCCGCGGTCGCGGAGCTCGAGGCAGCGTGGCTCGATGCGCGCGCTGATGCGGAATTCCAGCGGGAGCTCGCGCGGGTGCTGCGCGATTGGGTCGGTCGACCGACGCCGCTCACCGACGCGGCTCGTCTCGCGAGCGCGGTCGGGCTCGCCCGCGTCCTCCTGAAGCGAGAGGACCTCGCGCACACCGGCGCGCACAAGATCAACAGCGCCGTAGGCCAGGCGTTGCTCGCGAAGCGCATGGGGAAGCGGCGCATCGTCGCGGAGACCGGAGCGGGGCAGCACGGCGTTGCGAGTGCGGCCGCCTGCGCGCTCCTCGGCCTGGACTGCGTCGTGTACATGGGAAGCGTCGATGTCCGCCGCCAGCAGGCGAACGTCTTTCGCATGAAGCTTCTCGGCGCCGAGGTGCGGGAGGTCGACGCAGGAAGCAAGACGCTGAAGGACGCGGTGAACGAGGCGATCCGCGACTGGGTGACCAATGTGCGCACCACGTATTACCTGCTCGGCTCCGCGATCGGCCCGCACCCGTACCCGGCGATGGTGCGGGACTTTCAGACCGTGATCGGCCGCGAGGCGCGCGAGCAGTGCCTCGCGCGGCTCGGCGACCTTCCGGACGTGGTGGTCGCGTGCGTCGGTGGTGGCTCCAACGCGATCGGCATCTTCAGCGCGTTCATCGACGATGCGAACGTGAAGCTCGTCGGGGTCGAAGCGGGCGGGGAAGGGATCGCGAGCGGCAAGCACGCCGCGTCCATCGTCGGTGGAAGCGTCGGCGTCCTGCACGGCTCGCGGACCCTCGTCCTTCAGGACGAGCAAGGGCAGATACGCGAGACGCATTCCGTGTCGGCAGGGCTGGACTATCCGGGGGTCGGCCCCGAGCACGCGGCGCTCGGCCAGGCCGGTCGCGTGCGCTACGCCGCGCGCACCGATCGCGAAGCGCTCGACGCGTTCGCGCTCCTCTCTCGAACGGAGGGAATCATCCCCGCACTCGAGCCCGCCCACGCGATCGCCGAGCTGTCCGCGATCGCGAGGGACGCCGCCGCGCAAAACGTGTTGGTCTGTCTCTCCGGCCGGGGAGACAAGGACCTCGAGATCGTGATGCGGGAGGGTGTCATTCGATGACCGTTTCGACCGCCGCGACAGGGACCGCCCGCATCGCCCGTGCCTTCGCACGAGCGCGCGAGGAGAAGCGCCTCGCCATGGTCGTCTACCTGACGGTCGGCTACCCCGACCGCGCCGCGACCAGCGGGCTGTTGCGCGCCGCGCTCGACGGTGGCGCTGACGTGCTCGAGCTCGGCGTGCCGTTCAGCGATCCGCTTGCCGATGGAGCGACCGTGCAGCGAGCAAGCGAGATCGCTCTTCGGCAGGGAATCAGCCTTGCGGAGTGCCTCGCGGAAGCAGCGACGATCGTGCGCGACCGCGACGCCACCGTGCTCCTCATGGGGTACGCGAATCCCTTCCTCCGATACCGCGGCGGGCTCAACGGGTTCGCGTCGGATGCCGCACACGCCGGCGTTGCTGGAATCATCGTTCCCGACCTGCCCTCGGAAGAATCGGCGGAGTTCGACGCCGCACTCGACCCAGAGGGTCTCGCGCGGATCGACCTCTATGCGCCGACGACCCCTGACGAGCGGCTCGCGCGCCTCGTGCCGCGTGCGCGCGGCTTCGTCTATTGCGTCTCACTCACCGGCGTGACCGGTGCGCGCCGCGCGCTCGGCGCCGACGTGGCCGAGTTCGTCGGCCGGGTGCGCCGTCACACGTCGCTCCCCATCGCGGTGGGATTCGGCATCAGCGCGCCGGAGCACGTGGCGTCGCTGCGCGGCGTGGCCGATGCGGTCGTCGTCGGCAGCGCCGCCCTCGATGCGGTGTCCGCAGCCCATGCGGATCGGCGGGCGGAGGCGCTCCGCGCGTTCGTGTCATCGCTCGCGGCCGCGGGACGGGCCTGATGCCGGTGCGGGGCATCCGCGGCGCGACGACCGTCGCCCGCAACGACGCGAGAGCGATATACGACGCGACGGTCGAGCTGCTCAGCACGATCGTGAGACTCAACGGGGCGCGAGCCGAAGATGTTGGGTACATCTGGTTCACGGTCACCGACGACCTGAACGCGGCCTTCCCGGCGGACGCCGCGCGCGCCGGGCTGGGCTGGACCGAGGTGCCGCTCATCTGCGGGCGCGAAATACCGGTGCCAGGCGCGCTCCAGAGATGCGTGCGTGTGCTCATCGCGTGGAATACCCCGAAGACGCAGCGCGACGTGCGACATGTCTTTCTCCACGACGCGCGCGTGCTCCGGCCGTCGTGGGCCGTCGACCTCCCAGGCGACGCGCCTCTCGGAGTGCCCTAGTGCTCGTCGTCATGAAGGGCGATGCGACCAAGGACGAGATCGATGCGGTCGTCGAGCGCATCAAGGAGTTCGGCATCACGCCGGTGCCGCTGCCCGGCGCCGAGCGGACCGCGATCGGTACGTTTGGGAGTACCTCGCGCGCCGCAGCGGAAGCCGTCGAGTCGCTCCCAGGTGTCGCCGAGGTCGTCCCGATCAGTCGACCGTTCAAGCTCGCGTCGCGAGAGGTCATCGGTGAGGACACGGTGGTCCGCATCGGCGATGTCCCGGTCGGTCACGGCCACCCGCTCGCTGTCATCGCGGGTCCCTGCGCTGTCGAGTCGCGCGAGGTGACGCTCGAGACCGCGCGGGCCGTCCGCGCGGCAGGCGGCGCTGCGCTGCGCGGCGGTGCCTTCAAGCCGCGGAGCTCGCCGTACACGTTCCGCGGCATGGGCGAAGAGGGCCTCGAAATCCTCGCGGAGGCGCGAGTGGTGAGCGGGCTCCCGGTCGTCACCGAGGTGCTCGCGCCCGGCGATGTCGAGGCCGTCGCCACCGTCGCCGATTGCCTCCAGATCGGCGCGCGGAACATGCAGAACTACTCGCTGCTGGACGCGGTCGGAGAGCAGACCAAGCCCGTGCTGTTGAAGCGCGGCATGTCCGCGACGGTCGAGGAGCTGCTGCTATCGGCGGAGTACATCCTTGCCCGTGGCAACCGCAACGTCATCCTCTGCGAGCGGGGGATCCGCACGTTCGAGCGGTACACGCGCAACACCTTCGACATCAACGCGATCCCGCTCCTCAAGCGGCTTTCACACCTGCCGGTGCTGGCCGATCCCTCGCACGGGACGGGGAAGTGGTACCTCGTCGCGCCGATCGCCCTCGCAGCGGTCGCCGCCGGAGCGGACGGCCTCCTCATCGAGGTCCACCCGAGTCCGGACCACGCGCTGTCCGACGGATTTCAGTCGCTCAGCTTCGATAACTTCCGCGCGCTCATGGCCGCGGTGCCGCACGTCGCGCGCGCGGTCGGCCGCACCGAGCAGGTCGCGACACCGTGAAGATCGGCATCGCCGGTCTCGGACTCATCGGCGGGTCGCTCGCACTCGCGCTTCGCGACCGGCACGAGGTCACCGGATACGACAACGACGAGCGCGCGCGTGCGGCCGCGAGGGCCGACGGCGTCCGGATCGTGACTGGCCTTGATCAGCTCGTGCCCGCGGATGCGGTGCTCGTGGCGACGCCTATCTCGGCGATCGTGCCAGCGCTCGAGCAGCTCGCGGCGCGCGCGGACGGCGCGGTGCTCCTGGACACGGGATCGCTCAAGCGCGCGGTCGCGGACTACGCCGCCCGGGCGCCCGTGGGCGCGCGCATCGTCGGCGGCCATCCCATGGCGGGGACGACGTCCGCCGGATTCAGCGCGGCGGATCCGGGGCTGTTCCGCGGGCGGGCCTTTCTGCTCGTGCCGACCGCGCGATCCGACGATGCCGCGATGGCCGTTGCGGGCCTGATCGCCCGCGACATCGGCGCGACGGTCACCGTGTGCTCCGCCGACGTGCACGATCGCGCGATGGCCCGCCTCGTCGCTGGTCCGCTCGCGGCGGCCGCGGCGCTTGCGGTGGCGGGCGCGCAGGCCGAGCCGCTCCTCGGAGCTGCGGGTCCCGGATTTCGCGACTCAACGCGTCTCGCCGATACGCCGGCGGATCTCGCGACGGAGCTCCTTTTCGGGAACGGCGACGACGCGGCGGCCGCGATCGGGTCCATCATCGAAGGCCTCACGCAGCTGCGAGATGCAGTCGAGCGCGGAGACCGCGATTACGCGAGGAGCTTCCTCCACACCGCGCGCTCGGTGCGCAGCGAGCTCGGCTGAGCGGCGTCGCGTGTAACGAGCGCCGTGAGGGGGTAAAACGTAGGCATGAATCGCCTCAGCGACGAAGACGTCGATCGGATCGCGAGCCGGGTCGTGGGCAAGTTCGTCCGGTACGTCCTCGTGCTGGTCGCGGGCATCTGGGTGGTCCCGATCGTCGCCATCGGCGTCCTCGGTTTCATCGGCGCTACGACACGCGATGTGCCCTGGCTTGCGCTCCCGCTCGCAACGACCGCGCTCGCCGGACCCGTTGTGTTGCTGATCTGGATGTGGGGCCGCTCTAAGCGCGCGCGCTGATCAGCCCTGCTCGAGAGACTAAAGCTCGGTGCGGCACCGGAGGCAGGGCTCGCCGGTGGGCTGAGGCTCGTCGCTCATCGCGACAGCTCCGCGAGCATTTCGTAGAACTGCGGGAACGTCTTTCCGACGGAGCCTGCCCCCTTGATCGCGACGCCCGGCACCTGCAGACCGAGTATCGAGAACGCCATCGCGACGCGGTGGTCGCCGCACGCGTCGACGATCCCGTCGTGCAGAGAGGCCGGCTCCACGCGAATGGCGTCGGCGAACGCTTGCGCGCGACCGCCGAGCGCCTTGATGCCGTTCGCGACGACCGTGACGCGGTCGCTCTCCTGCTTTCGGGTGTGGCCGATGCCCGTGAGCTCCGTCGCCTCGGATGCCTGGGTCGCCACGATGGCGAGAGTGGGGAACACGTCGGAGCAGTCCTTCACGTTCGCGCGGACCCCGTGCAGCTCCCCGATCCGCCGGACGGCCACGGCCCCGCCGCGGTGCGAGACGCTGCAGCCCATCGCCTGGAGGAGCTCGAAGAAGCGCGCGTCGCCCTGACCACCTTCCCGCACGCGGCCGTCGACGCCTTCGATGGTCACTGAGCCGCCAAGCACCGCCGCCGCGGCGGCCGGATACGTCGCGGCGGTCACGTCCCCCGGAATGCGCAGGTCTCGCG
>DASWCR010000039.1:0-8688 GCA_036389995.1 Candidatus Limnocylindria bacterium | reverse complement strand
CGTCCGCCACCAGCCGATCTGCTCTTTGCCTACGACGACGGCGTATTCGCCGGTCTTCCGGTCGAGCTCTTCCGGGAGCCACAGGTGAACGAAGATCACTCGGGCTGGGTCATCCTCACCGATCGTTTCTCGGGCGATATGAAGGAAGTCAAGAGCGAACATCTCTATCACCTGACTGTCCGGAGGCCGGAGCTTGTCCGGTATCTCGGTCTTGAGGTGGGCTGGCACATCGACTTGCGCGATGGCGAGCGCATATGGTTCGAACAACCGGTTCCTTAGGCGCGGCGGATTAGAGTTTCGTCGATGACAGACGCAATACAGGCGCCCCGTCCGGGCCCTGATGACACCAACGTCCCGGACGAGCAGAAGAAGATGCATCGCTCCGAGACCAAGACCCGCACGCCTGTCGAGGCGAAGCGCGAGGGCCCGACACTCGACGTCATCAAGTCCGACGAGCGCGTGAAGGTGTTCATCCGGTCCGCGAACCAGCAGACCGGGGCGATCGGGTACACCGAGCACGGCGAGCGTCACGCGAACACGTCGGCGGACGGAGCCCGGTTCATCCTCAAGTCGCTCGGGCACGACGCGCGGCGCTGCGAGATCGCCGCCGTCGCGGCGTACCTGCACGACATGGGCAACGTCGTGACAAGAGAGAAGCACGCGCAGACGGGGGCCTTGCTCGCTAAGGACATCCTGACCGACCTTGGTTTCCCGCTCGAAGAGATCGCGACGATGATGGGCGCGATCGCCAATCACGAGGAGGACGAGGGCGGGCTGCCGGTGAGCGCCGTGTCCGCCGCGGTCATCATCGCCGACAAGAGCGACGTGCACCGAAGCCGTGTGCGCAACCCGAAGTCGACCTCGTTCGACATCCACGACCGCGTGAACTTCGCGGTCACGGCCTCGGAGATCAAGGTCAGCCGCAAGGAGAAGCTCATCACGCTCGAGCTCGCCGTCGACACCGAGGTGTCGCCGATCATGGAGTACTTCGAGATCTTCCTGCCGCGCATGATGCTGTCGCGGCGCGCTGCCGAGTTCCTCCACTGCAACTTCGCGCTCGTGGTCAACAACACGCGCCTTCTTTAGTTAGACTTCGTCTCCTCACGTTTCGGGAGGATCCGCAGATGCCCACGATCCGTACCCGCCGGCCTTCCCGCGTCCGCGACGCGATCGCCGCGGGCGGCGTCGTCCTTCGCGACCGCGATGGCACGCGCGAGGTCGTCCTCACCGGCCGACACGCCGACGGCACCTGGGTCTTCCCCAAAGGCACGCCGGATCAGGGCGAGGAGATCGAGGACACCGCTTTGCGCGAGGTAGAGGAAGAGACGGGTCTCAAGGTCCGCATCCTCCGCGATATTGGCACGACCGATTACTGGTTCGCGGCGCCCGGCGAGCGCGTCCACAAGTTCGTGCATTTCTTCTTGATGGAGCCGACCGGCGGCGACACCTCCGCGCACGACCACGAGTACGACGAGGTCCGCTGGGTCGCCGCCGACGAAGCGCGCCGCCTGCTCTCGTTCGACACATATCGGGAGATCCTCGATCGGGCGCTCGCGGCGGCCAGCGAGGCCGCATGATGGCGACCGAAGCGCCGACCATGCGGCGCACTCCGCTCTTCGACAAGCACACCGAGCTCGGGGCGAAGATGGTGTTTTTCGCGGGCTACGAGATGCCAATCCAGTACGAGGGCATCGTCGCGGAGCATCGCGCGGTTCGGAACAACGCCGGCCTCTTCGACCTCTCACACATGGGCGAGTTCTTCTTCAAGGGTCGCGGCGCCGGCGCGACTCTCGACCGCATCGTCTCGAGTGACATCGCGGGTCTCGCGGTCGGTCAGGCACGGTACGGCCTACTGACCAACGAGCGAGGCACGATCGTCGACGACGTGATCGTCTACCGGATCAGCGACGGGGAATACATGATGGTCGTGAACGCGGCGAACATCGCGAAAGACCGCGCACATGTTGTCGCGCACCTCAATGAAGACGTCGCGCTCGACGATCGCTCGCACGCAACGGCTCTCGTCGCCATCCAGGGACCGCGCGCCGCGGACATCCTCGCCGCGCAGACAGACGCCGAGGTGCGGTCGCTCCCATCCTTCGGCGTCACGCATGGTCGCGTGGCCGGCGTGCGCGCGACGCTGGCCCGCACCGGGTACACCGGCGAGGACGGCTTCGAGGTCTTCGTGGGCAACGCCGACGCTCCCGGGGTCTGGGACGCGCTGCTCAACGCCGGTCGCGAGGGGGGCATCAAACCGATAGGCCTTGGCGCGCGCGACACGCTCCGCCTCGAGGCGCGCTTCTCTCTTTACGGCAATGACATCGACGAGACCACCGACCCGATCGAGGCGGGACTCGGGTGGACGTGCAAGCTCGACAAGGAGTTCATCGGCCGCGCCTTGATCGCCGCGAAAAAAGCCGAGGGACCGAAGCGGAAGATCGCCGGTCTCGTGGTCCAGGGCGGCGTCGCGCGCCACGGCCACGAGGTCACGCAGGACGGAACGGTCGTCGGCCGGGTCACGAGCGGCACCTACGGACCGACGGTCGAGAAGAACATCGCCCTGGCCTACGTCCCGGCGGCCCTTTCGAAGGTCGGAACGGCACTGGGGGTCCGCATTCGTGGCAAGGACGTTCCCGCTACGGTAGTGAAAACACCGTTTTACAGCCGAGGAGCGAAGTGACGAGGCTGCCGGAGGCGAGCGAAGCGAGCCGGAGGTACAGAAGGATGAAAAAGGCGTGAGCACCGTTCCCGACGACCTCAAATACTCCAAGGAGCACGAGTGGGTGCGCGCCGACGGCGACGTGGCCACGATCGGCATCACGCACTTCGCGCAGGAGCAGCTCGGGGACGTCGTCTTCGTCGAGCTGCCGGAGAAGGGCGCCACGGTGCGCCAGTTCTCGAGCCTTGGTGTCGTCGAGTCGGTGAAAGCAGCATCCGACATCTACGCGCCTATCTCGGGCGAGGTCGTCGAACGCAACATGAAGGTCATCGAGAAGCCCGAGCTCGTCAACAGCGTGCCCTACGGCGACGGCTGGTTGATAAAGGTGCGTCTCGCCGATAAGGGAGAGCTTGCGCAGCTTCTCTCCTCGGCCGACTACCGCTCGCACATCGGCGAGACCGCGGGGGCCGGCGGAGACTAGTCGCCGATACCTTGATGAAGTTGAACCGAGCGACGAGCGTTGTGCTGCGCACTCAGGGGCCCCTGCCCCTGCCCGCGAGGAGCGAGTCCGCCAGCCCTGAGCGCGTCTGCGCGGCGCAGCCGCGAGATTGAACAAGAACCCCTACTCCCCGCACACCGAGGCCGATCGGACGGCGATGCTTGAGCGGATCGGCTTGCGGAGCGTCGACGAGCTCTTCAATGCGATCCCGCGCGACGCCCGCTCGCCGCGTCTCGGGATAGGCGCGGGCATGTCCGAGCAGGAGGTGCAAGCGCACCTCGAGAAGCTCGCCGCAATGAACAAAACGGCCGGGTCGGGCCCGTTCTTCATCGGCGGGCCGATCCAGCGCCGGTACATCCCGGCGGCCGTGCCCGTGCTCGCGCTGCGAGGTGACTTCCTCACCGCGTACACGCCGTATCAGCCGGAGGTGAGCCAGGGGACCCTGCAGGCGGTGTTCGAGTACCAGTCGCTCCTCGCGGAGCTCCTCGCGATGGATGTCGTGAATTCGTCGATGTACGACGGCGGCTCGGCGACCGCCGAGGCGGCCCTCATGGCGGTGCGCCTCACCGGACGGAAGAAGGTCGTGGTTTCCTCGGATGTCGACTTCACTTTCCGTCGGACGCTGCGCACGTACGCGCGGGGCGCGGAACTCGAGATCGTCGACGTCCCGGCCGATCGGCTCGCGTCCTCAGCCGACGGGGCGGCCTGCGTCATCGTGCAGCACCCCGATGCGTTCGGGACGCTCGTCGATGTGCGCGCGATCGCCGACGCCGCGCATGAGGCGGGCGCGCTGTGCGTCCAAGTGACCGAGCCGCACGCCTTGGCTTTACTCGAGCCACCCGGCGCCCTTGGGGTGGACATCGCAGTGGGGGAGGGCCAGCCCCTCGGCATTCCCATGTCGTACGGCGGCCCGCATCTTGGGATCTTCGCCTGCCGCGGAGGGCTGGTGCGCCAGATGCCGGGGCGAATCGCCGGGCAGACGGTCGACGCCGACGGCGTCCGCGGCTTCGTGAACACGCTGCAGACCCGCGAGCAGCACATCCGCCGCGAGAAGGCCACGAGCAACATCTGCACGAACGAGGCGCTCGCCGCGATCCACGCCGCCGTGTACCTGTCGCTACTCGGGCCCGAGGGTCTGCGCGCGGCGGCCCGCGCCGGCGTGGCTCGTGCCCACGCGCTCGCGAACCGGATCGCTGCGCTTCCGACGTGCCGGATCGCGAACGACGGCGCCTTCTTCGACCGCTTCACCCTCCGTACCGAGATGGGCGGATGGGATCTCCGGCTCGCGCTCCTCGAGCGCGGCATCCAGGTCGAGGCGACCGCGTCTCATTACGTAGACGGCAAGCGGCGCGGGCGCGACGACGTCATCGTGCAGTGCACCGAGATGACGAGCGAGTCCGACGCGGACGCGCTCGTCGATGCTGTCGCCGAGATCACCGGCTCTCGCCAGGCGGTGGCCGCGCGATGACCGTCGTGAAGCGGCAGCCGATGCCCGACGCCGGCGCGACCGACGTGAAGGCGCTCGAACCGCTGCTCATCGAGCTCGCGCGGCCGGGGCGTGGGGGACGGCACGTTCGCGCCGAAGCGAATGCCGACATCCCGCCTCATTACCAGCGGAAGGCACCGCTGGGACTCCCCGAGCTCACCGAGCCGCAGGTGGTGCGGCACTACACGCACCTTGCGGAGCTCAACTACTCCGTCGATGGCGGCATGTACCCGCTCGGCTCCTGCACGATGAAGTACAACCCGAAGGTTAACGACCGCGCGGCCTCGCTGTTCGCGGATCTGCATCCGCGTCAGTCGTACCGCACGACGCAGGGCGTGCTCGCGCTCGCCTACGAGCTCGAGGAGATGCTCGTGAAGATCACCGGCATGGACTTCGTCACGCTGCAGCCGGCCGCAGGCGCGCAGTCCGAATTCACCGCGCTCTTGATGTTCAAGGCGTATCACGCGAAGCGCGGCGACGCGAAGCAGCGTCGTCGGATCATCGTGCCCGACTCGGCCCACGGGACGAACCCGGCGTCGGCAGCCATGTGCGGCTACCAGGTGGCGACGGTGAAGAGCGACGCACGCGGGAACGTCGACCTCGAGGCGCTCAAGGCGGCGCTTGGGCCGGACGTCGCCGGGTTCATGCTCACGAACCCGAACACGCTCGGCCTCTTCGAGGAGCGCGTGCGCGAGGTGTGCGCCGCCGTCCATGACGCGGGCGGCCTCGTGTATGGCGACGGCGCGAACATGAACGCGCTGCTCGGCGTCGCGCGACCGGGTGACCTCGGGTTCGATTGCGTCCACATCAACGTCCACAAGACGTTCTCGACGCCCCACGGGGCCGGTGGCCCGGGCGCCGGACCGCTCTGCGTGAAGATGCATTTGCGTCCGTTCCTGCCAAAGCCGTGGATCGTCCGCGAGAGCGACGGGACGTACCACTACGACACCGCGCGCGAGGACCGCGAGCCCGAGTCGATCGGCGACTCGATCGGCTCCGTAAAGCAGCGTCTCGGGAACTTCGGCGTTCTCGCGCGCGCCTACACCTACATCAAGACGCTCGGTGACGAGGGCCTGACCGAGACCGGCAGGGACGCGGTCCTCGCCGCGAATTACCTGCTTGCTCTCGTGCGAGAGAAGTACGACGTCGCGTACGACCGGACGCCGATGCACGAATTCGTGCTCTCGGCGGCAAAGCAGAAGAAACAGGGTGCGACCGCCCTCGACCTGTCGAAGGCGCTCCTTGACGAGGGCTTCCACTCGCCGACCGTGTACTTCCCGCTGATCGTGCCCGAGGCGCTCATGATCGAGCCGACCGAGACCGAGCCGAAGGAGACTCTCGATGCATTCGCTGCCGCGCTGAACCGTCTCGCCGACCGCGCGGCGAGCGATCCCACCTCGGTGCACGACGCGCCGAAGAACACACCGCTTCGGCGTTTGGACGAGGTGACCGCCGCGCGGAGCCCGAAGCTCAAGTGGCAGCGACCGACCTAGTCCGCGCCTCGACTCGCGTCGCAATGGTCTGGCCAGACGTCGCGATCGTTAGGCGCGATGTTGCCGATCTTCGCGCATTGCCTTCCCCCGATTCGGAGCTCGTCGACCAGGCGCACTACGGCGAGAACGTCGAGGTCCTCGGCGAGAGTGCGGACTGGCGATACGTGCAGGGCGCCGATCACTACTTCGGCTGGGCTCGTCTTGACGACTTGGCCGTTCTCACCGGTTTCGCCGAGAGATACGTGGTCGCGGTCCTTCTCGCGGACGTTCGGGACGCGCCCCGCGGTGATGCGGAAGTGATCGCGCGTCTGCCGGCTGGGACGAGCGTGCCGCCGATAGTTGCGAGCGAGGAGCAGCCCGATGGCACGCATCGGCCAGTTCCTTATCCGCATCCGAACGGCTGGCGCGAAACTCACCTCGGACCGGGATGGCTCACCGGGTATCTGGCCTCGCCCGATCTGGTCGACGTCCGAGGGCTCCCGCACCGCTACCCGACCGCCGATGACTACCTCAAAACCGCGGAATCGTTCATGGGCGTTCCTTACTTGTGGGGCGGTACGACGGCACTAGGCCTGGACTGTTCTGGACTCGTCCAGCAGGTGTACCGTTTGAACGGGGTGGCCCTGCCGCGGGACGCGGATCAGCAGGCCATGCTCGGCCGAAGGGTGGAAAAGGCGCGAGCAGGTGACCTCATGTTCTTCGGGGACCGGAGCGTGACCCACGTCGCGCTCGCCACCAGCTCGACCGAGTTCATTCACGCACCCATGCAAGGTGGCGTGGTCGAGCACAGCCGGCTTGGCGGCGATCGCAAGCTTCTCGGGATCCGCCGCTACCTTCCGGACGTTTCCACAGAATGAAGCTCGATGCCCGGCGGGACCCCGCCGCCGGGGATTCTCGCACCGACCATGATCTCGTTTACGCAGCGCGCGACGGCGACACCATCGCGTTCGACGCGCTCTTCTATCGGTACCGCGACGGGATCTTCCGCCTCGGGCTCGCGATCACGAAGGATCCCTCCGCCGCGGAAGAGATCGTCGTCGATACGTTCGCCCGGGCACACCGCGCGCTCGCCCGTCTCGAGCCGGACGCGTCGCTGCGTCCCTGGCTGTATCGGGTGGCGGTCAACCTTTCGTACAACCGCCGCCCGCGTAAGGGCCTCGTCCTTTCCTCTCTGGACGACGCCGTCGACGAGGCGCTCGCGAACGAGGACGGCTCGCCCTCTCACGTCGCCGAGCAGGCCGAGCTCCGCAGGTTCGTCCTCGGGGCGGTCGACGAGCTCGGGCCCAAGCACCGACTCGTGGTCGTGCTGCACTACCTGAACGGCCTGAACCTGACGGAGATCGCGGAAGTCGTCGAGTGTCCGGTCGGGACGGTGAAATCCCGTTTGCACTACGCGCTCCGCCGTCTCCGAACGCATCTTGCGGCACACCCGGAGCTGGGCATCGAACCAAGCCGCCCGCTCATCGCTACTGGACTTAGGGCACCGAAGCGGATCACGGCACCTGTGCCAAACGAGGGCGAATGAAACTCTTCTCACGCGGATGCGAATCCCGTCAAGCGGCGTACCTGGCCGGCGCCGACCGGCTCGGCGCGCGCGAGCGGATCGCCCTCGAGGCGCACGCCGCATCGTGCGGCGAATGCGCGGACGCGCTCCGGAACATCCGACCCGTCGACGTCGCGCTTCGCGGCGCCTTCGCGCCGCTTCGCGAGCGCCGGACCATGATCGCGCCCGGCCGCGTACGCCTCGCGGTCGGTCCGAGGAGTGTCGCGGCAACGAACCCCTGGCTTCGCGCACCGCGCTTCTTCGGTCGCCTCGCCGAGATTTCGGTCATGGTCGGCGTGACGCTCTTCGCGGTCGGAAGCTCCCTGGATCCGTTGACACGCCCGGCGCCCTCGAGCACGGCGACGCACTCGGTGGTCCAGGACTATTTCCGCGCGCAGCCTCCTCTGGGCGAGATCGATTACGTGCGTTGGCTCAGACTCCTCAAGGTCGATGCTTCCTCGGCCGTTTCGGACCCGATGCGTCTTCCAATGGGTGGCCGTTTCGACTACGACCCGGTCGAATTCGCCCAGGGACCGGGCGCCTCTCCGCGCTGATCTGAACCCGCGCGGCGCCATATCGCTCGCCCTCGTGGTCGTCGTTGGCCTCATCACCGCGTGCTCCACGGCTCCTCCAACGCGTCGCGACGTGGTGATCGGTCTCGTCGGCGAGCCGCGCACGGTCTTCGACGACGATCCATCCGCGCGCTTCATCGCCTCCGCCGTCACCGAAACGCTCGTCCGGCGCGATGCGCACGACGAGCTCATCTCGCGACTGGCCGAGTCCGTACCGACCCTCGAGAACGGTGATCTTCGCGTCGTGACCGACGACCCCGATGCACCCGACGGCCGCCTCGTCGCGACGTTCCGGCTGCGTGATGCGGAATGGCAAGACGGCGTGCCGATCACGGCGGCGGATGTCCGATTCGCCTGGCAACAGGATCAGGCCGCGACGCCTGGCACGGTGGCGCGCTGGACCGCGGATCGGATCTCCGACGTTCAGGTCCTCGGG
>DASWCR010000038.1:0-12515 GCA_036389995.1 Candidatus Limnocylindria bacterium | reverse complement strand
GCGGTAGAGCTCCTCGTCGTTGGCCCGGCCGAAGTACACGCGGTTCGTTAGGACGACGAGCGTGAGGTCCTTCGCCGGATCGACCCACACGCTCGTCCCGGTGAAACCGGTGTGGCCGAATGCATCGACGCTGAAGAACGGAAGACCCTCCGGCGGCCGCAGGACCAGTCCGATCCCCCGTCGGACGTTGTCGCCGCGATACTGCTCGGTGCGCGCGAGGTCCCGGAGCTCGTTCCCGATGACCGCGCCGTCGCTGTACACGCGGATGATCGCCGCGACGTCTGCGGCCGTACCGAACAGACCGGCGTGTCCCGACACGCCGCCCATCGCGTACGCGTTCTCGTCGTGGACCTCGCCACGAAGGCGCTTCCGTCGCCACTCCGTGTCCTCTTCGGTCGCGGCGCACTCTTCGGCCGGCCGCGGGCCGTATTCACACGAGCGCGCCTCGACGATGTCGAGAACGCGCTCGTGCATCAGCGCGCGGAAGGGCTCGCCTGCGACGTGCGCGAGTCCGGCGGTCAGCATGATGTAGCCGAGATCGCTGTAGCGGAACTCTCCGATGTCCTGCGCGAGCGGCTCTCTCGCGGCGAGCCACACCAGCTCGTCCGACGATGACGCTTCCTTCCAGAATGACTTCCACCAGGCGAGGCCGGCCGTATGTGTGAGGACCTGCCGCAGCGTGACCCGGTCCTTGTTGCCGCCGCGGAAGTCCGGTACGAGCTCGCGGAACGGCATGTCGAGCTCCAGCTGCCGCTCGCGCACGAACGAGAGGACGAGCGCGGTCGTCGCAAGCTTTGTCAGAGAGGCAAGATCGAAGAGCGACGCGGGCGTGCATGGCGCGTCCGGTCCGGCGCTCGGATCGGGACACAGCGTGCCCGCCGCATACGCGTCGACCGAGCCGCGCCGCTCGACGCGCACGACCGCGGCGGTGCACAGCGAGCCGATCGCTTCATCGAGGATCGGTTTCGCGCGCGCGACGAGGTCGGTCACGCGAAGTCGCGCATGCCCGCGCCGATGCTGAAGAAACCGGGGACGGCCGCGGGAAGCGAACCCGACGGCTTGCGCTCGCCGAGCAGGACCTCCGCGGCCGCGATGAGGCTCGGCTCGCGCGAGTCGTAGGCGCAGAGGTACGCGGGGACGTCGGGCACGCTCAGGATGTCGTACGGACCGCGGAGCGCCACGACCGCGACGAGTTTGTCCTTCGCCAGTGCCTTCACCAGATCGACCTGCTCCGGATACGCGAAAAGATTCGTCGTGCCAACGACGACCATGTCCGCCGCGCGCGATGCGGCGACGACCCTGTCTATCTCAGCCGGGCTCGGATGCAACGGCAGCGATTGCGCGACAGCGTCGGGCCGCTTTGACGACATGACGCTGCCGAGCGTTGCCTGTCCCTCGAAGAAGCTGATGTCCGCGTTCGTCGGTGACACGGCAAGAATCCGACCGCGTAGCGGCAGGACACCGCGGTTCCGAAGGAGCGTCGTCGCGCCTCGCGCGAGCTCGAGCGCCGTCTTTGCGTTCGCGACAAGATCCGGCCCGGATTGGTCGCGACGCCCGTCGAGAATCCCGAAACGCCGCTTCGCGTCCACCACCCGCCGCACCGACTGGTCGAGCCTCGCGGCGGACAGCGAACCGGTGCGAACGGCATCGGTGATGAGGCGGTGCCCTTCGAGTTGGGCGCTCTCATCGAAGCGGAAAAGGAGGTAGTCCGCGCCCGCTTGGAGCGCGCGCAGACCCGCCGCGGCCTCGCCGACGTTCTTTAGCGCTCCCATCTCGAGGTCGTCCGTCACGACGATCCCCTGAAAACCGAGCGTGTTGCGAACGAGGTCGGTCATCACCGCCTTCGAGAGGGTGACTGGCAGCTCGGGCGTCGCATCGAGAGCCGGGACGACGATGTGCGCGCTCATGATCGCGGGAACGCCGGCCGCGATCGCGGCGCGGAACGGCGGAAGCTCGACCCGGTCGAGCGTTGCGCGGTCCGCCTCGATCTTTGGCAGCCCGGTGTGCGAGTCCGTCGTCGTAGAGCCGTGTCCGGGGAAGTGCTTCGCGCAGCAGAAGAATCCGGCTGCCCCGTATGCCAGCACCGCGGCGTTCACGAGCGAGGACACCCGCGCGGGATCGCTCGAGAACGAGCGGTTGCTGATGATCGGATTCGTCGGCTCGTCGTTGACGTCCGCCACCGGCGCGAAGTTCCAGTTCACACCGAGTGCGCGCAGCTCGGCCGCCGAGATGGTCGCGGCCGTGCGGACGCTGCGCTCGGGATCCGCGGTCGCCGCGAGCGCCATCTGACCCGGCAGGACCGTGGCGCCCTTGTTGAGGCGGATCACCGGGCCGCCCTCCTGATCGATCTCGAAAAAGAGAGGCAACGACTTGGCGTCACGCGCGATCTGATCGAGATCGGCGACCAGCCTCGCGAGGCCCGCCGCATCGGTGAAGTTCTCGGAGTAGAGGATCACGCCGCCGACGCCGCGGTCGCGGATCATCGCCTCGAGCGAGCTCGTGATCTTCGTGCCGTGGAACGCGACGCTCATGAGCTGGCCGACCTTCCGTTCCAGCGCCATCCCGCTGACCACGTCCCCTGTCGGCCCCGGTGTCGTCGTGGTCGGCGCGCAGGCTGCGAGCGCGCTCGCGGCCGCCGCGCGCAGGAAGTCGCGTCGCTTCATGGAAGCTGGACGGGCAGTCGTCCTTCCGCCTGCCGCTTACCGGCGAGCACCGCCGCGAGGGCCTCGAGCGAGACCGGCACGTCACCATAAGAAAGGAGCGCGGGCACATTTGGCACAAGCGCCGCGTCATACGGGCTCCGCACCGCGCACAACACGCCGACGTTTGCGAGTAACTCTTTCACGCGCCCGGCCTGCTCGGGTTGAAACCACGCGTTCGTCGAGCACACCACGAGCGGTCCCGGGCCGCGTGGCACGCGTCCATTCGTCGAGAACGTCACTCGGTCTCCGAGGTGGTGACGCAGGGCGGCCTCAAAAGTCGAGGACGGCGTCGAAAGCTCCTCGACCGGCGATGCCTGCGTGGGCTCGAAATAAAGGACGCGCAGAGCGCCGTCGATGCGGGGCAGCGCTGGGCCGACATGCGTGATCGAGGCTTCGGCGATCTCGCGTGCGAGCTGACGCCGCGGCTCATCGTCGAAGTCGGTATCGGGCGCCGTCCGTCCGAAGCGCTCGCGGAACCATGTCGCGCGGCGGAGCGCTTCGGCCGTGCGCTCGGGACGCACGCGATCGGCGATCCACTCCGCGGCGGCGAGCTGCCGTTCGATCCCGCTCGTCACCATCATCGCGTCGACGCCCGCCTCTAGGCCGGTGACCACGACGTCCTCGATCGAGATGTCGGCGATGCCGCTCATATCGAGGGAGTCCGTCATGGAAAGGCCGTCGAAGCGCAGCTCGCGGCGTAGCAGATCGGTCAGGATCGGCCGCGAGATCGTCGCGGGCGCTTCAGTGTCGAGGGCGGTGTAGCGGATGTGCGCGCTCATCACGGTCGTCGCGCCGGCCGCGAACGCGCTCCGGAATGGAAGGAGCTCTCGGCTCTCGAGCGTGGCGCGATCGGCGGTCACGTCGGGGCGGGTGAAGTGCGAGTCGAGCGAGGTGTCGCCGTGCCCCGGGAAGTGCTTCGGCGTCGACGCGACGCCCGCGCCCTCCGAACCGCGCACCCACGCCGCCGCGAACTGGGCGACCCGCTCGGCGTCGTCGCCAAACGACCGCGTGCCGATCACCGGATTGCGCGGTTCGACGTTCACGTCGCAGACCGGCGCGTGGTTCACGCTGATCCCGTCCGCGAGGAGCCCCTCGGCGACGGCGCGCGCGGCGCGCTCGGCGTTGCGGGGATCGCCGGTCGCGCCTATCGCCATCGCGCTCGGAAACACGGCGCGGTATCCGATGCGCACGACCGATCCGCCTTCCTGGTCGACCGCGATCGGGACCGGGGGTAAGCCACCGCGCGCCGCGGCGTCCTGCGCCTCGTGGAGCATCGCGCGGACCTGGTCCTTCGAGCGGATGTTCCCGCGGAACGCGAAGAGGAGAAGCCCGCCTACCTTTCCAGCGCGAATCGCGTCCAGGAGCGGACCCGGCACCTGCTCCCCATCGAAGCCAGCCCAGATCAGCGCCCCGGTGCTGAGCTCGGTCACGACCTCCGCCGCCGGCGATACCGCGCGAGCGTGATCTGCCCGAGCGGACGGCCGCGCGGTACGCGTGTTGATTTCTCGAGCGTGATGCGGCGGATCTGGTCCGCGTTGGGCACGATCGGCGCGATACGGCGCGTGCTGCGCGGACCGGCGATGTACCCGCCGAGCGCATCGAGGACGTCGTTCACCCGTTCTTCGATGTCCAGCATGGCGAGCGGGCGTGAACCGAGGAAGAGCTCGAGGCGCACCTCGAGACGGTCGTTCTCGCTGTACCCCACGCCCCGCGACGCCTGTGCCTCGAGGACGGCCGCGTGTACCCGCCGGCGCCACTCATTTCGCGGCGCCGCGTAGGGTGGGAGGGTCGCGCTAAAAGTGAATCGGCGCTTCGCCACACAGCGAGACTAGCGCTCTATCATTTTCTTCTCCGAGGAGACCTGACCCGTGCCAACGCTTAGCGCCACCGCCCGCGCGCGCCTCCCCGACAGCTCGTTCGCCTACATCGACTCGCAGGGGCGCCGCCGGCTTCCGATCAACGACATCTCTCACGTGCGAAATGCCCTCGCGCGGTTCGACCAGGTCGACTTCGAGGACGACGCCGCGCGTGAGCGCGCCCGCGAGCGGCTCCTCCGTGCAGCCAAGAAGCACGGGATCGTCCCGCTCGGCTTCTTCGACGGTCAGCTCCGCAAAGCCCGCGGCGCCAACGTGCGGTCGCTCCCGCGCGGGACCCTGACTTTCCTGCTAACCGACATCGAGGGCTCGACGCGACTTCTTGAGCGCCTCGGGGATGGGTATGCCGGGCTGCTGCGCGACGTGCGAACGATCATCCGCACGAGCGTACGATCGGCGAGCGGACACGAGGTGGACGCGCGCGCCGACGAGTTCTTCGCGGTCTTCCGGCGTCCCGCGCACGCGCTCGACGCGGCGCTCGCGATCCAGCGCGCGCTCCGCCAGAAGAGCTGGCCCCAAAACGCGGAGGTGCTCGTACGCATCGGCATGCACACCGGGCGTCCGACGCTCACCGACACTGGGTATGTCGGCATTGCCGTCCACATCGCCGCACGCGTGTGCTGGGCGAGCCACGGTGGCCAGATCCTGCTCTCGTCCGCCGCGCACGACTCATTCACCGAACGTCTCGCCGAGGGCATCGCCTTCCGAAGCCTGGGACGGTTCTCGCTGCACGGCGTCGCCGAGCCGGAAGCGCTGTGGCAAGTCAACGTCGCCGATCTGCGCGCGAAATTTCCCCGACCGCGCACGATCGGAAGGAGACAGAGTTCCCGAGCCGGGCTTCGGACAGCGCCCGACTAGGGGGTCGGCTGCTCATGCGCACCGGCCAATTTGCGATGGTGGGTTCCCAGCGATGAGCCTCCCCGAGCACTTGGAAAAGTTCCTCGGCACCGCACGAGGTGGCTGGTCCCAGACGGCTGACGGACGCCGCATGGAATTCACAGTCGTGGACTTTGCGGGAGGGTCGCGACTCAATGAGCACGCCTTCGCGACGCTGGGCCTCAGCAAGATTCCGCTGCACTCTCCCAGTCATACCGAGCACATCTACCAGGAACTTGTGATCGTTGTTCCGGAAACTCTGGGATTGGTGCCGGTACCCGACACCCTTCAGCACGTCGCGCAGGAAGCCGTCGCGACGGGCCAGGCGGTCGTGCGTGGAAATGTCATCGGCCCCCGTGGCCCCCTCTTTTACGACGACTCCAAGATGGAGGCTCTCTACGCGGCGAACCCGTGGATTTTTCCAAACGAGTTCGCGACCTACCGAGAAAAGGATCGCGACCTATCCATCGTGTGGCTTGTCCCGATTTCACGTGGCGAAGCTGAATTCGTGCGCCGTCGCGGCTGGCGTCAGTTTGAAGACGAACTCGCTAAGGCCAATCCCGACCTGGTCGACATCAAGCGCGAGCCGATCTTCGGATAACCATGGGTTCTCGCCGCTTTCGTGGGCGGTGACGGGAGGGGACTATCCGCGCTGCACGGTCACGTCGATGGAGTCGTACCCGGTCGAGCCATCCGGATACGGGCTGCGCGCGATCGGCGTCTCGGTATTTCCGGTTCCGTCTGTCGCTCTGACGATCAGCTTCACAGGGCCGGCTCCGCTCGGAGTCCAGTCGTAGCTCCAGCGGCGCCACGAGAGCGGGCCCATCGGTACCTCGAGCGTTGCCAGACCCCATGACTTCCCGCCATCGCTCGAGAGCTCAACTTTCGATATCCCGCGCGCCCCCGCGAAGGCGATACCGGCCACTGGAAGAGTGCCGCCGGTCCACCGCACGCTTCGCCCGGGGAGGTCGATCCGCGCGTTGGTGTTGATGTTCGCGCTGTCGGACCACCCCTGCTGCTGCCAATACCCAATGAAGTCGTAGTTCACCACTTCGATCGTGCGGATCCACTTCACGTTCTTCATGCCGTAGATATTTGGGACGAGCATCCGCGCCGGGTACCCGTGATCCTGCGGAACGGTCTTTCCGTTCATGAGATACGCGACGAGGGTTCGGTCCTCCATCGCCTTCGCGATCGGGATCGAGTCGGTGTAGCCATCCACCGACGTGAAGACCACGTCGTACGCGCCGACTTGGACCTGAGCGCGGTTCAGTAGGTCGCGGAGCGGCACGCCCGTCCAGAGCGCGGTCGATATCAGATCCCCGCCGACGTAATTAGAGATGCATTCGAGCGTGTGAATTTGCTCGACGGCCTCGAGGTCGAGGAGCTGGTCGTATGTCAGCGAGAAGGGTGATTGGACCAGTCCCTTGATGTCGAGCCGCCACTCGTCGATGAGGACGCGCGGCTTCACGAGCGTCGTGTCGACGACGTAGTGATCTTCGTTCGTGGTGATTCGCGGCGTAATGCCGGGGAGCGCGTCGACCGCGGGATCCGCAGCCGGGATGTCCGCACGGGTACGCAGGCGACGCGCGGCCGTGGTGACGTTGCCGAGTCCACTCGCGCCGACCGCTGCGATCCGTGAGAGAGGAAGCGAGACGATCGCGATGGCCGCGGCCACCGCCGCGGTTCCCAGAAGGGCGCGCCGGCGCGCGGGCGACGCCGGTCCCGTGTCGGTGGATCGATCCACGGCGCTCGGCAAGATGAACGCGAGCGCCGCGAGAAATACCGCCGCCCCAACGGCGGCGTCGATGAGGCTGGTGACCGGCTCGATCCGCAGCGGTGCGAAAAGGCGCGCGAGTGCGAATGCGGCGACCCACGGAAGAAGACCGACGCCCAACACGACTGCCGTTCGCCGTCGCGGGGACGCCGCGAGCAGACCGGTCGCCGCGCCGTCGATGAGAAAGAGCGCGACGACGCCGACGATAAGAAGGATCTTTGCCCACTGATGTAGCGCGTCGATGAGGGGGATCGAGATGAATCCCGGGAGCACGTCGATGATCGCCTGGCCGAGGCTGTCGGCGACGAACGGCATCCCGGCCATGCTGAGAAGGAACGCGACGTCGAGGGCGAAGAACATCGCCAGCGCCCCGACGAGCATCCCGGTACGTGCGCGCCGGTCGAACCGGCCCATGTATGGCACGATACGCCGCGTTGTCCTCGTCGCCCCTTCCCCTTTCTCCTGAAGACCTGTACGAGTTCCGCTTCCTCACGGATGCGCAGATCTCGCCCGACGGTGGACGCATCGCGTATTCCGTTAAGACCGCGAACGCGAAGCGTGACGGCTACCAGGGAGCGATCTGGCTCGTCTGGTCGGACGGCAGAAAACCGCCGGCGCAGATCACCGCCGGGACATCGCAGGATTCCACGCCACATTGGTCGCCCAGCGGGGAGCGACTGGCGTTCACATCGGATCGCGGCGACGTCCCGAAGGGGCGAAAGCGGCCGCCGCGCAACATCTTCGTCCTCGACCTCGCCGGAGGCGAGGCGCGGCAGCTCACGCGCTTCGGCGACGACTGCTCCGACCTCGCGTGGTCGCCTGACGGGCGGTCGCTCGCATTCGTCGTCCGCGATCCGAAGGATTCCGGCGACGAGGAAGACGGCGTCCGCGTGTATACCCGCGCGCGATACAAGTCGGATGAGGGCGGGCTCCTCGACGACCGCCACAAGCACATCTGGATCGTCGGTGCGGACGGTTCGGCACCGCGACGACTGACCGACGGCGATTGGGACGACTCGCAGCCGGGGCTCTCACCGGACGGGCGCGAGATCGCGTTCGTCTCGAACCGAACCGACAAGCGCGACGTCAACACGGTTGCGGACATCCACGTCGTCACGCTTGCGGGCGAGACACGCCGAATCACCGACGGCGAGGGCAGCTACGGAAACCCGTCCTGGTCGCCCGACGGCGCGACGATCACCGCCTACGGCACCGACCGCGCCATCGGCTCCTCGGCTCGCAACATCCACATCTGGGCCTTCCCCAAAGCGGGCGGCCCGGGCATCGGGACAGATCTGCTCGAGGGGTGGGACCGCTCCGTCGGCTCGTCGGTGATCAGCGACATGCGCGCGCACGCGCAAACCCTTCCCCCCGCGTGGACCCGCGACGGCCGCATTCTCTTTCTCGGCTCCGACCAGGGAACGGCGAACGCCTACTCGTGCGCGGCGCGCGGCGGCGATGTGCGAGCCGAGACCGTGGGGAGCCATCAGCTTGTCTCCTGGTCGCTCGACGACTCGCGGCGGCGCTTCGCCGCGATCGTGGCGACGGCGACCGATCCTGGGAACCTCTTCGTCGGCGAGGTCGCCGGGCCGATGCGCAAGACGAGCTGCTTGAACGACGAGCTTCTGTCATCGAAATACATCGCGGCACCGGAGCGGGTCGAGTTCACCGGCGCGGACGGGTGGACGATCGAGGGCTGGCTCATGAAACCTCTCGGCTTCGATCCGGCGAAGAAGTGGCCGCTCGTTCTCGAGATCCACGGCGGGCCGCACACCGCTTACGGGCACTCCTTCTTTCACGAGTTCCAGGTGCTCGCGGGGCGCGGTTACGCGGTGCTTCTCACGAACCCGCGTGGGAGCCACGCGTACGGTCAACGGTTCGTCGAAGCGTGCGTCGGCGACTGGGGCGGGAAAGATTACGAAGACCTCATGGCCGGCGTCGATCACACGCTTGGTCTCGGCTGGGTCGACCCGCAGCGTCTCTACGTGACCGGCGGCAGCTACGGCGGTTTCATGACGAACTGGATCGTTGGACACAACGATCGCTTTCGTGCCGCCGTCACGCAGCGGAGCATCTCGAACAACATCTCCGCGTTCGGCACGAGCGACATCGGCTGGCATTTCTGGGAGCACGAGATGGGGGATGCCACGCCGTGGCGCGACAGCGAGAAGCTCATCTTCCGCTCGCCGCTCACCTATGTCACCAACGTGAAGACGCCGCTCCTCATCCTCCACGCTGAGCGCGACCTCCGCTGTCCGATCGAGCAAGCGGAGCAGCTCTTCACCGCGCTGAAGGTGCTAGGCAAGGAAGCGGTCTTCGTCCGGTTCCCTGAAGACAACCACGACCTCACGCGCGGCGGGAAACCGAAACACCGCGTCGAGCACGCGCGCCGTATCGCCGACTGGTTCGACGCGCACCCCTGACATGGGCGTCCGTCGCGCGACGGTCGATGACGCCGAAGCTTTCGAGCGGATACGCATCGGCACCTGGCAGGCGACCTATCGCGGTCTCTTTCCGGACGCGCTCCTCGACGGCATGCGGCCGAACGTCGAGCGGCGCCGGGATCGGCTCCGCGAGCTCTCGGAGTCGCACCCGGAGTTCTGTTTCGTCGCGGAGGTCGCCGGAGAGGTTGTCGGCTTCGCGATCGGCTGTCCCGAGCGCACCGGAGATCCCGTCTACAAAGGCGAGATCGCCGCGATCTACGTCCTGCCCGCGCATCAGGGCAAGGGTCTGGGCCGCGCGCTTAGCCGCGAATCGGTGCGAGAGCTCGCCGGACGAGGGATGACCTCTCTGCTCATCTGGGTGCTCCGCGAGAATCGGATCGGGCGTGCTTTCTACGAGGGCCTCGGCGGGGTCCCTCGCCGTGAAAAGCCGGTCGACATGCCGGGTATCCCGAAATGCCACGTCGAGGTCGCCTACTGCTGGGACGACACCGCGGCCCTCTTGGCTTAGCGGTCGAGTTCTAGGTCCTTCGGAGGCTCGTCCGGTAGGACCCAGCGGATGTAGGGCTTTGCCCACTTCACGTGAAACTCGTTCGCCCGTGCCGTCGCGGTCGCGTAGGTGCGCTCGAACGACGGCCCGTCGTGCGCGCCGAGTGCCGTGAGCAAAGGGTTGAGCTGTGTGTTCTCGAACTCGAGCAGGTCTTCGGCATATTTCGGGCGGATCTGCGCGAGCTTTCGTTGAAGCCCTCGCACCCGCCGGGCGAAGTACGCGGCAAGCTCCCAGTTGCCACCGCGCGCGGCATACGCGCACTTCCACCACGCATTGCCGACCGAGGCCATGATCTCGCCGGTGCCCGGGAGAAGCTGGGCGAGCTGCTCGAGCGAGAGCGGCGGGGAAGGCTTCGACAACGGCTCGTCGCTCACCTTGCGATAGTACGAACGTGCGCGACTCACGACGCGGCTCGGTTGCCGCTTTCCTCGCGAACTTCCGTGCGAGCGAGATCCCGCTGCCGAAGCGGCTGGTCGTCACAGCGCGCAATTTCGCGCGACGTGCGACGCTTGGCCAAGGCTGCTGCGGACACGACGGGGAGCCGGGCTGCTGAGTGATCGCCAAGCCGGAGGGTCCTCCGCGCCGCTAGCATTGGTGAGCCGGTGAAAGAGTTCTTCCAGGGCCGCCGTTTCGGCTTCTCGCCGCGCTCGGCGGTCGTCTACATCGCGGTTGGCATCGGTATCTCGCTCACGCTAAGTGACCTGATGGCCTGGTTTGCGTGGGGCCAGAGCGACACGAGCGGCTTTGTTGTTGTGTCCGATTGGCTCGCTCATGCCGTGACCGTCGTACTGGGCGTCGCGGTCCTTGCCGCGCTTGCCGAATACATCGACGTACCCGCCGACGATCGTTCGATCGCGAGGCTCGACCTTGTCGCCGGGCTCGTCGCGTTCCTGCTCTACGGCGCCTCGGCGTTCCTGCGCGGCTTCGACGTCGGCGCGGCCGCGGCGAGCACCGCGCCGTTCCTTCTCGCGATCGCGGGTCTCATCGTCGTGTTCGTCGACGCCGCGGTCGCCGCGAACCTCTACAGCGCACGCGAGTGGGAAGAGCTCGACGAGGAGCCGATCCGCGAGCGACGTCCGCGAAGACGTGCCCTGAGCCGCTAACTAACGGCGGCGCTCCGCCGCGCGGCTCGGACGCCGCGGTCACGTCGCACGATTCGCGCTTCGCGCTCGCCAGATTCATCGCCGACTGCGCCGGCCCGCAGCTCGAACGCCAAGAGCGCGCCCTCGGGGTCGCTGCGAAGCGCGCGGCGCGACCCCGAGTCGGCCATGAGCGCATCAGCCCGCCGGGCATCGCGCGTCGCGGCGCCGATCACGCGAAAGAGCTTGTACATCGGATGACCTCCGCTGGTGATGCGCGCCACGCTCACACCGCGGCGCGGTCTCGACCAGAAAACGGCGAACGCGTCGGATGTCTCGTGCGCGACAGTCGGCCCGCCGTACTGCTGGCCCGACTTCCCGACGCGCGGTTCGCTCATATGCTCCATGCGTGATCCGCGTCGAAGATCTCGTGAAGCGCTACAAGAAGGCCGAGACGAACGCCGTCGACGGCATCTCCTTCCAGGTGAAGGCCGGTGAGTTCTTCGTGTTGCTCGGCCCGAACGGGGCGGGAAAGACGACCACGATCTCGATCCTGACGACGACGCTGTCCCCCACCAGCGGCGGCGCGACGATCGACGGCAGCGACATCGGCCGCGAGGCGAGCGCCGTGCGCCGCAAGGTCGGAATCATCTTCCAGCGGCCAAGCCTCGACCAGAACCTCACGGCCGAGGAGAACGTCCGCTTCCACGCGGTCCTCTACGGCATCTTCCCGTACGCGCCGACCTACGGGCTCATGGCCCGCGGTTATCGCGCGAAGGTGGAGGAGCTCGCGAAGCTCCTTGGGATTGCGCGCGACATCCACAAGCCGGTGAAGACCTTCTCCGGCGGCATGCGACGGAAGCTCGAGATCATGCGGAGCCTCCTGCATGACCCGAAGGTCCTGTTCCTCGACGAGCCGACAGCCGGCCTCGACGTCCCAACGCGGCGCACCCTCTGGGAGCACCTCACCGCGGTCCGGCGGGCGAGCGGCACCACGGTCTTCCTGACCACGCACTATCTCGAGGAGGCCGAAGAGGCCGACCGCATCTGCATCATCGACAAAGGCAAGGTCGTCTCGTTCGGAACACCCGACGACATCAAGCGGGATCTCGTCGAGGAGTACGTGCTCGTCGACGCGACCGACAGATCGGCTTTGCGCGACGAACTCGCGCGACTCGGTCACGCGACGAGTGGCGGCGCGCCCTTTAAGGTCCAG
>DASWCR010000037.1:0-2091 GCA_036389995.1 Candidatus Limnocylindria bacterium | reverse complement strand
CGACCAGTTCGCGATCGCGATCGGCACGAGCGTGTTGGGGAACGCGAGTGCAAGCGTCGCCACGACGACGATGTTCACGAGGGCCATAGGAATGAGGCCTTTCCAGCAGAAGCTCATCAGCTGGTCGATCCGGAGACGCGGAAGGGTGGCGCGGATCCACATCATCACGACGATGAACGCGTAGACCTTGAGCGTGAACCAGAGAACGCCAAGGAGCGGGATCGCGTCGACGCCCGGTCCCTGCCAACCCCCGAACCAGAGCGTGGTGACGATCGCGCAGACGACCGTCACGTTGCCGTACTCGGAGAGCGCCAGCATCGTGCCCCAGCGCATGCCGGAGTACTCGGTGAGCCAGCCGGCCACGAGCTCCGACTCGGCCTCTGGGAGATCGAACGGCGTGCGGTTGGTCTCGGCGAGCGCCGCGATGAAATAGATGAGGAACGAGAACGGCAGGATCAGGACGTTGACGAACGGGCCGGTCTGCGACCGCGTGATATCGATCATCGACAGCGACCCAACGACGAGCGCCACCGACACGAGCGCGAGGATCTGCGGGATCTCGTACGAGATGAGCTGGCCTGCGGAGCGGAGACCGCCGACGAGGGCATATTTGTTGTTCGACGCCCACCCCGCGATGACGATGCCGAGGACGGTCATCGACCCGAGCGTGGTCAGGTACAGAAGTCCGATGTTCAGGTTCGTGCCGACGATGTCCTGGGCGAACGGCAGCACGGCCCACGACGCGAGCATCGGACAAAACACGAGCGCCGGCGCCGCCACGAAGAACCAGCCATCGGTCGCCGCCGCGCGCACGTCCTCCTTCGAGATGAGCTTGAGCGCATCGGCGAATGTCTGAAGCAGGCCGAAGGGCCCGACGTGGTACGGGCCAAGGCGGTCTTGAATGATCGCCTGGATCTTCCGTTCGAGATAGATCTGCAGGAGCGCGCCGTTCAGCACGAGGAAGAGCGCGAGGCCCACGGCGATGACCAGCCTGAGCGGCGCCCAGATGAGCGGATCGATGCCGAAGGGACCGACCGGCATGACTACCCTCTATCAATCTCGGGCTTCGCCCGAGACGCGCTCACGGCTGGTCGATTTCGCTCCTCGCGGGTGAACCGCTCGTCGCTCACTTTTCTATCCACCGCGCGCGTCGCTACGCGGCGGGAGAAACGACTTTCGAAGGGGATGTCCGGGGAAGCTCTCCTCGAGGAAGATGCGGCGGAGGTCCGGATGACCGTCGAACTCGATGCCGAACATGTCGTATGTCTCGCGCTCGCACCAATTCGCGCCTTCCCATACGGGTGCGAGCGTCGGGATGTGCGGGTCGAGCTCCGTGCACGAGGTGCGCAGCATGACCGTGACCTTCGTGCCCGTACCGCGAACGAACGTCACCGAGCGGAGCTCCGCGCCCGTGTCGACTCCGGCGTTGACGGAGTAGAGGTCGCAGCGAGTACGTGGATCGTCGCGGACGAACGTCGCCACCTCCACCAGCCGCTCGCGATCGACGTCGAGGACGAGCATGTCGTGCAACGTCGAGACGCGAGCCTTCTCGCCGAGGCGCGACGCAACGTACGAGCGAAGTTCGCCGAGATCGACGGCGGCTCGCGGCGCGCTCAGTACCAATTCAATGCGTCCTTTTTCCACGCGTAGTAGAGGCCGACAACGAGGATCGCGATGAAAACGATCACCTCGATGAGACCGGTGACGCCGAGCGATCGGAAGAGCACCGCCCACGGAAAGAGGAAGATGACTTCGACGTCGAACACGACAAAGAGCAGCGCGAAAACATAGAAGTGCGTCGGATATCTCCCCCAAGCTTGGCCGGTCGGCTCTTCTCCCGATTCGTACGTACGGAGCTTTTCTTTCGTCGCCTTGCGCGGGGCGACGAGGCGAGACAGGGTCAGCAGCGCAGTTACGAAGATCGCCCCAACTACGAAGAACGCGAAGACATAAACGTACGAAAGGCTGTAGTCGGGCACCGAAAGAAAGCCTACGTAGGGGTACTCATGCGAGCAAACCGGTGCCGACACCAGATTTCCACCAATGCCTCGCTTGGTGCTACCGCGTTGCACGGTTGACACACCTGTTGGG
>DASWCR010000036.1:0-4282 GCA_036389995.1 Candidatus Limnocylindria bacterium | reverse complement strand
ACGGTCAGCGCCGGCGCGTTCGTCTTCCATCTCGCGGCGGTGCGAGCCGACCGAAGCGCGCAGCTGCCGACCGTCGCGCAGCATTCGCTCACGGTGCTCGTGCGTGCGTCCGATGCGACCGCGGCGCGCGCGCGGCTTGCGCACGCGCTCGAAGGTCAGGCCGACATCTCGCTCCGCTAGGCGCTCTAGCGGACGGTCACCTCGGTGTAGACGCCCTGATCGCGCATCGGTCCGACCGCGACGACCACGGGCCGGACATCGATGCGATACGTGCCCACGGTGACGCCCTTGACCTTGAACGTGAACGTGGCGATCTCGTTTGGTGCGACGACCGGTTCGCTCTGCACCGCGGGCCGACCGGGCTGCGGCCAGTCGACCGCCATCTTCGGATCGAAGTTCGCGTTGCTGCCGACGAACGCGAGGCTCGCCTCGGACCCGGTACCGCGCGCCCACGCGACCTTCCCCGTGTTTCGGAACTTGAACGTGATGGTCGCCTCGGCGCCGACCGAGAGCTGTGCAGGCGCGGACTGGTCGATCCACGCGCTATCCAGGTCGGAAAGCTTGGGAAGAGGCGCGGTCTGCGTCGGGATCGGTGTGGCCTGGGCGCGCGGTGTTGAGCCACCGCCGCACAGTCCGAACACCACGGCGAGGATGAGGCCGATCGCTCCGACGAAGACCATCGCGCCGGTATGGGAGCCCTGGCGGGCCGCGGTTGGGTACATGCGTTAAGTGTCGAAAATGAGCGGCGCCGTGCTACGACAGCGGCGTATCAATGGCCGACGGCGGCGCGCACGCGTTCGGGCGTAACGCCGAGCCTTGCGAGGAGTTGTGCTCCGAAGCTTTGCTCGTCGCGAACGGCGGCGAGCAAGAGATCCTCGGGCACGACGGGTCGGTCCGGTGCGGATTCGTGGGCGAACTGAAGAAGTTCTCTTGTCTCCGGACTCAGCGTGATCTCGCTCGGTAGTGTCGGCTGTCCGCTCGCCGGGATCACCGTTCCAAGCTCCGTGCGTATCTGCTCGAGGGTGACCCCGAGGGTGTCGAAGATCCGCTTCATCGAAGGATCTGCTTGACGGAGGTCGGCCAACCGGGCGAGGCCGAGGAGGACATGCTCAGGTCCGATGTACGTGTGGCCCATACGAGTCGCCTCGTCCTGAGCGAGCGCGAGTACTCGCTTAGCGCGGTCAGTGAATCGGTTAGAGGGTCCCCACCCGTGGGCACGTGGCGGCGGTGGCGGTGCGGCGTAGCTCGCGGGCGGGGGAGTGCCCGACTGTGCGAGCAGCTCGAGCACTTTCATGCGCAACGTCGGGAGGCTCACGCCAAGGGATTCGATCACGCCCGAGGCGATCCCCTCTCCTTCACGGATCACCCCCAGGAGGATGTGCTCGGCGCCGACGTGGGATTGGCCCATGCGCCGCGACTCGTCGATCGCGAGCTCGATGACCTTCTTCGTGCGCGGCGAAAGCGTGATATCGCTCGGCGACGTGGGCTGATCACCGCGCCCGATGATGAAATCGGTCGCGGTCCGGACCTTCGTGAGCTCGATCCCTAGGGACGTGAGCGCGCGGCTGGCGAACGTGCCCTCGTCGCGGAGCAGCGCCGCGAGGAGATGCTCCGTGCCGATGTAGTTGTGGTTGTGCCGGATGGCCTCGTCCTGCGCGAGCGAGAGCACGCGTTTGCCGCTCTCATTGAAGCGATCGGACGGACCGCCACCTGCTGCCGCGCTTGGTGGGCTAACTGGCGCCACCATTTGAGGCGGTCCGGGGCGGTGCATCATGGATTCGATCCGCCCCATCCCTTTCGGCCGGGCCATCCAGGCCTGAACCGAACCGATGCCCACGGCGGCGACCGCTCCGCCGGCAAGCCCAGCGAGGAGCGCCACCACGAACATTTCGACGGTCACGACGCCTGACCGTCGACGATCTCGCGGATGCGTTCCGCGGTCGCGCCGAACGATGCGAGGACTTGGGCACCGACACCGCCGCCCTCTTCGGCCAGCGCCATCAGGAAAATCTCGGGCGAGATTTGTTCTTGCTTGCGCTTCGCCGCGAGCACCCTGGCCATCGTGAGGATCGTTCCCATGCGTGGCGTGGTTCTGAGGCGCGTCGGCATCGGGCCTCCGAGTGTCGGCGGGACGGCCACCTCGATCCGCCGCCGGAGTGCCTCTGCGTCGACCGGGAGCTGGGCCCAGATCTTCTCAAGCGCGGGCGTCCTGTGAAGGCGGAGCGCGATCGCAAGGTGCTCGGTGCCGATGTGCGAATGGCCGTTTTGAATCGCCTCCTGGCGCGCCAGGGTCATGACCTTTCGCGAATCCGCGTCGAGGTGGTCCCAAGTGGGCTCTGGTTGCGGTTCGCCCATTGCGGCGATGACCTCATCGCGAACCCGGTCGGGCTCGATCTCGAGCGAGCGTAGAAGCGCCATGGGGATTCCACCTCCGCGTACGAGGCCGAGTAGAAGGTGTTCCGTCCCGATGTGTGAGTGCCCGAGCTTGCGCGCCTCGAACCGTGCCTTACTAATCGCTGACTTTGCGGTCTCCGAGAGTTCGACCTTCTCGACGTTGGTCTGGCCGCGACCGATCACGGACTCTGCCGCGGCTCGCAGCTTTGGCAGCGTCGCCCCCACCGATTCGAGAGCTACGGCAGCGAGACCGTTGGGCTCGCGCGACAAGCCGAGAAGCAGGTGCTCCGCGCCGATGTACGCGTGATTGAAGCGCTGCGCTTCGTCCTGCGCGAACGCGAGAACGCGCTTCGCGAGGTCGTTGAAGTCATTGAACGGCGCGTCTCCATGAGGTTGGTCCATCGCCCGATAGGTCCTTGTTGATCGGAACACCGCGCGATTCGGGTAAGTCACGGACCATCTCGGCACTTGGCGGTGCCGGAGCATCCCTTCGACCGTACCGACGAGCGCGGCACCGACGGCTCCGCCGGCGAGACCTGCGATCAACGCGATTACGACGACCGAGCCTAAGTCCACGCGAAGCTACTGCGGAGGGCGGGCTGCCTCGTCGGTCTGGACGGGGGTGGTGGCAGGCTCCGCGTGCGCGAGGTGCCGCGCGAGAGGGCCAGAGGGCGTGCGCCACTCGGTGTTCGGGTGAGGTGCGCCAACGGTCGTTCCGCCGAGATGACGCTGCGCGCGGATCACGCCGAGCGAGACCACGAGCGCGACAAGCGCGCCGGTGATGCCGCCGGCGACCGCCGCGACGATGATCGCGCTGTCGAAAATGTTCATCTATCCATTCATCCTGTCGAGAATTTCGCGAATGCGTTTCGGTGTCGCACCGACCGAGTCCAGCGCGGTCGCCGCGATCCCCGGGGTGCTAGCGATCGCGAGCAAGAGGTGCTCCGACCGAATGAGCGCGCTGTTGCGTTCTGCGGCCAGCGATGACGCTCGGGCGAATACCTCGGTGAGTGTGGCCGCCTCTGAAACGCTGCCAGGTCGTGGCGCCTGCCGCGCCGGCCAGGCAGTCTCCACGCAAGAGACGATAGCCACGGGCTCCACACCGAGCTCGGTCAGGAAGCGGTGGACCCAAACCTCGTCGTTCGCGATGAGGCCGAGCAAGAGGTGATGTGGCGCGATGTCCTTCTCATTGGCTCTACCCGCTTCCCAGTACGCGCGGGCGAGCGCCCTTTTGCCGGCGCCGTCGAGACGATCGAGCGGGGCGGTCGGGTAGGAGCTCGCGATGACGGCGGCGCCAGCCGGGGTCGCGATCCCCGCCTCGCGCACACCGGCCATATCCGTGCCTTGACCGAGAGAGGCGATCACCTGGTGACGGACCTTATCGAGAGTCACTCCGAGAGACTCGAGGACTCCGGCGCCGATGTGCCCTCCCTCACGCACGATCCCGAGAAGCAGGTGCTCCGTGCCGACATGGCCGTGGCCGAGCTTGCGCGCCTCGTCGATCGCCAGCTCGATCACCTTCTTGGTGCGCGGGGACAGCCTGATCTCGCTGGGCGACGTCGTGGAGTCACCGCGTCCCATCAAGAACTCCACCGACGTCCGAGCCTTGGCGAGATCGACGCCGAGCGAGTTGAGCGCCCGGGCGGCGACGCCCTCGCCTTCGCGGATCAGCCCGAGCAGGAGGTGCTCGACCCCGATGTAGTTGTGGTTGAAGCGAATTGCCTCGTCCTGGGCGAGGGCGAGCACGCGCTTGGCGCGGTCGTTGAAGCGATCGAAGGGTCCCATTGGTAAGCGAGGCTAATCCTCGCTTGGTCGCTCAGTCGAGCAGTTTTCGGTAATCCTCGATGCCGTAACGGAACGTGTCTTTCGTGTTGTCGAGCGCCTTCAC
>DASWCR010000035.1:0-12614 GCA_036389995.1 Candidatus Limnocylindria bacterium | reverse complement strand
GCGTCGGCGCGCAGGCACTCGCGTCTGGCTACGCGGCCGTCCCCGACGTCTTCGCCCGCGCCGTGCTCTCCGCCAAGAACGCCGCGATACAAAACGACAAGGTCCTCGTGATGATCCAGCTCGGCGGTGGCAACGACGGTCTTCAGACGGTCATCCCCATCTCGAGCTCGCAGTACCGCGACTTCCGCCCGCAGCTTTCGGCGGCCGCCGCGAAAGCGCAGCCGATCAGCAAAGACCTCGGCCTGCACGAGAACCTCAAAGGCATCAAGACGCTCTTCGACGCTGGCAAGGTCGCCATCGTCCAGGGCGTCGGCTACACGAACCCATCCTTCTCGCATTTCGATTCGATCCGCGTGTGGGAGACGGCGGATCCCACGAAACGTCAGCAAGACGGCTGGCTCGGCTCCGCGATCGCGAAGAACTACGACTCGGCGGGACATCCGCTGGTTGGATGCGCGTGCGGGACCACGAATGTCCCGGGGATGCTCCGCGATCTTCAAGCGACGCTCACGGTGATCGACGACGTGAAGACATTCGGGTTCCAGGGCGGGCAGAACGTCGAGGACGTCATGGGCACGCTCTACAAGAGCACGCCCGGGATCTACGGCGCGCTCTTCGACACGGCGATGACCACGGTGCGCGACACTGTCGCGCAGCTGCGCACCTCGTCCGCGAAGTACACGCCGAAGGGGAACTACTCGGACAAGGTGCAGCTGGTGTACTCGAGCAAGAACCAGCTCGCCGCCGCGCTGCAGCTCGCCGCGGAGCTCATCGTGACCGGGACCGGCGTCAAGGTCCTCCACGTGACGCTCGGCGGGTTCGACACGCACTACACCGAGCTCAACCGGCACGACGCGCTCATGAACTATCTCGACTCGGCCATCACCGCCTTCCACGACGACCTCACCGCGTACGGCATGGCCGACCGCGTGATGATCGCGACCTGGTCCGAGTTCGGTCGGCGCCCCAAGGAGAACGCGAGCGGCGGGACCGACCACGGCACCGCGTCGCCGATCTTTCTCATCGGTGACGGGGTGAAGGGCGGCCTTTACGGAGAGACGCCGGACCTCGCGAAGCTCGACCAGCTCGGGAACCTCTCGTACGCGGTCGACTTCCGCGCCGTGTATCAGGAGATCCTCGCCTCGCACCTCGGCGTCGACGCGAAGGAAATACTCGGCCAGAGCTTCGAGCGTGTCCCGTTCGTGAAAGCCCCGGCCTGATGGCCGAGTGGGCGCTCAAGGTCGGGTCGGCCGTGACGACGCTGCTCGTGCTGGTCGCGGGGTACGCCTATGCGTCCACGAACGTGAAGAATCCGAATGCGCCGCTCCAGCCGCCAGTCGAGAGCTCGCCCGCGGCGGCGAAGCCGGCGGCGCCGACGCCGACCCCGATCCCTTCGCTCGTGGGCACTCGTCGCGGGAATCCGCCACGCGGCTCGTCGCCCGCGCCGCGCTTGACGCTGCAGCCGGGGGTTCAGGCGACGGATCTGCCCGACGTGACCTTCACACACGTGTCCTGATCGCGGTTCAGCGGACCCCGAACTCCCGAAGCAGAAGCCGACCGTAGCGCTCGGCCACCGCCTCGTTGAAGTAGGTGCGACGCCGCGCGTACTGCACGTGGTGGCCGAGCTCGTGCGCGAAGCTCGCGAGCGGATCCTCATGAGCCTCGTGCAACTGGTCGAGATCGAAGTCGGCGGCCTGACACGTGCAGGGCACCCAGACACGTATGAGGCCGGGCTCGTAATCGGCGAGCACCATCCCGTCCTGCACCCCGGTGCGCTCGGCCTTGCGCTGCGCGCCACCGGGTCGGCCGCCTACGCCGTAGCCGTAGACGGCGACGGTCCCGCGAAAGCCGGCGCGCCGCGCGAGACGCTGCCAGAGGCGCATCCCGCCGGGCAGTCGCTCGCGCCCGCAATACCTGGAGAGCCGCATCGGGGACCTGGGAGGGCACGCCTCGTACCCAGCCGGGCCGGACGGGTCCGCGCCAAGTCGAATTGGCGCTTGCTAGCCAGTCTGCGGAGAATGCATCCGTGATCCCGATCGGCGACGAGGACACCGGCGGCCCGCCGAGCATTCCCTACGTCAACATCGCGATCATCGCGATCAACGTCGTCGTCTTCCTGTATCAGCTCGTCGATCCGAACTTCACGAATGGGTATTCCGCGGTGCCGGCGGAGATCACGCACGGTATCGACATCGTCGGCGCGCAGCAGCTCGTGCTGCCCGACGGGACGACGGCGATCATCGACGAAGCGCCTGGACCGATGCCGATATGGCTGACGCTCCTGACCTCGATCTTCATGCACGGCGGTTGGTTGCACATCGGCGGAAACATGCTCTTTCTCTTCATCTTCGGCGACAACATCGAGAAGGCCTACGGTCATGTGAAGTACGTCGTCTTTTATCTGGTCTGCGGCATCATCGCCAGCCTGGCTCACGTCTTCAGTCAGCCCGATTCGATCATCCCAAGCCTCGGCGCGAGCGGCGCGATCAGCGGAGTGATGGCCGCATACCTGGTGCTCTTCCCGACGAACCGCATCAAGGTGCTTCTCGCGGCCGGGTTCGTCCTACTGCGCCCGATCATGGTTCCTGCCGTCGTCATGATCGGGGTGTGGGCGCTGCTGCAGTTCGTCAACGGGATCGGTTCGATCGCGGTGACCGATCAGACCAGCGGCGTCGCGTACTGGGCGCACATCGGCGGATTCATCGCTGGCGTTGTGATCACGCTCCTAGCGAAGCCGTTCCTCGATCGCGGTTCCGTGGCGCCGTCGCGCTTCTCGACGGGATAGTCAGCTAGAGGATCGCGGCGAGGCGCTCCACGTCTTCGGCCACGGCGCCCTGACCGTCGAGCCGGTAGGCGGCGCCGAGCAGGTGGCATTTCTCCCGCGCGGTGTCGCGGCGGCCGAGCTCGCAGTCGATCTCGATCAGCAGACGCTGGGCTTCGCGGTCTTTGAATCCGGCGCCGATGAGATCGAGCAGCACGTCGGACGCCGCCTGCATCTTGTGGAGCGCCATGAGCCTGCGCGCCGCATCGAGCGTGACCTCGTTCGCGCGGGCGTCGCGGGCCGCGATGAGGATGGTCGCGCGCACGTGAGCCGCGGCCGCGTCGTCCGGCGGGTTTCCGGTGGCGACGTGGCGGGCGAGCTCGGCCTCGAGCTCGGCCATCGGCCGCGGTGTGAACAGGGCGGCCTTGTGCTTCACCGGGGCGGGCTCGGGCTTTGGCGCCGACGTGGCGCCGATACCTGCACGCGCGAGGAGGTCCGCGGCGTTCGCGAGATCCGAGTGCTCAGCATGCGTGATCGTTTTGGCGTTCTTCAGCACCACCGCTGAGCTCGCCTCTGGCCGGGTGCGCGCCTGGACTGCCGCCGCGAGGGCCGAGCGATGCTTCGCTTCCACCGCGGCTTCGTCCGGAGCGCGCTTCACCGGCGCAGGCGCCGGTGGCGGCGTTACGGTGACGACCTTCACCGGAGCGGCAGGTGCGGGCGCGGGCGCGGACGGTGTGGCCGCGACGCGTACGGACGGTGGCGGCGTCGGCTTCGCCCCGCCCTGCGCCGCGGCCACACGGTCCGCGATCGCGAGAAGCTGCGGGAGATCGCCCAGCGTTTCGCGCCCATAGGTGAGCTCGAGCCACGCACGTCTTGTGTCCCGCTGAGCGAGCGAGACGTCGATGAAGCGCGCGTATTCCTCGCACGCGCTGATGAGGTCGCCCTGGTTCGCGAGAGCGGCCGCAAGGCGGCGGTGCGCCGCGAGGTCGAACGGCGCGATCTCGACCGCGACACCGAGGAGCGCGACGGCGTTCACGCGGTCGTTCTTCCTTGCACACGCCCCGGCGCCTTCGCGCAGGGCGAGGAGCGCGGCGTCGCGTTCCTCGAGCGACACGAGCGCGCGCGCCAGACCGCTGTACGAGTCGACGTCGCCGTGCTTCGCGACGAGCTCGCGGTACGCGGTCTCGGCCTGACGCAGGCGGCCGCTCGCGAAGAGCTTCGCGGCGGCGTCGCTGGCGAGGCGGTGGTCGTTCGGCACCTTCACCTCGGCGGCGCGACCCTGCTGCGCGAGCGCCTGCGCGAACTCGCCCGCTCTCTTGTTGTCCATGACACGGACTGCGGCGAGCCGCGCGCGCTCCGCGAGCGGGAGGAGGTGGCTTCGCTCGACAGTGTTCGCGTTGACGCCCATGGCATGCAGCTCGCGCGAGAGGAACGCGGGCGCGGCGGGACCGAGGTATTCCTTCGCGACGCCCAAGAGCTCAAGGGCGAGCGCGTTCACCTCTACTCCTCGCCACCGCTTCCGGCCTCGTCGGCCAGAGCGTAGAAGCGCAGCGCGTTAAGCATGCGATCGAACGCCGACGCGACCTCGTGCGTGATGTCGTCGCCGCTTCGGGTATCGAAGTGCGCTTCGCGCAGATCGATGTCGCCGGTCGAGACCTGGGTGGCCTCTCCGACGAGTCGGCGGAGCGGTCCGACGAGCGAACGCGTGAGCAAGATCCCGATGACGAAGGAGAGGAGAACGCCCATGACGAGCATGAGCCCCGCGTCGAAGGTGGCGTTGTCGGCCGCCCTCGTGTAGGTGGTCAGCGGCACCGCGAGGACGTAGCCCCACGGCTTGTTCACGAGACGCGTTACCACGCCGCGCTGCTCGGCGGAGCCGCCGCCGAAGGCGAACGCGGCGTCGCCGCTCGTGCCTTTCGGCAATCCATCGAGCGCCGTCTTCAACGTCGGGAGGGGATCGATGACGAGCTTGTCCGGTGTGATCGTCCCGAAGCGCTTGTCGGCAGCGAGCTTTTTCGCCGTGTCCGCGTCGATCGGGGCGATCGGCTTGTAGATGAGCGATTCGGCCTGCGCGCGGTTGCCCTTGGTCTCGGAGACCGCGAGGCGAATGCCGTAGTCGTCGACAAGGAATGAATGCGCGCCCACGCCGACCGAGCCGGCGTCGCTCTCGACGATGTCCCAGATGGCGGCGAGGTTTACGCGCGTGCGAACGACGGCAACGACGACGTTATTCGAAGCGACCGGGGACGAGAAGAAGAGCGCGGGCTTGTTGGTGATCACCGAGTACGACGGGTCGCTCACGTACGGCGTGCCCTTCATCGCGGTGAGGAAGTACTCGCGGAACGCGACGCTCGTGCCTTCATCGGTTGGGACGGAGGCCGCGACGATGGTCCCTTTGGGGTCCACCACGGCGACGGATTCGTACTCTGGGGCCCGGGCCGCGGCCGCTGCGAGCGCGGTACGCGCGGTCGCGCGGGACTCCTGATCGCCGAGGTTTGTCGCGTACCGGACGATGTCCGGCAGCTTGGCGACAAGAATGATGTCGCCGAGGCGGCTGGCGAGGTAGGCGTCGATGGCGTTCGCGGTCGAAGTCGAGCGCTGGCGGATGTTCGTCACGCCGAGCAGGGTCAGGTCGTTACGTGTGTTGTTCGTGGACACGACGCTGACCAGCGCGATCGGCGCCACCCCGACGATGACCAGCGCCGCGAGGACCTTTTGCCAGAATCGAATACGCGGCCGACGCATACGCTCCCCTGCCCCGCGCGCCTTAATCGTCCACCCGTCACGCGCGAGTAAGCGCATCGTCGGCGTAGTCAGCCGCCTGGCCTAGTCACAGGGCGGCACACGCTCGTACCGGAAAGGTCCTAGTACCGGCTGGCCGCCAGGCACTACCATTCAGTCAAACAACACGCGAAGACGTGCCCACGCACGTGGAGGACAAGTGGCGAACGGAACGATCAAGAAGCTCGTCGGCGACAGGGGCTTCGGCTTCATCCAGACTGAGGACGGCTCAGACATCTTCTTTCACCGGTCGCAGGTGGAAGGCGACGCGTTCGATACCCTCCGTGAGGGTCAGAGCGTGACTTACGAGAAGGGAATGGATCCCCGCCGCGGCAAGCCGCAGGCGGAGAAAATCACTCCGGCTTAGGTCCGCGCCGGCAGGCTCCGGTAGCCGCCGCTCCGCTTCGCGTCGCGTAGCAGACCACGAAGCAGACGCTTCGACGTCTCCAGCTGCTCGCGGTCGTCCGGCAAGAGACCGGCGCGCGTTGGGTCGAGCCGCCACCAGCACTCGAAGCCCCAGAGACGCTCGTCGCCGACGCGCAGCCGCGGTATTCCGCCGCCGCTTCGGCGCGGGTCGCCCGTCTCGAAGTCGAAGAAACCCTCGAACACGGCGGCGGCCCCGGTGCGGTCGGGCTCGCCCTCCCGGGAGTCGAGCAGGATCACGCACGGCATGCCCGGGCGGATCTCATCTCGCGCGCGCTGCGGCCGCCTGCGGTCGCCACGCTGGGGTGACCTCGCCGCCGGACGGCGATCCCCTCGCGGCTCGATCTGACGCTGAGGACCCCGAGTTGGAGCCGGCGACGACGAGGTCGGTCGCGGCTCCGCCTTCGGCCGGCGCGGCCTGAAACGGCGTCGCCGCGGACGTTCTTGCATATGGACGAGTTTAAAGGGGCTACGCCGTTAACATCGACCTGGATGCGTGACGTGCACGACGTCTACGACGAGTTCAAGCACCAGCTGCCCGATATCGACCCCCAAGAGACCCAGGAGTGGATCGAGTCGCTCGATGCGCTCGTCAAACAGTCGGGCGACGATCGCGCTCGCTTCGTTCTCTACAAGCTGCTCAAGCGGGCGCGGATGCTCCACGTCGGGCTGCCGCCGCTCACGCAGACGCGATACATCAATACGATCTCACCGGAGCAGGAGCCGTACTTCCCTGGCGACGAGGAGATGGAGCTCCACATCCGGCGTCTCATCCGCTGGAACGCGGTCGCCATGGTCGTCCGCGCGAACCATCACTTCGAGGGCATCGGCGGTCACCTCGCGACGTACGCCTCGGCGGCGAGTCTGTACGAGGTCGGCTTCAACCACTTCTTCCGCGGGAAGGACGACGGTGCGTCCGGCGATCAGATCTTCTTCCAGGGACACGCCGCGCCCGGTATCTACGCGCGCGCGTTCGTGGAGGGTCGCCTCACCGAGTCGCAGCTCGATCACTTTCGGCGCGAGGTCGTGCCCGGCGAAGGGCTCTCCAGCTACCCGCACCCGCGGCTCATGCCTGAGTTCTGGGAGTTCCCGACCGTGTCGATGGGTCTCGGGCCGCTCGCCGCGATCTACCAAGCGCGCTTCAACCGCTACCTCCATCACCGCGGCATCAAGGACACCACGAGCTCGCGGGTCTGGGCGTTTCTCGGCGACGGCGAGTGCGATGAGCCCGAGTCGCTCGGGGCGCTCCATGTCGCGGCGCGCGAAGGTCTCGACAACCTGACCTTCGTCGTGAACTGCAATCTTCAGCGTCTCGACGGTCCGGTCCGCGGCAACGGCAAGATCATCCAGGAGCTCGAGTCGGTCTTCCGCGGCTCGGGCTGGAATGTCATCAAGGTCCTCTGGTCGCGCGAGTGGGACGACCTCCTCGCGCGCGACGTCGACGGCGTGCTCGTGAACCGCATGGCCGAGGCTACCGACGGCGAGTCGCAGCGCATGACGATCGCGGACGGCGCGTACATCCGCGAGAAGTTCTTCGGAACGGACCCGCGCCTGCGCAAGATGGTCGAGCATCTTTCCGACGAGCAGCTGCGCAGCCTGCGCCGCGGCGGCCACGACTACCGCAAGGTGTACGCGGCGTACCACGCCGCGGTCCGTCACACCGGCGCGCCGACGGCGATCCTCGCGCAGACGGTGAAGGGCTGGGCACTCGGGCCGTCGGTCGAGGCGCGCAACATCACGCACCAGGCGAAGAAGATGAGCTTCGAAGAGCTCAAGATCTTCCGCGACCGCCTGCAGCTACCGATCTCGGACGACAAGCTCACCGAAGACCCGCCCTACTACCACCCGGGGCCGGACTCTCCCGAGGTCCAGTACATGATCGAGCGACGGCGGGCGCTCGGCGGTTTCGTGCCGAGGCGGGTCGTCCGAGGGAAGCCGTTGCAGCAGCCCGACCCCGCGGCCTTCGCAGAGTTCCCGAAGGGATCGGGCAGCGCGGCCGCATCGACGACGATGGCGTTCACGCGCCTCCTAAGGAATTTGCTGCGCGACAAGAACATCGGCAAACGCATCGTGCCGATCATCCCCGACGAGGCGCGCACCTTCGGCATGGACCCGCTGTTCAAGGAGGTCGGGATCTACTCGCCGCTCGGGCAACGCTACGAGCCCGTCGACGCCGAGACGCTCCTCCCGTACCGCGAGGCGATCGACGGCCAGGTCCTCGAGGAAGGCATCACCGAAGCGGGCTCGATGGCGTCGTTCACCGCCGCCGGCACGAGCTACGCGACGCACAGCGAGCAGATGCTGCCGTTCTACGTCTTCTACTCGATGTTCGGCATGCAGCGCACCGGCGATCAGATCTGGGCGTTCGGCGACGCGCGCGGCCGCGGGTTCCTCTGCGGCGCGACCGCCGGCCGCACGACCCTGAACGGCGAGGGACTTCAGCACGAGGACGGGCACAGCCAGGTGCTCGCGACGTCGATCCCGAACATCCGCGCGTACGACCCTGCGTTCGCGTACGAGACCGCGGTGATCGTCCGCGACGGCATCAAGCGGATGCTCGGTGACGGCGAGGACATCTTCTATTACCTCACCCTCTACAACGAGAACTACCCGCAGCCGGCGATGGCCGAAGGCGTCGAGGAGGGCATCGTCCGCGGCATATATCTCTTCCGGCCTGGCGAGGCGGGAAGTCGGCGACGGGTCACGCTCCTCGGATCGGGCTCGATCATGCGGCAGGTCCTCCGCGCGCAGGAGCTCCTGCACGAGAAATACGACGTGAGCGCGGACGTGTACAGCGTCACGAGCTACCAGCAGCTGCGCAATGAGGCGCTCGCCGTCGAGCGGTGGAACCGTCTGCACCCCGAGGTCGAGCCACGCCTGCCGTACATCACGTCGGTCCTCGGTGGGCATTCCCCGATCGTCGCCGCATCGGATTGGCTCAAGGCGTTGCCCGATCAGGTCTCGCGTTGGGTGGGGAGTCCGTTTGTCCCGCTGGGCACGGACGGCTTCGGGCGGAGCGATACTCGCGAGGCGCTGCGCCGCCACTTCGAGATCGACGCGGAGAGCGTGGCCACCGCATCGCTGCACGCGCTCGCGCTCACCGAGGAGTACGGCGCGGCCGAGGTCGCGAAGGCGCTCGCCGAGCTCGGGATCGATCCAGAGAAACCCGAGCCCCGCACGGCCTAGCGGGTTTCTCGCAGTGGCCGGCCGCCTGGGCGCGTTCCTCCTATTGATAGCGATCCTCGTGCCGCTGAGTCCGACCGCAGCCGCGTCCGGGTCTATCGCCGCAGCCGATCCGTGCATATCGAGCGTCGGTCCAGGCATTCCGCCACCGGCAAACGTGCCCTCAGGGATCCCGGGTTTCCATGCGGCGTGGTACGGCCAGAGCGGGTATCCCACCTTATGCCCGGGCGAACGCTCGACCGCGACCGTGGCTTTTTACAACACCGGCACCCGCGGATGGGTCGCAGGAAAAATGGGCGAGGTCGCGTACCTCGGAACGTGGGATCCCGATCCAGGACAGGATCGCGCGACGGCACTCGGCGGCGACGGCACCAATGGATCACCCGCGACCGGCTGGCCCCGCTACAACCGCGTCGCGGCCCAGCCTGCGCCGTGGGTGGGTCCGAATCAGGTCGCCTGGTTCCAGTTCAGCGTGATCGCGCCGCAGATTCCCGGCACCTACCGGCTCTCGATCCGCCCGCTCGTCGAAGGCGCGCAGTGGATGGAGGACTACGGCGTCTTCTGGTACGTGACCGTCCCGGGGACCGCCCCGGCCGGGTCGCTCGCACCCCTTCCCGCGCGGTGGCCGAGCCGCTCGCTGGAGATCGGGATGACCGATGGACCCGATGGCGCGGCGGCGATGCGCGCGGCCGCGCCGTTCGCGTTCCGCTATCAGTACCTTGCGGGCGGAGTCAACACTGGCAGCGGCTGGGCGACGTGGAACTCTAACGCGCAGTTCGTGACGTACTACATCCAGGACTCGGTGCGGAATGGTCTGGTCCCGGTGTTCACCTATTACCAGATGCTCCAGTCCGCTCCGGGCAACGGATTGGGCGAGCCGGCGGGTGACTTCGCCAACCTGCAGAACACCTCGACGATGGCGGCCTACTTCGCCGACCTACGGCTCTTCTTCCAGCGCGCCGGCGCGCAACCCGGAGCGACCGTCGTGCTCCACGTCGAGCCTGATCTCTGGGGATACATCCAGCAGCGCTACGGCGACGATCCAGCCGCCGCTCCGGTCCGCGTCGCAGCCACGGGTCTGTCGGAGCTCGCGGGTCTCGCCGACAACGCAGCCGGCTTCGCGCGCGGCATCCTGAAGCTGCGCGACACGTACGCGCCAAATGTGATCGTCGCGTACGACCTCTCAGAGTTCGGGACGAACCACGACGCGTTCTTAGAGAAGCCGCCGGACGCGACGCTCGACGCGTGGGCGACACGGTCGGCGACATTCTTCAACGCGCTCGGAGCGAGCTTCGACCTGGTGTTCGGCGGGTTCAGCGACCGCGACGCCGCCTTTAAGGCATACCAGAGGGGCGACGACCGGGTCTGGTGGTACTCCGAGGACTTCGCGCGCAAAGCCCGTTATGTCGCGCGATTCTCCGCGCTCACGCAGAAGCGCATCGTCCTGTGGCAGATCCCACTCGGCAACACGAAGATGCGGGCGATGAACAACACCTGGAACCACTACCAGGACGACACGGTCGAGTGGTTCCTGGACGATCCGGGCCGCGCGAACCTCAGCGCGTACGCTCGCGCGGGCGTCATCGCTTTCCTCTTCGGGCGCGGGGCCGACGGCGCGACCTGCGCCTGCGACGCGGCGGGCGACGGCGTCACGAATCCGGCCCCGATCGGTGGCAACACGCGCACCTCGCTCAACGCGGACGACGATGGCGGCTACTTTCGCGAGCGGGCCGCCGCCTACTACGCGGCCGGAAAGCTCGCTCTCCCTTAGCCGAGAACGCGAACCTCGAGCGGATGCTCGCCGCTCGCGTCGACCCGGAACGCGCGGCCCTCGGATCGCGCGCTCACGATTTCGACGAGCCGCTCGTCCTCGTATCGCGCAGCGACGCCGTCATCGAGCGCGATGCCGGGTGGTAAGCCGGCGGCGATCTCGCGCGCGTAAACCGGGCGCCGTCGCTCTTCCGAGTCGTAGTGAGGGCATGCGCTCCCTTTGAGCAGCTTCAGGCCATCGCGCAGCGGACCGAGCTCGAGCGTGAAGGAATCGGTGATTCCCGCCTCGAACCAGCAGATGCATCCGGCCGACCATCCAGTGAGGATCGTCCCGTTCCGGTAGGCGCTGCGAAGCGCGTCCTCGACGCCGTGCAAGCGCCAAATCGCGAGCATGTTCGCGGTGTTGCCGCCGGCGACGAGGACGACGTCCTGGCGGCGGATCAGCGCCTCGACGTCCACAACCGTCCGGTGGAAAAGGGCAAGGTGGGACAGATCGCACTGAGTGGCCGCGAGGGTTTGATAGAACGTCAGCAGACTCGCGGGATCGTCGCCGGACGCGGTCGGGAGGAAAAGCACTTTCGGCCGCGGGCGGCCCACGAGGTCGAGGACGTACCGCATGAGTGTGGCGTAGGTCAGCTGCTGCCCGCCGCAGGCGACGATGCGTCCTGGCACAGGCGCTCACTGTGCCAGAGCGGGGCGTTAGTTGATCGTGATCGTGCGATGGCCCTGCGCGAGCCAGGCCGGGATCGCCGTCGCGACCATCGGCCGCCCGACGAAGAAGCCCTGCGCGCTGTCGCAGCCGGCGGCGGCGCACGCGTTGTACGTGGCCTGGTCCTCGATCCCCTCCGCGACCACCTTCATCCCGAGCGCGTGACCCAGGTTCGCTATGAGCTTCACGATCTCAGCGCTGCCGCGGTCGCGAGTCATGCGACTCACGAAGGAACGGTCGATCTTCACGGCGTAGGCCGGAAGCCGTTGCAGGTACGCAAGCGAGCTGTAGCCCACGCCGAAGTCGTCGATGGCGAGCTGCACCCCGAGGTCGCGGAGCTCGGCGAGCGTGCGCAGCACGCGGTTTGGCTCAGCCATCAGCATCGACTCGGTGATCTCGAACGCCAGCCACGCCGGCGGGATCCCGGCGCGCTCGAGCGCCTGACCGACGACGCGCGGCAGATCCGGGTCGAGCAGGTTGCGTATCGAGAGATTCACCGCGGCCTGGAGCGGCACATTGGCGCGCTTCCATTCCGCACACTGCGCGAGCGTCATCGCGAGCACTCGCGAGAACAGCGATTTCACGAGGCCGGAGCGCTCCGCGAGCGGGATGAACTCGCCGGGTGCGATGAGGCCGCGTTCCGGGTGACGCCAGCGCGCCAATACCTCGACTCTCATGGCCTCGCCCTCGGTGAATCCGACGATCGGCTGATAGACGACCTGCAGCTCGTCGGCATCGAGTGTATGCCGCAGCTCGGCCATGAGGGCGAGCTGGTTCGATCCCTCGGGGTCCTGTTGCTCCGCGTACACGGCAGATCCACCCGGCGTCGTCTTCGCGACGTACATCGCCATGTCCGCGCGGCGCATGAGTGTCTCGACATCCTCGCCGTGCTGCGGGCTCACGGCGATGCCGATGGAGATGGCGACCTCGTGGGCGGCTCCCTCGATCTCGAAGGGACGCTGCAGCGCGGCGATGATCTTCTGCGCG
>DASWCR010000034.1:0-10642 GCA_036389995.1 Candidatus Limnocylindria bacterium | reverse complement strand
GTCGACGCTGAACGCCTCGACCGCGAAAGACGCGCACACCGTGCCGTGAAGGACCGCCTGGCAGAGGGTACGGTCGTCCAGCGCGCCCGCCCGAGCGAGGTGGCCGAGGAGCCCGCCCGCGAACGCGTCGCCGGCGCCCGTGGGGTCGCGCACCTCCTCGAGCGGATAGGCCGGCGTCCAGAAGATGCGCTCGGCGGTGAGGAGGAGGGCGCCGTACTCGGCGCGCTTGATGACCACGGCGCGGGGACCGAGCGCGAGTATTTGCCGCGCCGCCTTGAGCACGTTGTGCGTCCCGCAGAACTGCCGCGCCTCCGCCTCGTTGACGGTGACGATGTCGACCCGCGTCATGACGTCGGCCAGCGCATCCCGGCGGCGCTCGATCCAGTAATTCATCGTGTCGAGCGCGATCGCTTTGGGCTTGCGCACCTGCTCGAGCATGCGGCTCTGGATCTCGGGAAGGATATTGGCGAGGAACACGAACTCGCTGTCGGCGAACGCCGGCGGAACGGTGGGCTCCCAGTCGCCGAAGACGCCGAGGTCGGTGTTGATGGTCTCTGCCGTCGCGAGGTCATGGTTGTATCTCCCGAGCCAGCGAAAGGACCTCCCCTTCGCGTGCTCGACACCGGCGAGATCGATCCCCTTGGCGCGGAGGCGTTCGAGGTCGCTCGCGCGAAAGTCATCACCGACGACGCCCATCAGCCGGACCGGTGCGTAGAGACAGGCGGCGAGCGAGAAATATGACGCGGCACCACCGAGCACCTCGCGGCGGCTGTCGTATGGCGTGTCCACGTCGTCGTACGCGAGCGAGCCCACGACGAGGATGTGCGACGGCACGGGAGCCGGATGTTAGTTCGTGGGCACGGTCACGTTCGAGATCGTGATGAGGACGAAGAACGCCGCGGCCATGCCTAGGGCGAACCAGTCCGTTGGCAGTACCCGCGCATCGGCCGGCGGGCCGGGTCGGACCGCCCAGTAGGCGTTCAGCGCGCGTTGACCGAAAACGACGACGGCGGTGCCCGCGATCAGCTCGATCACGTTCAACACGATCAAGACGGGATCGTTGAAGCCCGAGTAGTGCAGCCAGGTGACCCACCACACCGTGGTGCCGAGGGCGGCGGTCGACGGATCGACCTTGAGCGGAGAACCGACCCGGGCGAGTAGCTGGGTGATCAGGGCGAAGTGCCGATACGCCTGCCAGGTCCCAAAACCGGGGACGAAGATCGAGGCGCCATGCGCCGCCGGCTGCATGGTTTCATCAGAGGTATCGCGACGGAGCTCCGCCCACGAGAAACCGAACCAGATCGGGACATAGATCCCATAGGTGAGAACGGTGAGCGCGCCGACGAGCCACAGCGGCCGGCGCCGCGGCAGGATATCGGGTTCCGCGATCAGACCGCGCCGTCCGCGCGCAGCTTCTCGATCTCAAGAGGCGTGTAGCCCAGCTCGCGCAGGACCTCGTCGGTGTGCTCGCCGAGCAGTGGGGGCGCGCGCCGCACCGACCCCGGCGTCTCCGACATGCGGACGGGGATGCCCGGCGCGCGCACGCGGCCTGCGATCGGGTGGTCGACCTCCGCGATCAATCCGAGATGACGCACCACCGGATCGTTGAAGACCTCACCGAGGTCGTTGATCGGCCCGACCGGGACGTTCGCCTCGCGCAGCTTGCGCACCACATCCGCCTTCGTCATCCGGTGCACCCGCGCGGCGATGAGCGGAACGAGAGCGTCGCGGTGTTTGACGCGGCTCGCGTTGTCGGAGAATCGGCCGTCCTCGAGAAGATCCTCAAGCTCGATCGCGCGGCAGAGCCGTTCGAAGAGCGCGTTGTTCGCGCAGCAGATGTTCACGAAGCCATCCGCCGCGCGGAATGTCTGATAGGGGACGATCGAGGCGTGCACGTTGCCTTCCGGACGGGGCACGGTCCCGTCGGCGAAATAACGCGCGGCCTGCCGCGATAGCAGCGCGACCTGCCCTCCGATCATCGTCGCGTCGATGACCTGTCCTTCGCCGGTCCGGTGCCGCGCTTCGAGCGCAGCGACGATCGCGAACGCCGCGAACATCCCCGCCACCATGTCGGCCTGCGGGACGCCGACCATCACCGGATCGCCGCCGGGTGGACCGGTGAGGCTCATGACCCCGCCCATGCCTTGGACGACGAGGTCGTACGCCGCCCACGCCCGGCCGGGTCCGTCCTGACCGAACCCCGAGACATGGCAGATCACGACCTTCCGATTCATCGCACGGACCCGGTCGTCGGGGAATCCGAGCCGACCGAGAACGCCCGGGCTGAAGTTCTCGACAACCACATCGGCGCGCTCGATCAATCGCTCGAGGATTCGCTTTCCGTCGGGATGCTTGAGATCGCAGGTGACGCTGCGCTTGTTGCGGTTGATCGCGAGGTAATACGCGGACACGCCCTTGATCGATGGCGGCGCCCAGTCACGGGTCTCGTCGCCGGTACCAGGTATTTCTATCTTCACGACGTCCGCGCCGTGATCCGCGAGCATCAGCGTGCAGTACGGGCCGGCGAGAGCGCGCGTGAGATCGACCACCCGAATGCCATCGAGCGCTCCGCCCTCGCCGCCGGTCATCGCGGGGAGCAGCTCGAGCGTGTCGCCGTCGCGGAGAACGGCATCACCTTCGACCTGCTCGCCGTTCACGATGAAAGCGGCCGCCTCGCCTCTTGGGATGCCGAGCGATGTGACGATCTGCCGCGCCGTTCGGCCCGCCGCGGCCATTTCGCGTCGCTTCGCGCCGAACTGTTGCAGCTCGCCATGCAGGAGGACGCTGATCAACCTGCCGTCACCGACCGCCAGAGTACCGTTGACGCGTGAGCGAACTCCTTCCGCTCTTCCCCCTCGGGGCGGTGCTTTTCCCCGGCGCTCTCATGCCACTGCACATCTTCGAGCCGCGCTACCGCCTGCTGATCCGGCGCTGCATCGAGCAACACCGACGGTTCGGGGTCGTCCTCATCCGGAGCGGCAACGAGGTCGGCACGGGCGCCGAACCGTATGACGTCGGGACGGAGGCGAAGATCGTGGCCGAGTCCCCCTTGCCGGATGGTCGCTCCTACATCGTGACGCGGGGCGAGCGCCGCTTCGCCGTCGAAAGCCTTATCCCAGACGCCGAGCCGTACCTCGTGGGACAGGTGCGGTACCTCGACGAGAGCGATGGCGAGCGGGCCGTCCACCGCGCCAGCGTGGCCCGCGAGGCGCTTGGTGCCTACCTCCTGGCTGTGGTCGCCGTGACTGAGGACGCTCGTGGAGAGCGGGCGCTCGCCGACGATCTCCGCGATGCGCCGCCGAGCGATCTCGCATACCGGATCGCTGGAAGCCTTGCCGTGGACGCGCCTCAGCAGCAGGCGCTGCTCGAACTCGAGACGGCGTCGGCTCGACTCGAGGAAGAGACGCGGATCCTCAACCGAGAGACCGAGCTTCTTCGCGATCTCCTCGTGCGACTTCGCGAACGCGGAGAGCGACCAGAGCTCAACTAACCGAGGCCGTCCGCGTAGCGGACGACTCCGTCGGTGATGGTGCCGCTGACTCGCGCCTCAAGTAGGTCGTCCTCATCGAGCTTCGCGAGATCGCGATCGACGACGGTGGCATCGCAGCGCATCCCCACGTCGAGCGTGCCCCAGTCGCGCTCCCTGCCCGTCGAATACGCGGCTCCGGCGGTGTACGCGTGCAGCGCTTCGTCGAGGGTGAGCCGCTGTGCCGGGAACCAGGCGTCGGGATCACCGGGCCGGCGGCGAGTGACCGCCGCGTGGATGCCGAGCAGCGGATCGATGGGTTCGACAGGCGCGTCCGACCCGAAGGCGAGGACGGCGCGACGCTCGAGCAGCGTCCGCCAGGGGTACGCCCGCGACGTGCGCTTCGGACCCCAGTAACGGTCGGCGAGGTCGCGGTCGCTCGTGCAGTGGATCGGCTGCATCGACGCGATCACACCGAGCGCGCCGAAGCGCCCGAGGTCCTCCTCGCGAACGAGCTGGACGTGCTCGAGCCGCTGACGGAGCGCGGGTGAGGTCACGCGGGTCGGCGCGACCGCGTCGAGCGCGACGCGTACCGCGCGATCGCCGATCGCATGGATGGCGACAGCGAGCCCGCCAGCCGCAGCGCGCGCGACGTCGGTCCGAAGCTCCATCGGATCGAACGTGAGGATGCCCCGATCGCCCGTGCCTTCGTATGGCTCCTCGAGTGCCGCGGTCTGCGATCCCAGCGCGCCGTCGGTGAAGAATTTCACGTGGCCGAGCTGCAGCCATTCGTCGCCCTGACCGGTCCGCATCCCCGATTGAAGGGCGGCCTCGAAGTCGAAAGGCAGGGGCAGGGGCCCAGGGGGCAGGGGCCCCCGGCCGCGTAGCGGAGCGCGAAGCGACGTGTCGCGGATCTGCGGCGGACTTCCTGTGGTGGGAAGCGAGAGCGCAAGCGATCGATGCGGGATGCCCATCAGCGCGCGGACCTTGAGCTCGCCGCGGTCGCGTGCTCGCCGCAGGGCGGCATACGAGCTCGCCTGCTCGAGCGACTCGACGCCGGTGACCCCTCTCTTCAGAGCCTCTTCCTGCGCACGCATCGTCGCGGCGTCGCAATCCGCCTCGGTCGCGGCGGGAACGGCGCGGTCGGCGAGCTCGTTCGCGCGCTCCTGAAGGACGCCGGTCGGCGACCCGCTGGCGTCGCGGAAAATCGCCCCGCCCTCGGGTGCGACGGTGTCCTTTCCGATCTTCGCCGCTCGGAGTGCCGCAGTGTTGAGCCAGCGCGAATGGCCGTCGCGGCTGCGCATGACTGCCGGACGATCGCCGGTCACTCGGTCGAGGTCGGCCGCGGTCGGCCAGCGGCCCCAGTTGTTCTTGTCGAAGCGACCCCCGGTGAGCCACTGCCGTGGCGCGAGCTCGCGCGCGCGGGGACCGATCTGTTGGAGCGCCTCCTCGACCGTCTTCGTCGCGCGGAGGTCGAGCTCCGCCATCTGAAAGCCCCACCACATGAAGTGCACGTGCGCGTCGAACCAGCCGGGTGTCATAAGCCCGCCCCGCAGATCGACGCGCTCGGCCGCTCCGGCATCGCGCGCGACGTCGGACGCGCGCCCCACCGCGGCGACGCGGCCATCGCGCACGAGCAGCGCCTCAGCCGAGACACCGGATCGGACGTGGATCCGGCCGCCATGGAAAAGCGTGGACGCCACTAGCGGAAGCCGGCGCGTCCGCGGAGTGGGACGAACTTCACCGCGCCGTGCCGCGTCTCGCGACCGTCGGGATGGCGGACGACGAGGTGCTGCATCTCCGGGTCCCCGACCGGCGCGACGATGAGCCCATCGGGCGCGCATTGGCGCACGAGCTCAGGGGCGATGCCCGGAGATGCGGCGGTCACGAGGATGCGGTCGTACGGCGCCTCGGGCGGATATCCGACGGAAGCATCGCCTGCGATAACGCGCACGTTCTGGTAGCCGAGCTCGGCGAGAAGAGCGCTCGCGCGATCCGCGAGCGGCAGATGCCGCTCGACGGTGACGACATCGCGCGCGAGCTCCGCGAGCACCGCCGCCTGGTACCCCGAGCCCGTGCCGACCTCGAGCATGTGATGCGTCGGCTCAACTTGGAGTAGCTCCGTCATGCGGGCAACCACGAATGGCTGCGAGATCGTCTGTCCTTCGGGGATGCCGAGCGCGTGATCGCCATACGCAACGTCCTGATCCTCTTCGCGAACGAAGCGCTCGCGGGGGACCCGGGCCACAGCAGCGAGCACCCGTTCGTCCTTTATTCCCATGCGGCGCAGTTCGCGGACCATCTGATCGCGATCGGACTGAAAATCCATCAGCCGAATTGTGTGCCGAACAGGAAGTCGATTGAAAGCACAGCGGCGGCGCCGAGGGCCCCCGCGCGGTGGGGCACCGGCCGAAGGCCGGGGGGTCCGCCGCCGCGTAAAGAGGGTTTCGGCGCCGCCGCTGGTGCGCCGCTACGCGCTTTTCTCGATCGGCACTCCGATGAGAGAGCCCCACTCGGTCCAGGATCCGTCGTAATTGCGCACGCGCTCCTGGCCGAGGAGATATTTCAGAACGAACCAGGTGTGAGCGCTTCGCTCGCCTATGCGGCAGTACGCGATGGTCTCGCCGCGCCCGTCGATTCCCTTGGATCCGTATATGGAGCGGAGCTCGTCGGCTGACTTGAACCGGCCGTCTTCGGCGACCGCGGTTGCCCAGGGGATGTTCTGCGCGCCCGGAATGTGGCCGCCGCGCTGCGCGCCCTCTTGCGGGAGATTCTCCGGTGCCAGAAGCTCACCGGCGTACTCCTTCGGCGAGCGGACATCGACGATCTTCGTGCCGTTCCCCGACACGACCTTGTCGAGGACCTGATCGCGCAGCGCGCGGATCGATGCGTCGGGCGTACCCGCTCGGTACTCGCTCTTCGCGTAGCTCGGAGAGTCGTTCGCGAGTGGCCTCTTCTCGGCGATCCATTTCGCTCGTCCCCCGTTCGCGAGCTTCACGTCTTTATGCCCGTAGTACTTCAGGAGCCAGAAGAACCACGCGGCGAACCAGTTGTTGTTGTCGCCATAGGCGACGATGGTCGTCCCCGGCGTGACCCCGTATTTCGAGAGAAGCGCCTCAAGCTCTTTCTTGTCGAGCAAGTCGCGCACAGGATGCTGCTGTAGGTCGGTCTTCCAGTTGAGCCCGATCGCTCCCGCGACGTGGCCCTGGTCATAGGCGCTCGTGTCAACATCGACCTCGAAGACTCGTACGTTGGCGTCCTTCGCATGCTCGGCGAGCCAATCGGTCTCGACGAGAACGTCTTTGGCATAAGCGGTCATGGGGAGTCCTCCACATAAATTTGCGAGTGACGGTCCAGAGAAGGCGGCGCCGAACGGCGCGAACGCGCCGCTCCAGGCCGCCTAGGGACAGACGCAGGTCAGCCGGGATGACCGGAAACGCGAGCGAGGAGAATTTCCGACCTGCTGGGTCAAGAATCCGTTTCTAACACCCTAACGCGCCGTCGGCAAGGAGCGTGCGCTACATCCAACGCTCGAGGACGGCCGGCAATTCGGTCAGGTCGTCGATCGCGGCGTCGGGCTCAACGTCCACCGGCTCCTGTGGCGCTCCCGCAAGCGGGCGGCGCCAGATCGCGCGCATACCGAGCCGCTTCGCGCCCCATACGTCCTGCACCATGCGATCCCCGACCATGACGGCTTCGCTGGCGGGCACTCCGGCAAGCTCGAGCGCACGCCGGAAGATCGCCTCATGTGGCTTCTGCCAGCCCGCGCTGTGCGAACTGACCACATGGTCGACCGTGTCCGCGAGCCCGAAGCGCTCCCAGTCAATCCGAACCTCGTCGTCCCCGCGCGAGAGCGTGTTCGTGATCAGCCCGACGATCAGGCCATGCTCCTTGCACCAGCGGAGCGCCTCGGGAGTCCCCGGCACGAGCGCACCGACGAGATCCAGGGGCAGCGTGGTGGCCACACGGAAGTGATCGATCTCGATGTCGTCGATGCCGATCTGGCTGTTGCGAAACCAATCCGCGTACCAGCGGTTCGTCTCCTGCCGGAGGGCCTCTTCGGATTCGTGCCGATGATCAGGAGCGATCTCCGCCTCGACGAACTTCCCGTACCAGTCGCGCTCGCCGAACTCGCGCCGCAACGCATCGACCGTCAACGCACGTATCTCCGGTTGCGGCTTCCAGTGCTGAACGAGCGTGTCGCCCACGTCGAAGAAGACGGCACGGAGAGGCACGCGGCTATCGTATCGGCGCCGACGTGTTGGATTTCGAACAGCTCGCGTTCATCGAGAGGTGGCGTCAGCGTGCGTCGCGGGGTGTCGTTGTCGCTCTCGATGGAACGCGTGGCGACGTGCTTCTCACGATGCGGGTCGGCGAGGGATCGCCGCAGATCGACATGCGCGGACGCGACGCGACCGGGGCGGTCCGAAAATCGCGCCTCACGCTCGGAGATCGCGTGACGATCGCGATCGAGTACCGCGCGCGCGACGTCGCGAAAGCGAAGGGCCGCGGTGTCACGGGGAACCTGATCGCGCCCGGAGCGAAGCTCGAGGGGACGGTGATCACGACCGGCGAAATCGTCGCGGTCGACTGCGGAACACAGGTCCTCGTCGCCGGCGACACGCTCCCCGGTGTGGCTGCCGGTGACGACGTCAGCTTCGTGATCGCCGACGAGGGAAAGGCTTACCTCATCCCGACGCGTTAGCTGAGCTTTTTCAGCTCCTCGGCGATCTCCTCCTCGTCAGGCACCTCGCGCAGCGTGTGAACGTCGATATAGCGGCAGATCCCTTCGGCGTCGACAACGATGATCGCGCGCTCCGGGCGCCCGACCTCTTCGTTGAACACCCCGTACGCCTGGGTGACCTTGCCGTGGGGCCAGTAATCCGAGCAGAGCGGGTATTGGACGCCGCCCAGCGACTCGGCCCACGCCTTCAACGTGTACACCGAGTCGCACAGGATGCCCACGACCTGGGCCTTGCCCCCGGCGAAGCGCTGCTGGAGCGCATTCAGCGCGGGAGCCTCGCTGTTTCAGGTATTGGAAAACGCGAACGCGAAGAAGGCGACGACCACACGCTGTCCGCGATAAGCCGAGAGCTTGACCTCGCGCCCATCGTGCGAGCGGAGCGCGAAGTCCGGCGCGGTGTCGCCGACCTTCAGGGTCTTCGTCACGCTCGCGATCTTCGTCCGACCCTTCGGTGGTTGCGGTAGCACGCTCCTAGACTAGCCGCATGCAGAAGATCGACGAGCGCCGTCGAATCACCGTCGATCGACGCGCTTTCAACCACTACGAGATCGCCTGTCCGTTCTGCGGCGAGAACGTCGGACCGCGCTTCGTCACGCGCGAGCATCTCGACATCCCGCCGAACCCGCCCTATGCCGCGACCGTGCGATGCCCGCGCTGCAAGGAAGAGTACGAGGTGCTATTCGGGGCGAGCTAGCGACTTCTTGCGCTAATTCGTGACGTTGATGTAGAGGAAGACGCCCTCATCTTCCATCCACGTGACCGCATCGATGACCGGGCGCAGGTGGATCGCGTAGAGGCCCGGCGTCATCGGCGCGCGTACCTGGAAGGTGAACGTCCCGACGCCGCCCGGCGTGACCGTCGCCTCCGTCTGCGGCGCGACGCGGTTGGCGGAAAGCCAGTTGACCCCGAGAGCGGCCCACTGCGCGTTGTCCTGGTTCACCGCGAGACGCGCCTCTTGACCGAGGGTCCCGCGGATCCATGCCTGGCTACCGGCGTTGCGGAAGGCGATAGACAAAGGACCGCTGACCTGCCCGACACGCAACGTCGGGAAAGCGGACTCGGACACCCAACGGCTGTGATAGTCCACGACCGTCGTCACAGGAACGAAGACGCCCTGGTCCTCGAGCCAGGCCACACCGTCAACAACCGGGCGTAGGGGGATACGAACCGTGCCCGCGCTGAGCGGCGCCTTCAGCGCGAAGGTGAACGACGCAAGGGCGCCGGGACCGACCGATGCTTCGTTCTGAATGGCCACGCGGTTCGCCGACGGCCACCCGACGTTCATTCCGAGCGCGCTGAACGAGGCGCTGTCGCCATTCACGCCGAGCGCGACCTGGCTGCCGGCGACGCCCTTCGTCCACGTCTTCGTTCCGGTGTTGCGGAAGAGCAGGGTCGCCTGCGACATCGTGGCCGGCTGCATCGCGGGGACCTGCGTCTGCGACATCCATGCGGAGTGCAGACCGCTGTCCGGGAGCGTCGACGTCGGACCACCGCCGCTCACCGTCGAGCCCGTGCTGAAGTCCCACTCGTTGGTAAGCCACTGGCCCGCGACGGTGATGTCGAAGCGGACGTGATAGGTCGTGTTCGTTGCGAGCGGGCGCTGCGGAACGATCACCTGATAGTCGTATTCGAACTGCTGCGGCGCGACGTAGAACGGAAGACGGGTCCCGCTCGGCGCGACGAGCTCGGCCGCCCGAAACTGCACGTTCTGTCCGGCCGAGTACACGATCATGATCGGGTAGCCGTACGGGCCCGAGCTGCCGGCGGGGACCGGGCTCGGCGATTCTTGCCCGCTCCACGAGGTCGGGATGTTCGTCTGCATCTGCGCAGGCGAACGAACGAACTCGACCGGACGAATTCCGAAGTTGTAGACGATGTCGCCGACGTTGCTCTGGCGGCCGTTCAGCTCGGAGTGACCCCAGCCGATCGTCGTCGCGTTCGGATGCATCAGGCCGAGCCGGTGATACGGCGCGTCCCAGAGCTGGCGAACGCCGCCGAGCTCCGAACCGCCCGTCGCGACCTCACTCACGAACGATGTTGTCCAACCCTGCGCGATCAATCGGTCGCGCGGCCCATACCCGGTGTAGTACGGGAGGCCCGCGGTCTCGTAGTGCCCGAGGATGCTGTTCGCGCTGTTGTAGTTCGCGTGGTTCTGCGCGGCCTGCACGAGTCGCGGGTCAGATGGTACGGTCGGCGAACCGATCGCGGAGCGGAACTGGTTGGTGAGCAGGAGCATGTCATTCGCCGACGCCTCCACGGTCGTCGCGAGGGGCATCGCCACGAGAGCCAGGCTGACCGGAAGGCTCACGAGAACGCTGAGAAGCGCGGCGCGCGCGAAATCCCACCTCATCGCATTTAGTTGAACGGGGTACACGCTCGCGCCGTTATGTCAGCGCGGTAACAGCGGGATCTTTGTAACAAAGGCAGACATT
>DASWCR010000033.1:0-3002 GCA_036389995.1 Candidatus Limnocylindria bacterium | reverse complement strand
CTCGCGCACCGCGTAGCCCGCGCGTCGGGCGAGGAATAACACCTCTGCGTCGAACGCGAAACCGTTCAGTCGTTGCTTCCGGAAGAGGTCTTTCGCGGCTTCGGCCGTGTACATCTTCCCGCCGCACTGCGTGTCGCGGATGCCGGTCGGGACGAGAAGGTGCACCGCCGCCCGGAAGACATCCCCCATCACGCGGCGCCACCACGGTCGATCCACGACCGACCCCGGCACGTAGCGCGATGCGATCGCGATGTCGGCGCCCGTGTCCAGCGCGGCATTGAAAAGATCGATGATCTCGACGGGAATCGTCAGGTCCGCGTCGAGGAAAACGATCGGGTCGCCGGTGGCCGCCTCCACGCCGGAGCGGACGGCCGCGCCTTTGCCGCGGTGCGGCAGTCGCAACACCTTGAAGCTCAGGCCAAGGTGCGAATGCAGGACCTTCGCACGATGAAACGTGTCCGCCGTTGCATCGGTGGAGCCGTCGTCGGCAAGGATGATCTCGCCCTCGATCTCGCGGTCGCGAAAGAACTCGGCGCATCGCCCGAGGCTTTCCTCGATGCGACGCGCCTCGTTATACGCGGGTAGGACGAGTGTGAGGATTCTTTATCGGCGCGGCGGACCGCCGCGTCGGAAGCCACCCCTGTCGCCGCCCGGTCGCGGACCGCCACCGCGCTCGTCGCGCTCGCGGTACCGCTCGCGCTCGGCGCGCTGACGGGTCTCGTAGTCGTTGCCGTTCTCGTTCACGGCCCGTATCGAGAGGTTCACCCTGCCCATGCGGTCGACCTCGGCGACCTTGACCTTGACCTTGTCGCCGACCTTGACGGCATCCTCGACGCTGTTCACGCGCTCGGACGAAAGCTCGCTGATCCGCACGAGGCCTTCCTTCCCGGGAAGGTATTCGACGAACGCTCCGATGCTCATGATCCGAGTGACCTTGCCGTCATAAACCTCGCCGACCTCGGGCTCCTTGGTGAGGCCCTCGATCATCGCGCGAGCCCTGTCGCGCCCCTCGGCCTTGGCGCCGGTGATGCGGACGGTGCCATCGTCCTCCAGCTCGATGGTCGTGCCGGTCTCGGACTGGATCGCGCGGACCATCTTGCCGCCTGGGCCGATGACCTCGCGGATCTTGTCCGGCTGGATCTTGATCGTTTCGATGCGCGGAGCCCAGTGCGAAAGATCGGGGCGCGGCTCGCTGATCACGTTGCGCATCGCTTCGAGGATGAAGAGACGCGCCTCGCGGGCCTGCTGGAACGCCGCTCGCATGATCTCGAGCGAGATCCCCTTGATCTTGATGTCCATCTGGAGCGCGGTCACGCCCTTGGCGGAGCCGGTGACCTTGAAGTCCATGTCGCCGTAGTGATCCTCGAGGCCCTGGATGTCGGTGAGGACGGTCCACTTGTCGCCCGAAGTCACGAGGCCCATGGCGATGCCACCGATCATCTCTTTGATCGGCACACCGGCATCCATGAGCGCGAGGGTCGAGCCACAGGTCGATGCCATCGACGACGAGCCGTTCGACTCGAGCGTCTCGCTGACGACGCGGATGGTGTACGGGAACTCTTCCTTCGTCGGAAGCACCGGGATGAGCGCGCGCTCGGCGAGCGCGCCGTGGCCGATCTCGCGCCTGCCGGCGCCACGCATCATGCGAACCTCGCCGACCGAGTACGGCGGGAAGTTGTAGTGATGCATGTAGCGCTTGGTGTCGACGGGCGAGAGGGTGTCGATGATCTGCTCGTCGCCGCCGGGACCGAGTGTCGCGACCGATAGGATCTGGGTCTGTCCCCGCGTGAAGACGGCGGATCCATGCGTGCGCGGCAGGACCCCGACCTCGATCGATAGCTGGCGGATGTCCTTGGTCCCGCGGCCGTCGGGGCGGAGGTTCTCCTCGGTGACGGCTTTGCGGAACTCGTCCTCGAGGAGCTGCTCGTAGACCGCGCTGACCTCCTCGAGTGTGAGCGGCGCGTTGTCGCCGGTGGCGAACTGGGCGACGGCCTCGAGCTTGAGCTCGTCGAGGCCGGCCTCGCGCTGTGCCTTGTCCGGGTTACGGAGTTTGGCCCGCAGACGCTGTCGCAGGAAGGTCGTGACGGCGCCAAGACGGGCCGGTTCCGGGACGACGGTGATGTATTCCATCTTCGGCTTGCCCGAGGCGCGCTGGAGGTCCATCTGCGCGTCGCAGATCTTCTTGATGCCCTCCTGCGCGAGCGTGAGAGCCTGAATGAGGAAGTCCTCGGTGACCTCGTGCGCGCCGGCCTCCATCATCATGATCGAGTCGCGCGTACCAGCGACGACGAGGTCGAGCTTGCTCTCGAGCATCTGCTGGATCGTCGGGTTGAGCGTGAGCTCGCCGTCCACGGTGCCGACGCGAACGCAGCCGATCGGTCCCTCGAACGGAGCGTCCGAGATCGTCAGCGCCGCGGACGCCGCGTTCACGGCGAGGACGTCGTAGTCGTTTTCTTGATCCGCCGACCAGGCGGAGACGATGATCTGAACGTCGTTGCGGAAGCCCTTTGGAAAGAGCGGGCGGATCGGGCGGTCGGTGAGGCGCGCGGTGAGGATGCCCTCCTCCGACGGACGGCCCTCGCGGCGCGGGAAGGAGCCCGGGATCTTGCCCGCGGCGTAAAGGCGCTCTTCGAAGTCGACGGTCAGCGGGAAGAAGTCGATCCCGGTGCGGATCGTTTTTGCGACGGTCGCGGCCGCGAACACGATGGTGTCGCCGTACTGGACCGTGACGGCGCCGCCCGCCTGCTTCGCGTACTTGCCTGTCTCGAAGGTGAGCGGCTTGCCGTTGATGGTCGCCTGGGAACGGGTAACTGGCATGTGGTTGTTGATCTCGGGTGCCTATGAAAAAACCCAGGGATTTCCCTGGGTTTCCGCTTACGCGGGCGGTCTCACCGTCGCAGACCGAGTCGCCCGATGACTTCCTGGTATCGCTCCGGGCTTCTGCGGTGCAGGTAGGCGAGCAGCCGTCGGCGTTGTCCGACCATGCTGAGCAGCCCGCGGCG
>DASWCR010000032.1:0-3204 GCA_036389995.1 Candidatus Limnocylindria bacterium | reverse complement strand
GCCTCCCACGCCACCACGCGCACGGCCCGGGCGCGGCCGAGATTCGCGGTGAAGAGCGCCGCGAGCGCCACAAGGCCGGCGAGGACGTGAATGCCGTGCAGCCCAGTGAGCGTGAAGAACGTGGTGCCGAAGAGCGCGCTGCCGGGGCCGATGCCCTCGCCCAGAAGACGCGCGTACTCGCTGCCCTGGCCGACAAGGAAGATCGCGCCGAGGATCATCGTGGCCGCGAGCCACGCGCCACTTCGCGAGCCGGCCGCGAGGGCCATCGTCCCGCTGCTCGCGAAGAGGGCGACGGAAAAGATCGCGGTGCGGACGACGTCGAGGTTCGCTCTCGCGGTCGGAAGGCCCGCGTCGCGGTACGCGACGTACGCGAGCACGATCGCGAGAAAGAAGACCGACTCCGACGCGATGAAGATCACGACGCCGAGGAGCGCGCGATCCTGAACAATCTTCGGCCTTTGCCCAAGGGACACAGCCGCGCTCAACGCGTATCTCTCAGCTCGGGATGCTTTCGGTCCCAGAGCGGGCGGCGGCCGGTGACCGCGGGGATCGTGGCGAAATTCTCCGGAGGCGGCGGAGAGGTCGTGGACCACTCCAGCGTGAACGCGTCCCACGGATCGTCGCCGGCGATCTCCCCGGAACGGAGGCTGCGAACGAGATTCACGAAGAACACGACCATCGCGATCGCCAGGATCGCCGCACCGATCGTCGAGATGAAGTTGAGCGGACCCCAGCCGGTGCTCGCGGCATACGTGAACACCCGCCGCGGCATCCCGACCGCGCCGAGCCAGTGCTGCGGTAGGAACGTCAGGTTGAAGCCCGCGAACGTCGACCAGAAATGCCATCGGCCCAGTCGCTCACTCAAGAGACGCCCGGTCATCTTGGGGAACCAGTAGTACGCGCCCGCGAAGATGCCGAGCATCGTGCCTCCGAACAGAACGTAATGGAGATGCGCCACGACGTAGTAGCTGTCGGTCACGGCGAGGTCGATCGGCACGACGGCGAGCGAGACACCCGACAGCCCGCCGATCACGAACATCGCGATGAAGCCGACCGCGAATAGCATCGCGGTCGTCATCCGAAGGCGACCGCCGATCATCGTCGCTATCCAGTTGAAGATCTTCACGCCCGTCGGTATCGCGATGAGCATGCTCGTCGCTGAGAAGATCGCATTCTCGGTAGCGCCGAGTCCCACCGCGAACATGTGGTGCGCCCACACGCCGAACGAGAGGAACGCGATCGCGACGCTCGATCCAGCGACGAACCCGTACCCGAAGATCGGCTTTCGGCTGAAGACCGGAATGACCTCGGAGATCATCCCCATCGCCGGCAACACCATGATGTAGACCTCGGGGTGCCCGAAGAACCAGAACAGGTGCTGCCACAGAACGGCCTGGCCACCGCCGGCCGGATCGAAGAAGTGGCCACCGAGCTGCCGGTCGACGAGGAGCATGACCAGCGCGGCGGTGAGCGCGGGATACGCGCCGAGGATGAGGACGGTCGTGACCAGGGTCATCCAGACGAAGAGCGGAACGCGCGAGATCGCCATGCCCGGGCAGCGCATGAGCAGGATCGTCACGCTCAGGTTGATCGCGCCGATGATCGTGCCGGCGCCGTTCATCGCGAGACCGAGGATGTAGTAGTCCACGCCCGTCCCCGGCGCGAAGGCCCGCTCCGAGAGCGGCGCATACGAGAACCATCCGGTGTCGGGCGCGCCGCCGGCGAGGAAGCTGAAGTACAGAACGACGCCGCCGACGAGGGACAGCCAGAACGAGAGTGCGTTCAGCCGCGGGAACGCGACGTCGGGCGCTCCGATCATCAGCGGGACCATGTAGTTGGCGAAGCCCACGAGGAGCGGGACGACCGCGAGCAGGATCATCGTGACGCCGTGCACGGTGAACGCCTGATTGAAGGTCTCGGGGTCGACGAGACCGGCCTCGGGTGTGGCGAGCTGCGCCCGCAGCAGCAAGGCCTCGAGCCCACCGACCGCGAAGAACGCGAGACCCATCCCGATGTAGAGGACGCCGATCGCCTTGTGATCGACGGTCCGCAACCACCCGACGCGCTCGCCGGCCGGCCGGCGGACCCAAAGGGGAATCGCCGTCATTTCAAGGCACCGAGGTATGCGGCGAGGGCGTCGAGGTCGGCGTCCGAGAGCGGCACGCGCGGCATGAGCGAGCCCGGCTTGTGGCGCTGCGGGTCGGCGAGCCACGCGCGCATGCGCGCGACGTCATTGGGAAGCACGCCCGCGCCGATCGTTGCGCGAGACGCGACGTGTGTGAGATCGGGTCCCGCCGTCCCCGCTGCCGCGCTGCCGCGGACGGTGTGGCAGCTCACGCAGATGTTCGAGAGGAACACGCGCTCGCCGTCGCCGCCTTGCGTGACGGCGGGCACGGCTTGCGCCGCGAGCCAGCTGTCGAACTCGGCTTGCGATTGCACGATGACGCGTATGCGCATCCACGCGTGCTCGACGCCGCAGAACTCCGAGCACTGCCCGTCGTACGAACCGGCACGACGCGCGAGGACCCGGAGGTGATTGATCGTACCCGGCAGCATGTCCATCTTCGGACCGAGCTCGGGCACCCAGAAGCTGTGGATCACATCGACCGACGTGAGATCGAGGTCGATCGGCGTGTTCACGGGGACGTGGAGCTCGTTCGCGGTCTTCGTGCCGCCATATGCGAACTCCCACCACCACTGGTGACCCGTCGCTGCGATGCGCATGGCCGGCGTGATGCCCGCGCCGTTGATCTCGGCCATCGTGCCGAGAGTCAGGACGAAGACCACGGCGAGGATGAGAGCCGGCGCCGCGGTCCATGCGATCTCGAGACGTCGGTTGCGCTCGAACGTCGCGGGCTGTCCGGCTAGGTTGCGGGAGGCGCGGTAGCGCCAGATCGCGTAGACGAGCGCGGCCTCGACCCCGATGAAGATGATGAATGCGATGACCCCGACGATGAGAGCGAGCGTCCCGATCGCGTCAGCCGGCGGCCGCACGGTCGGAGGGTAGTTCCGGGAACGGCCGACGCAAAACGAAGCGCCCGTCCTGGTGCCCCTACCCCTGAGCGGGCGCCTCGTCGATGTGCGAGTTGCTTGGTTAGACGGTCGGTGCGGTGGGCGCCGCGGGCCGGCGCATCCGGGTCGCGAAGATCAGGATGGCGAAGGCGAGGAGCGGGAGCCAACCGAAGACGATCAGCCAGATCACGA
>DASWCR010000031.1:0-42281 GCA_036389995.1 Candidatus Limnocylindria bacterium | reverse complement strand
CTCCCCGCCGTGCAGCTCACTCCGTTCGCTGCGGGCGGGTCCCCCGGCACCCGCGCTTCGCGAGGGACCCGCTGCGCCGTGCCACCCGCACACCGCGCGCGTCCTCTGCGATCCGCCGCGTTTCCGAGTTTTCTTCCTGGGATCGGAGGGGTCCGGGCACTGTGCGGGTGGCACGGGGGAGCGGGTTGCGCGCTAGCCGTTGACTGGCCGGCGTCGCCAGCGATCGATCCCAAGTGGTGGGAAGCGGGCCGGTAGGCGAGCGCGCGACCCCGAGCCCGTGACAGGACCCGCACACCCGGATGCGCGTCCTCTGCGATCCGCCGCGCTCCGATTGGGATTCGCGTGCATTTACGCCGTGCTAACTAATCCGAATGAAATAGCTCCGCTATTCCCTATGTCGCTTCGGAAACAGACGTAGTAGTTGCTAACGTCTCAAATCAGTCGCCTGGTGACCGGAACGAGGATGACACTTCGTTCGTCTAGGTAAGCGGACGATTCACGACGAGCGAGCATGCGAGCGCTGTACGGCATGCAAGTTGCTCAAGCTTAGGGGAGCGCACTAGAGCGCTCGGGGAGGCGCGCAGAAGCATGGCGGTATTCGCGAGAAGCGGCGAGCAAACGCGGACCGGACGTCGCGCCGTGTGGATGTTCGCCGTCGCCCCGGTCGCCGCGATCGCGCTTGCTGCCGGCGCCGCCTTCGCGGCGGACGCGGCGTATGCGCAGCGCGCGCTTCCCGGCATGACCGTCGGCGGGGTCGATATCAGCTCGCTGGAGGCAGGTTCGATCCGCGAGCGTCTCGCGGCCGAACTCGCCGCGCCGTGGGCGTCGTCAACGGTGGTGCTCATGGACGGGTCGCGAACGTGGCAGGCGACCAATGCCGATCTCGGCATCGCACCCGACGTCGACGCGGCCGTGAACGCCGCGCTTGCCTATGGAAAGTCCGGGAGCGTCCTCGATCGACTGGGGGCGTGGATCGATGCCATACGCGGCGAGGCGAACGTCCCGTTCGCCATGCACGCGAAGGGCGACGCGCTCGATCGATGGGTGGCGGCCGCCGCCCGGGACACCGATCGCGCGTCGGTCTCCGGTGAGCTTCGCGTGGCAACGTCCGGTCTCGCGGTCACGCAACCGGCGCTCGGCCGCGAGGTCGATCGCGCCGGAACGGTCGCGGCACTTCTCTCCGCCGACTCGCTCGGCGATCGCGAGGTCATTCTTCGCGTTCGCACGTCGTACCCCGCCGTCGACGCGTCCGGCTTCGACGAGGCATACGCGCGAGCGGCCGCGGTAGTCACCCCGGTCACTGTTCACGTCGAGGATCGGACCTTTACGGAAAATGCGACGTATCTCGCGAGCCTCCTGGCGATCGACCGTGTCGTCGCGAAGCCGGGCGAGCTCACGGCGATCCCGCAAAACGCGATCGCGCCCGCGGTCAGGTATCGCTACGAGGTCTCACTCGTGAACGAGCGGGTCGCGAGCTGGGCCACCGCACTCGGTGTCGTTCTCGATCACCCCGGCAAGAGCGCGAAGTTCAACCTGAACGCCGATCACGTGCCGTCGATCGTCCCGTCAGAGAGTGGAGTGAAGGTCGACCAGGAGAAGCTCCGCGCGATGGTGCTTGACGAGCTCGTGCGTCCCGCCACCGGCGCGACGCGGGACCTCGCGGCGCCCGCCGCGGTCGATCACTCCGCGTTCACGACCGAACAGGCGAAGGCACTCCTGCCGAACCTTGTGCGGACGTCGACGTTCACGACGTACTACCCCCCGAGCGCTTCGCGTCACGCGAACATCTCGACCGGCGCGTCGCAATTCGACGGCGTCGTCATCCTTCCCGGCCAGACCTTCTCGTTCTGGGAGCTGCTTGGACCGGTGACCGTCGAGCGCGGCTACGCGTATGCGGGCGCGATCATTAACAACCGCTCGGACGAGAACGTCATCGGCGGCGGCCTCTGCCAGGTGTCGACGACGATCTTCAACGCCGTTGCGGCGCAGGGATATGAGATCGTCGAACGACACGCGCACGGCTACTACATCGATCGCTATCCGATCGGCTACGACGCCGCGGTGTTCGAACCGGGCGTCGACTTCAAGTGGCGCAACGACACCGCGAATCCGGTGTTCATCTACTCGTGGAGCGACTGGACATCACTCACCATCGACGTCTGGGGGATCCCAACGGGGCGGACCGTCGCGGTGAGCGCGGCGACCCAGAAGAACTTCGTGCAACCGGCCGCGGATCAGCCCGCCGACCCGGCGTTCCCCAAGGGCGTCACCGTCGCCGGCCGCGATGTCTTCAAGACGCGCACGGTCTACGAGAACGGGAAAGTGCTCCACCAGGACTTCTTCGCGAGCCACTACGCCCCGGTTTGGGGCGGCCCGCTCGTAGACCCAGACCCACCGAAGCCCTGATCGGACGCCCGAGACCAGCCTGAAAGCGGTCCGGATAACGGCCTAGCAGGCAGGCCGTTAGACGCGTGGTGGGACGGCATAGCGCGAAGGACACCGCGAAGCTGATCGACGAGGTCGCGCGCGGCGACCGGCTCCTTGAGGACATCAAGGACCCCCAGCTTCGCGAGACGGTCCGGCTTGCGCTCCGGTTGCACAAGGATCCGTACACCGCGCCTGATGCCAGGACGCGCTCCCGAATTAGGGCTCGCGTCCTTTTTGGGCTGCACCCGCACAACGCCACGCTCGTCGATCGTCTCGCGATCGCATTCGAGCTGCTCGGCCGACCGACGCCGTACGCGATGCGAGCTCTCGCCGTTGGTCTCGTTATCGTCGCCATCGGAGCGAGCACCGCCGTCGTGAGCTCCGGCACGGTCGCGGACGACGCGCTGTACTCGGTCAAGACCACCTCCGAGCAGATGCGACTCGCGCTCGCGACTTCGCCAGAGGATCGCGCCGTTGTCGAGCTGTCGATCGCCGAGCACCGGCTCGCCGAGGCCACCGCGCTCGCGACCCTCGGCGACGAGGACAACGCGATCGTCGCGACGAGCGAGTACGGCGAGCACATGGCGAACGCGGCGGCCGAGCTCGCTCAGGTGGAGACGCTCCAGCCGGAAACAGCGACGCTGGTCGTCCAGCTACAGCAGCGGATCGACGAACATCGCGCGACCGCCGCCGCGGTCGTGGCCCGTCTGGCCGACGATCCCAACAGGGCTTCGGCGGCAGCGGCGCTCTCGGCCGTAGCGGCGCGCGGCGCTCCTGCGGCCGGTTTGAGTCCGGCCGCGGCGATCGCGCAGGACGCGGCGGACACGGCGGACGAGGCCGCCTCTCTCGCGGAGCGGATGGCGATTCCCGCACCCACCACTGATGCACGGCCGTCATCCGGCGCGGACCGTGATGTCACGTCGCAGACAGGCAGCGCGACGCCTCGCGGGGGAGAGGCTGCGACCAACGACAGTGCTCGCGGTCAAAACGAGCGCGTCTCGAAGAAGGAGCGCGCCGCCGAGTCCGCGCGAAAGGCGGCCGACGAAGCAAAGGCCTCCGCGAAGAAGGCGAAAGAAGGAAGCCGGCGAACTCCATCGCCGACACCCCGACACCGCTAAGTAAGCCCTAGCATCGCCCTCGCTACGTGAGCCCCCAACGCCGCGCCGACCTTGCGTATCTTGCGGCGATCTTGCTCGGCGTCCTCGTCGTCGTCCTCCTCGGACCGCTCGACCGTCGGCTCGAGATCCTCCACATCAACGACTTCTCCGGTTTCTGGGCCGGGCCGCGAGCCGTCCTCGCTGGCGTGAGCCCCTGGGATCCGGCGCATTATCCCCAGGCGCGCATCGCGTTCGACACGCAGCGCGACGATGCGTCGGTCCTGAACTACATGCCCTGGACCGTGATCGCTCTGCTCCCGCTCGGTCTATTGCCTCTGGATGTCGCGGGGTGGCTCTGGATGGCGGTCTCGATGATCTGCGCAGCCGTCGCGCTGCGCGCCCTGCTTCGCGAGTTCATGCCGGGCCGCTCCGTCGTGCACGGCCTGCTCGGGCTCGCGCTCTTCGTCGGGCAGCCCGGCGTTCTCACGATCGTCCTCGGGCAATGGGCGCTCCTTCTCATGTCGGCCGTCGCGGCGATCGTCCTTGCGGTGCGCGCGGGTCACGCGCGCCGCGCCGGATTCGCCGCGCTCGCCCTTCTCGCGAAGCCGCAGCTCTTCGTGTGGACCGCACTTGGGCTGGCGATCCCGGCGTTCTCCGATTCCCGCTACCGCCGATTCGTCGCGTTTGCGGTCGTGCTCGCCGGCGCGCTCGTGGTCTCCGCGTGGCTTGCGTACCCCGAGTGGTTCCCGGCGTGGATTTCGGACATCCCGGCGCGGCGCACCGGCCGGTCCGCAGTCCTTCTCTCTGCGTTCGGCCAGCTCCTCGGCACGCCCGGTCGCGTGCTCGCGATCGCCGTGATCGGCGCGGGCATCGTGCTCGCGTCGCGATTCGATCCCGGGAGCGACGCCTGGCTCGCGATGTGGCTCGCGCTCTCGAGCGCGGGCGCCATCTACAGCTGGTCATACGACCACGTGCTGCTCTTCGTCCCGCTCGTGGTCGCCTCGGGCGTCCTCGCTGCCGCGGGCCGCGAGCAGGCCGCGAAGTGGCTCGCGATCGGTGGGGCGCTCACGTTCCTTTTCGTTTCGCCGGCCTTCTACGCGATCGGGGTGCTCCGTCACGACGAGACCTTCAGCATCGCCGTGCCCGTCGCTTTCTTCGTCGCCATCGCGTGGTTGCTCTGGCCCTACCGCCGCGGCGTGCTAATCCGAGAGCGCCCTGCGCAGCAGGTCCAGCCCGCTTAAGAGAGAGCGCCGCCGTCCGTCGGCAGGCGACCGGAAGCGAATGTCGAGGCGCCTCGTTCGTCCAGGCACGATCGCTCGGAGCTCGCTCCTCTCCGCGCCGTAGGGTGTCAACAAGAGGACCTCTCCGCCGAGTCCGCGCCCATCGCGCTCCAGTGTCTCGGCGTCGGCCGATGGACGCACGATCGCGCCGACGAACCAACTCGCCGCGCCGGGCGCCTCCGCAAGCGCTCGCGCGATGTCGCCGGCCGAGAGCGACTCGGCCACCGCGAGGCGCCACTTTCGCGCCTCGAGGCCGCGGCCGATGACCGCGGGCAGCGTCTCTTCGTCGGTGCCCCACACGTATTCGCCAAGGCGCTCGCGGATCGCTTGCTCCATACCCGCGACGCGCCGATCGGCTTCCTCGGGCGTAGGGGCCTTGTCGGCGACGCGAACGTGCACGCCGTCGTTCTTGGCGTATGTCGCGACCGTCGGACTCGTCGAGCGCACGAGCTCCGCAAGCTTCTCCTCCACCGCGCTCTCGCCGATGCCGAGAAGCTTTAGCGTTCGCCAACGCAGCGCGCCGCCTCTCAAGAGAGACGGTTCGACCGATTCCCACATCGGCGTCATCTCGCGGGGGACGCCGGGCATCGCGATGATCCGCTTGCCGTCCTTCTGAACGTCCCAGCCGGGCGCGGTGCCGTTCGGGTTCGCGAGCGCGCGGGCCGAAGGGATGAGCCACGCCTGCTTCCGGTTCCGGTCGGGCATGACGATGCCGCGCCCGGAGAACCACGCCACCAGATCGGCCTCGAGGGCGGGGTCGACCGCCGGGGTCTCGCCGAGAGCGGCCGCGATCGCCTCGCGCGTCAGGTCGTCCTCGGTCGGCCCGAGACCTCCCGTGGCCACGACCAGGTCGCTTCGGGAGAGCGCTCGCTCGAACGCTTGCTTGGCGCGGCCGAGGTTGTCCCCGACGGTCTGCATATGGAGGCAATCGATGCCCAGGACGGCGAGCCGGCCCGCCAGGTAATTCGCGTTCGTGTCGACGATCTGGCCCAGCAGCAGCTCGGTTCCGATCGACAGAACCTCGGCTTTCATGGAGCCGATCGGCCCATCCGCGGCTGACTGCGTGTTCGGTTGGCATGAGGCTTGCTGCTTGTGGGGTCCGATAACAAGAAATCCCAACCCTTCCCTTCCTCACCACGAACCCCGACCGCAAGGTCGGGGTTTTGTGGATGTATGGGGTCGCGCGGCCGAGCCAGGGGGCTAGGGTACGCTGCGACGACAGACCATCGGGAGGTGCTGCGTTGGCCAGCGGCTATTGCGTCAAGTGCAAGGCCTCGCGTGAGATAAAGGACGCGCAGCAGATCACCATGAAGAACGGCCGCCCCGCGACTCAGGGGATCTGCCCGGTCTGCGGGACCAAGATCTTCAAGATCGGCGCCTCGACTTAGGCGCGGTATGCGTCCTGCCGCGCCTCCGCCCGGAGGTACGCACATGAAGGTTCGCGAGCTCATGACAAAACAGCCGACGACCGTCAAGGCCGACGCGACGCTCGGCGAGGTTGCGACGCTCATGAAGCAGGAGGACTGCGGCTCGATCCCCGTCGTTGAGGGCGGACGTCTCGTTGGCATCGTCACCGACCGTGACATCGTCGTTCGCGGCATTGCGGCCGGAGTGGATCCGAAGACGCAGCGCATCAGCAAGGTCATGTCGTCGGATCCGGTCACGGTCGGCCCGGATGACGACGTCACCGACGCTGAAAAGAAAATGGCCGATCGTCAGATCCGCCGATTGCCGGTGGTCGAAGGCGGGAAGCTCGTCGGGATCATCGTGACCGCGCAGATCGCGCGAGCGGGCAATGAGCGCAAGGTCGGCGAGACGCTCAAAGAGATCAGTGAGTCCAGAAGCAGCCGAGGTTCGCACGCGAGCGGATAACATTGGTGGACAACTCGGTTGGTGGTGCTGCTCGCCCGTCGGTACCATTTCGAGGGGCCAGTAGCTCAGCGGTAGAGCAGGAGACTCTTAATCTCTTGGTCCAGGGTTCGAATCCCTGCTGGCTCACACGGTTTCATTAGGGGCGATCTGGCAGCGACCGTCCGGCCTCGGCGCGGAGTAGCCGGCGTACTGGCCCTGTTGCGCGACAGATGAGCGATGACCGTCGGCCCCGTTCGTTCGCCGGATTCAACGAAAGCGTCATCGAAGACTTCCGAAGGCATCACGGGCAGATCACCAAAGGCCCGTTCACCGGCCGCGACCTCCTGCTACTCACCACGCGCGGGGCGAAGACAGGACGCGAGCGGACAAATCCGCTGGCCTTCACCCGCGACGGCGACCGCATTTTCGTGATCGCGTCGAAGGGCGGTGCGCCCACAAATCCCGACTGGTACCGCAATCTGCGCGCGAACCCCCGCGTCACCATCGAGGTCGGGCCCGAGCGGTTCGAGGCGAACGCGAGCGTGCCCAGGGGCGCCGAACATCGCCGTCTCTACGACCTTCAGGCGTCGCGGATGCCGGCGTTCAGGGAGTACGAGAAGAGGACCTCGCGAGAGATCCCGGTCATCCTTCTGGAGCGCGCCGGCTAGGCTCGCGCATCCGTGCGGCCTCGTGTCGCGTACTTTCTGGCAGGTTGAGCAAACGCCGGTCCCTCTTCGTCGCCGCGTTCGGTGCTGTGACCGCGCTCGTCCTGGTCCTCGTGGTGGCCCTCCCATTCGCGCTGACCCATCGCCAGGACCTGCCACTCGAACACGCCTACGGAGACGCCGCGGTGTCGGTCGTGTCCCGGATCCTTGGCGGCGACGCCCCGAATCCCGTCGCCAACGACCAACGCGCACTCAGCACCGGCCTCGCGGCGTACACGGGCTCCTGCGCGGTATGTCACGGCGCCAACGGTGACGGGCGAGGCGCCTTCGGCTTGACGACCTACCCCCACGCGACCGACCTCACCAGCGAGAACGCAAAGAGCAAGACCGACGCGCAGCTTTTCTGGATCGTGAAGAACGGCCTCGGCTTCACAGCGATGCCGGCATTCGGCGATCAGTACAAGGACGCCGAGATTTGGGCGATGGTCGCGTATATCCGCGCGCTCCAGCGCGGCACCGCGAGCGCCCTCGCGATCGCGGAGCCCAGCCTCGCGCAGCTCGCCGCGGCTGACCCTTCGGTCAACCGGCAAACGCGAGGCGCGGCCATCTACTTCGCGCTGGGTTGCCACCTCTGCCATGGACCGGAGGGCGACGCGCCCGGAGACCTGTCGATCCGCGGGCGCATCGAGACGGAGATCGTGCGCCGCGGGAGCGACCGCGGGATGCCCGCGTACGGAAGAGACGTGATCAGCGACGCCGAGCTCGCCGACCTCGAGACCTACCTGCTGCGGTTCGCCGCGATCCCTTCGAGTCCGGACTGAGCTCGAAGGAGCGAAAGCGGATAGGTCGTCCCCCGCCACCGCACGCCGCGGGTCTCAGCGAGATACACCGACCGCACGATGGCCCATCCAAAACAAGCGGCTGAGAACGGCAGGAGCACCGCCACCAGGAGCGCGGACGGCGTGAGCTTCAAGGACATCGACTGGCGATATGTCTCGAGAAGCGCCGCCATGAGGCATGCGACGACGAAGGCGAGGAGCACCCGGTCGATCCCGCCAACAAGGACGACGCCGACGAATGGCCACACCATCGTTGCGCCCAGATACAGGAGCACCCCGGCCGCGTCGATCACGCGGTATTCCATGCTCGAGTACATGCTCTTTTCGAGGCCGGAGATCGCGGCGCAGAGCGAGGGGTACCACTCGACGGATAGGAGCGCGTTGCCGTTCAGGACCCGCTGCCTGAATCCGAACCCGCGGAGTCGGCGGCCGAGGCGAATGTCGTCGTCGGGACGGAGCGAGAGCGCGCGCATTGTTCCGATCCGCTCATAGGCGGAGCTGCGGACGAGATTGAACGCCCCGATCCCCACACCGCGTTTGCTCTTCGGGTCGTTCGCCAGGTACGCGCCCCAGAGCGCTATGAAGGCGTAGCCGAAGAAGGCGACGAAGGCGCGCAGCGCAAGGCCGCGCGCGACAAGGCGCGGCGCGAGCGTGAGATGGTCGAGGCTTTCGGCCGCCGCGTATGCGACGCCATGGCGCAGCGCACCCTGCGCGAACACGACGTCCGCATCCGTGAAGAGGAGCCACTTCCCGCTCGCGCGAGCGGCGCCTCTCCACATCGCGTGGTTCTTTCCGAGCCATCCCGCCGGAAGCTCGTCCACGCGAAGCACCATGAGCCGGCCGTCCTTCGCGGCGATCTCGCGGAGAACGTCGCCGGTCGTGTCGCTCGAGCGATCGTCGACGACGATGACCTCGAGGTCCGGGTAGTCCTGCGCGAGGAGCGATCCGAGCGCACGCCCGATCGTCGAGCCTTCATCACGCGCCGGCACGACGACCGAGAGCCGCGGCAGCGCCACCGGTCCCGGAAACGCGGGCAGCGTCGGTATGGCGTTGCGGTGGCGGATGAGCAGCAGGAATGGCACGACGACCGCGAGGAAGACGAGCGCGTCGAAGATCGTCACGACGAGCGGCGGAGTCACCATCCCAAGCTAGCCCACTCGTCGCAGTACTCACACCAATGGGGGAGTGACCCTATCGAATTCCCCCGTTCGCGTCCCCCGCAGAGGCCGGGATCGGTACGTTCTGGGCGTTCTCGAACGCGCTCGCGGTCCCTAGCGTCTTCAGCGTGATACGAAAACTGTTGTCCGCACACTCGCGTGGCGCGATCCCGCGGTACGCCGCCGCGGTCCTCGGGGCGGCGTTCGTCTACGGGATCGAGCAGCTGCTTACCGACGACTTCGCGCGCTGCGTCGTGGCCGACTTCGCGTGGACCGCGGCGGCGATCGGTGCGATCTTCGGCACCGCTCGCGCGGTGCGTGCCTCTCGGGGCGACGACCGGATGGTCTGGCTGCTGTTCTGCGCGGGCTCCGTTTCCTGGCTCGTCGGTCAGCTCCTCCGCGACGCCGCGGAGATCGGCGGCCTTCCGATGCCCTCGCCGCTCGTCGCGGATCTGGGCTTCATGACCGCTGCGCCGGTCTGGACGATCGCCCTTGTGCTTCTGCTTCGCCGGCACGGGCAAAAGCTCACGCTCTACGCCCTCGTCCTCGATGTCGGTGCGGTGGTGCTGACGCTCGTCGCCGCGGTAACGCTGTTCCTCGCGACAACGCTTGCGACCGACGTCGGTCGTGACCCGCAGGCGTCGGCGGTCGCCGTGCTCTACCCGCTGCTGTACGTGGCGGCGACGGCGGCTGCCCTCTCGGCGGTGTGGGGACTGCCGCAGCCCGAGCCGCGTGGCGCGGTGACTTCGCTCTTCCTCGGCCTCGGCCTGAACGCTCTTGCCTTCGTGCTCTACCTCCCCGCGAACGTGGAGGGCACGTTCAAGGCGGGGACGCCGATCGATGCGCTCTGGCTCGTCGGGATCGGCGCCATCGGCATCGCCGGCGCGCAGTGGGTCGAGGACCGCGAGGACGGTCGCAACAGCCGGCTCTCCGGGGCTGCGGTTCACCTGTCGCGCATGGTGCTGCCGGGGGTCGTCGCGGCGGCGTGCTCGTTCCTCCTCGTGTACACGGATGTCCAGAGGGTGCCCGGCCGGTTCGCGGACCTGATCGATGGCGCGGTCGCCATGACGGTGCTGGTGCTTGCGATCCGCGCCGGTCTCGCCCTCTACACGAACTGGCAGCTCGGCGAGCGCGAGCGACGCCGCGCCGAGGAGCTCGCCATCCTGTACGACGTCGGTCTCGCGACCGCCGGTGAGTTCTCGCTCGAAGAGCTCGCGAGTCTCATCGCGCGTGAAGCGGCCGCCCTCACGGGCACGGACGGCGCGATGGTCGCGCTCGCGGAGAACGGTCAGGGGTTCGTCGTTCGCGCCGTGCACAACGCGCCCGCGCTCGGCCTGCGCTCGTCCGTCGGTGAGGACCTCCGGGGAATCGCCCTCGAGAGCCTTCGCACGCGCGACGTCGTCGCCGCGAGCGACTATCGTGCCCACCCCGACAGCAACCCGGCGCTCTACGGACTCATCGCGTCGGCGATCGCCGCGCCGCTCGTCGCCCACGGCGAGATCGTCGGAACTCTCACCGCGTACGTCTCGCGTCCCCGCGTCTTCTCGGAGGAGGCACGACGTCTTGTCCGTCTCTACGCGGCGCAGGCGGCGATCGCGATAGCGAACGCCGCGCTTCTCGCCGAGACCCGCCGCCTCGCCCGCGACGACGACCTCACCGGCGTCCTCAACCGCCGCAGCCTGCTCGAGCGCCTCGAGGTCCAGATCGCCGACGCGACGCGACACGGCGAGACTTTCGGCGTGGTGATGTGCGACGTCGACGGCCTCAAGGCCGTGAACGACACCGCCGGCCACCTCGTCGGCAATGAGGTGCTTCGGACGCTCGCGCGAGCGATGCGCCAGGCGACGCGCTCGGAAGACGTGGTCGCGCGCTTCGGTGGCGACGAGTTCGTCGTTCTCCTGCCCCGCACCGGTCCGCTACCCGCGCAGGCGATCGTCGGCCGGATCGCGGGAAGACTGCGCGAGGAGCGCTACATGTGGGCCGGCCAGGCCAACGAGCTGCCGCGGGCGTCCTTCGGTATCGCGTGGTTCCCCATCGACGGCCGCGATGCCGACACGCTCATCAGCACGGCGGACGCGCGCATGTATGAAGACAAAGCGCGAGCGCGAACCACGCGACTCGCCGTCGCCGCGGACGCCGACTGATTCGTTAGGCTTCCCCTTAGAGCTCACACGAGGAGGGGGATCGTGGCGAAGTGCCCCGAGTGCGATGCCGAGGTCACCGTCGGCTCCGACGCCGTCAAAGGCGAGATCGTGTCCTGCCCCGATTGCGGCGCCGAGCTCGAAGTGAAGGAGACCACGCCCCTCGCGCTTGCCCTCGCGCCGGAGGCGCAAGAGGACTGGGGTGAATAACAAGCCGCGCGTCGGGGTGCTCCTCTCGCGGGTGCGCGTCGAGGAGAAGCTCCTGCTGGCCGAGCTCGAGTCGCGAGGCGTCGAGACGAAGATCATCGATGACCGCGAGCTCGTCCTCGCGGTCGAGCACCCGCCCGAGCTCGGCGTCGACGTGATCCTCGAGCGCTGCATCCAACATGGCACCGCTCTCTACGCGCTCGCGGTGTTGGACGCGTGGGGCGTACCGACGGTGAACCGTTACGAGGTCGCGGAGATTTGCGGCAACAAGCTGCTCACGACGATGCGCCTCGTCCGCGACGGGGTGCCGAGTCCGCGGACGCGCGTGGCGTTCACGCCCGAATCGGCGCTCGCGGCGATCGAGGAGCTCGGATATCCCGTCGTGCTCAAGCCGCTCATCGGCTCGTGGGGCCGTCTCGTCTCGAAGGTCAACGATCGCGAGGCGGCCGAGGCGATCGTCGAGCACAAGGATGTCCTCGGCAACTACCTTCACTCGATCTATTACGTCCAGGAGTACATCCAGAAGCCCGGCCGCGATATCCGCGCGTTCGTCGTCGGAAGCGAGACGATCGCCGCGATCTACCGCGCGAGCGACCATTGGATCACGAACACCGCCCGCGGCGGGCAGGCGTCGAACTGCCCCGTCACGCCGGAGCTCGACGAGCTCTGCGTGCGCGCGGCCCGTGCCGTCGGAGGCGGCGTTGTCGCGATCGATCTTCTCGAGGCGCCCGAGGGACTGCTCGTGAACGAGGTGAACTACACGATGGAGTTCCGCAATTCCATCGACACGACCGGCGTGAACATCCCCGCGAAGGTCGTCGATTACGTCCTCGAGGTGGCGAGGGCCGCGCGATCGCAGTGAAGGTCGGAGTAGTTGGCGCCGCCGGGTACGCGGGCGGCGAGCTCCTGCGTCTCCTCCTGAGCCACCCGAAGGTCGACGAGATCGTCGCCGGCAGCGAGTCGCTCGCGGGGAAGCCGGTGACCGCGGCACACCCGAACTTACGGAAGCGGACGAGCCTCTCCTTCGTGCACTACGAGGACGTGGGCAAGTGCGACGTCCTCTTTCTCTCGCTACCGAACGGGGCCCACCGCGCGCACGAGTTCGAGGATCGGACGACGATCCTGATCGACCTGTCGAGCGACCACCGTCTCCGCGACCCTGCGGACTACGACCGCTGGTACGACTCGCCGCACCCGAGGCCGACCGTGCTCGATCGCTGGACGTACGGCATCCCGGAGCTTCACCGAACCGAGATCGGTAGCGCGACCCGTATCACCGGGGCGGGCTGCAACGCGACCGCATCGATCCTCGCGCTCCTCCCTCTCTTCCGCGCCGGGGTCGTCGACCGCACGCGGCCCGTCGTCATCGAGTGCAAGGTCGGGTCGAGCGAGGGAGGCCGCGAGCCCAGCGATGACAGCCACCACCCGGAGCGTTCGGGCGTGGTGCGCTCGTTCCGGCCGGTGGGGCACCGTCATACACCTGAGATCGAGCAGGAGCTGCGCCTGGGCGGACACCACCTGCGAGTCGACCTCTCGGTGACCTCTGTGGAGCTCGTGCGCGGCGTGCTGGCGACGGCGCACGCTTACACGAACGCCCCGATGGACGAGAAGGCGCTCTGGAAGATCTACCGCGACACATACGCCGCCGAGCCGTTCGTCCGTATCGTCAAAGAGCGCGCCGGCATCTGGCGCTATCCCGAGCCGAAGCTCCTCGCGGGCACGAACTTCGCAGACGTCGGGTTCGCGCTCGATCCTCGAGGAGACCGCGTCGTCGCCCTTTGCGCGATCGACAACCTCGTCAAGGGCGCTGCCGGCAACGGCGTCCAGGCGATGAACGTCGCGCTCGGCCTCGACGAGCAGGCCGGACTCGCGTTCGTGGGCCTGCATCCATGACGCTTCGTGCGGTCGTAAAGGCGGGCGGCAGCGCGGGGGTGGATCGCGATGCCGTCGCCGATCTCGTCGCGGACATCGCTCGATCGGACGAGATCGTGCTGGTGCACGGCGCCTCCGCCGAAACGAACAAGCTCGCGACGGCGCTCGGTCATCCTCAGGAGACTCTCGTATCCCCGTCGGGCCACCAGAGCCGTCGCACCGATCGCCGGACGCTCGAGATCTTCGCGATGGCCGCCCTTGGGGTGGAGAACTTCCTTTACGTCGAGAAGCTCCAGCAGCGTGGGATCGACGCGGTCGGGCTCTCCGGCCTCTCGGGTCGCCTCCTCGTCGCACGGAAGAAGGACGTGCGCTCCGTGCGCGATGGGAAGACCATCCTCCTTCGCGACGACTACACCGGAAAGGTCGAGGCCGTGAACCTCCCGCTCCTCACCCAGTTCATCGGAGCCGGTCGCGTACCCGTGGTCGCTCCACTCGCGCTGTCGACGGAGCAGCAGGCGCTCAACGTCGACGGCGACCGAGTCGCGGCCGCGATCGCGGTGGCGATCGACGCGGATGCGCTCATCATCCTCACAAGCGTGCCGGGATTGCTTCGCGATGTGGAGGATCCGCGCACGCTCGTCGCCGAGACGACGATCGCCGAGGCTGAATCAATGGCCCGCGGGCGCATGAAAGTGAAGATCCTCGCGGCGCGCGAGGCGATCGATGGTGGCGTCGATGAAGTCGTCATCCGGTCGGCGGGCGGAGATCCGAGCGTACGGACCGTGATCCGATCGTGAGCACGACCCTTCGGTCGACCGCGGATCTCATCGCGGCCGAGGACGCGCACACCTCAGGCCTCTACACCAAGCGCGCGATCGTCCTCGTGCGTGGCGAAGGCGCGATCGTGTTCGACAGCGAGGGGCGTGCGTACATCGATTGCGTCGGGGGTCAGGGCATGGCGAACCTGGGCCACGGCAACGCCGCGGTCGCCGACGCGATCGCCCAACAGGCGCGGACCCTGGCGTCCTGCACCGAACTCTTCTACAACGATCGTCGGGCCGAGCTCTACGGCGTGCTCGCCGGCATCCTGCCCGCCGCGCTCGATCGGGTTTTTCTCTGCAACAGCGGGACCGAAGCCGTCGAGGGCGCTCTCAAATTCGCGCGCGCCGCGACGAAGCGGACCGGCATCGTCGCGACGATGCGCGGCTTTCACGGGAAGACCATGGGCGCGCTCTCGGCGACGTGGGGACCCGAGTACCGGGACATGTTCGGTCCTCTCGTTCCCGGTTTCTCGCACGTTCCGTTCAACAAGCCCGAGGCGCTCGACGCTGCGATCACCGATGAGACCGCCGCGTTCATCTTCGAGCTCGTGCAGGGAGAGGGCGGCGTGCGTCCGGCGAGCCCTGAGTTCGCGCGGGAAGCGGCACGGGTCTGCGCCGAGCGCGGCGCGCTCCTGATCGTCGATGAGGTCCAGACGGGGTTCGGACGGACCGGCAGCCTCTTCGCGATCGAGCAGTACGGACTGATGCCGGACATCCTCTGCCTCGCGAAATCGATCGCCGGCGGCATGCCGATGGGCGCCATCGCGTTCTCGCGCAAGGTCGGCGACCTCGCCAAGCGGTCGCATTCCACGACGTTCGGCGGAAACCCTCTGGCCTGCGCCGCTGCCATCGCGGCGATCGGCGAGATCCGCCGTCTGGGTCTCGCTGCGAACGCGCGCGAGCGCGGAGCGCAGCTTATCGACGGCCTCCGCGCGATCCGGAGCGACCGCGTTCGCGAGGTGCGGGGTCTCGGCCTACTGGTCGGCGTGGAGCTCAAGGAGAACGCTGCGGGCGCGCTCCGCGCGCTGCAGGATGAGGGGATCCTCGCGCTCGGCGCGGGCCCGACCGTGGTGCGCTTCCTGCCGCCGCTCGTGATCTCGGAGAGCGAGATCGATCGCGTCCTCGCGGCCTCGGCGAAGGCGCTCGGGTGAGGCCGAGCGAACCGGACCTCGCGCTCCTCCGCGGCCTCGTCGAGATCCCAAGCCTCTCCCGCCGTGAAGGTGACGCGGTCGAGTGGCTCGTCGCGCGGATGGCCGAGCGCGGTTTTCGCGCAAGCGTCGACGATGCCGGCAACGCCGTCGGCGAGATCGGCGACGGTCCGGTCCACGTCGTTCTCCTCGGCCATATCGACACCGTCCCTGGTGAGATCCCTGTGCGCATCGAGGGTGATGAGCTCGTCGGTCGCGGCGCGGTCGACGCGAAAGGTCCGCTCGCCGCGTTCGTCGCTGCGGCGACCGACCCTCCAGGGGGCGTCCGCGTCACGGTGGTCGGCGCGGTCGAGGAGGAGTCCCCCACGAGCAAAGGCGCCCGCTATCGCGCGACGCAGGCGGCGCCGGACTGGTGCGTGATCGGCGAGCCGTCGGGATGGGATGCGGTGACGGTCGCGTACAAGGGACGGCTCACGCTCGATTTCGCTCTTTCGCGAGAAGCGCGTCACGGCGCAGCTCCCGGACCGACGATCGCCGAGGAGGCGCTCGCTGTGTGGGAGCGCGTCCGCGACTCAGCGAGCGCGCGCGCGAACACGGCGCGCTCATTCGAGCGGCTCGATTGCCGCCTCGAGGGCATCGAAGCGGGGGTCGGCGACGGTCTTGTCGAACGGGCGCGGCTCCGGATCGGTTATCGCGTGCCGCCGGGTATCGACCCCGGTGAGCTCGAGGCCGCCGCGGCGAGGCTCGCGGAACGAGATGGCGACACTCGCGTCGTCGTCACCACGCAGGGCAGGGAAGAGCCGGTGCGGACCGCGAGAACGACTCCCCTGGCTCGCGCGTTCGCGCGCGCGATCGCAGCGGCGGGCAGCCAGACGACCTTCAAGGAAAAGAGCGGGACGAGCGACATGAACATCCTGTTCCCCGCCTGGCGTTGCCCGATGGTCGCTTACGGTCCCGGGGACAGCCGTTACGACCACACACCTATCGAAAGGCTGTCGATCGCCGACTTCGCACGGTCGATAACTGTCCTCAAAGGGGTACTCAGCCGAGCGAGCGACCGCATAATCTGACGCCGACCTGCATAAGGAGGCGCGCTGGGTGTTCACGAAGCGCCACACGCGCCAACGGCTCGTCGTCGCTGGCCTGGCCCTGGTCGCGCTTGCGGTCGGCGCGCTCCTCCTGCGGACGGATCTCTTCGACACGACCCTTCAGTCGATCGTCTACGACAAGGCGATCGACATCGGGAACGCCCCGCTCGCCAATCAGGTGACGATCGTCGCGCTCGACGACGCGACCGTCGATCAGTACCGCTACCCACTTCCGCGCCCCGTCTACACCGACTTGCTCCGGGCGCTCAAGCCGCTGAACCCGAGCGTGATCGCCTTCGACATCGGCTTCTACGACGCCGCGCAGAACCCCGAAGAGGACCGCGCGCTTGCGGCGGCCATCAAAGACGCCGGCAATGTCCTACTTGCGATGCAGGGTTCCGGCACATCGACCCTTGGTGATCACACCGAGCGCTACCCGGTCGTGCAGCTGCCGATCCCGGTGCTGCGCGCCGCCGCCGCTGGCGTGGGGTCGGTGAACATCCATCCCGATCCCGACGGCCGCGTGCGCTACGCCCAGCTCCGCATCGAAGGTCCGGACGGAGCGACCTACTACTCACTACCGCTCGTCGTCGCCACAAATAAGGTCCGGGCGGATCTTTCGAGCGCGCAGCGGACGGACGACATCTTCACCGTCCACGCTCCGCTTGGCGACCGTGTGATCCCCATCGATCGGCGTGGTGGCATGTCGATCTACTACGCGGCGCCTCCAGCCCCAGAGCCGCCGGAGTGCACCAACAAGGATCTTTTCTGCGTCGTCTCCATGAAGGACGTGATCAATGGAGCAGTCTCCCGCGAGCAGATCACCGGGCGTGCGGTCTTCATTGGTGCGCACTCGCTTTCGGGCGTGCCCGACAGCTACCCGGTCCCGAACTCGAGCGGGAAGAAGATGTTCGGCGTGGAGATCTGGGCCAATGCCGCCCAGTCGATCCTGACCAACCGGTATCCGGTGCTGAAGCAAAGCGACCCCGTGACCCTCGCACAACTCCTCGTCGTTACGCTCGCCGGACTTCTCCTGGTCTTCCGTTGGCGGCTGTACGGCTTCCTCGGCGCGCTCGCGCTGCTCGTCCTTTATGTTGTCGGCGGATACGTCTTCTTCGCGCTCCAGACGCAGGGGACCATCGGCGCGGGCCCCGTGGAGGTCCCCTCGATCGCGTACGTGATACCGGCCGTCTTCTGGTGGATCATCCTGCTCGGCTATCTCTTGGTGGAGGAACAGATCACAGTCGCGCGGACGCGAATCACCTTCGGTCGTTTCGTCACACCGTCGGTCGCCCGCACGATCATCGATCGAGAGGAGGCCGGAAAGCTCGCGCTCGGAGGCGAGGAGAAGCGCGTCACGGTGCTCTTCGGGGACATCCGCGGGTTCACCACGATTTCGGAGGGACTGGCTCCTGGGATTCTCCTCGGCCACCTCAACCGATACTTCGACGGTATGGTGGACATCGTGAATCGCTACGAAGGCACCGTGAACAAGTTCAACGGCGACAACATCATGGTGCTCTGGGGCGCGCCGCTCGAGGAGAAGGATCAGGCGCGCAAGGCCGTCGAGTGCGCGCTCGAGATGCAGCGCTGGATCGTCTCCGAGCGCGAGAAGGGCGGTCCCGATGTGTCGTTCGGGTTCGGCATCAACACTGGTCCCGTCGTCGCAGGGTTCCTTGGCGCGAAGGGACGAATGGAGTACACGGTCATCGGCGACAACGCGAACGTCGCGTCGCGTCTTACCGCGTCCGACATCGCGCGACGTGACCAGGTTGTCGTCTCGGGCGAGACCCTAGGCGAGATCGGCGACGACGTCGAGGCCGTCGACCTCGGTGCGGTGCGCGTCAAGGGCCGCGCCGAGCCGGTCCCCTGCTGGCAGATCAATCGGCTCGGCCAGTTGGTGACCCCGAAGCCGGCGCCTGCGCCGGACGTCCCCATGAGTCGCGCGGCAGTCGCGGGGTATCACTAGGTCGTGCTGGACGACAAGGTCGCGCTCGTCCTCGTCAAGCTCGGACATCTTGCGGTCCAGAAAGACCGCGAGGCATACCTGCGCGGGCTCGTGGACCTCTGCTCGCAAGCGGTGGACGCCGAGCGCTGCACCGTCTACATCGTGAACGGGAAGAAGAACGAGCTCTGGGCTCGCGTCGCGCAGCGCACCGCCACCGAGATCCGGTTGCCGCTCGGGCAGGGCCTCGCCGGACAGTCCGCGCTCACGGGCGAGACGATCAACGTCCCGGACGCCTACGCCGACGCGCGCTTCGACCGCAACGTCGACCTCCGCACCGGATTCCGAACGCTCAACATGCTCGTGGTCCCGGTCTGGGGCAGCGACGGGCAGAGCGTCGTCGGTGTCATCCAGGCGCTGAACAAGCGCAATGGCGCGTTCGAACGGCGGGACCAGATGCTGCTCGAGCAGATCGCCGAGACCGTCGGGCCGGTGCTCGAACACATCCCCATAGACAACTGATGACGGACGAGCGCCGAAACCAGGGCGACCGCCGCCGCCGCCAGCCGCGCCGCAAGACCGACCGCAAAGTCACAACGGGATCGAAGCTCGATCTGATCCTCGACGTCACGCGCCGGCTCATGTCGATCACCGATCTGGACGCGCTGCTGCGGGACATGGCGACCGTGACGACACAGCTTCTGGACGCCGACCGCGCCACGATCTTCATAGTGGATCGCGAGCGCGGTGAGATCTGGTCGAGGGTCGCCCTGGGGACTGGCGCGGGCGAGATCCGGCAGGCGATCGGTGTAGGCATCGCGGGCTTGGTCGCCGCCACGGGCGAAGCCGTCAACATCCCCGACGCCTACGACGACCCACGCTTCAACCCGGAGCCCGACCAGCGGACCGGCTACCGCACGAAGAGCCTGCTGACCTTTCCGATGACCGGACAGAACGAGCGGGTCATCGGCGTGTTCCAGGTCGTAAACAAGAACGGCGGCGGCGAATTCACCGCGGACGATGAGGAAACGTTGAGCTCGCTCGGCGCCTCGGCGGCGGTCGCGGTCGAAAACGCGCAGCTCATCGCCGAGCAACGGCGCCTGTGGACGACGCTCATCGAGACCCTCGCGGTGACGATCGATGCGCGCGACCAGCAGACCGCCGGACATAGCCAGCGTGTGACCCGATACGCGGAAGTGATCGGGCGGGCCCTCGGCCTCGAGGGGATCGAGCTCGAGAAGCTGCGCGCCGCGGCGCTCCTGCACGACTACGGCAAGATCGCCGTGCGCGACCAGTTCCTGCTCAAGCCGGGCAAGCTCGACGACGTCGAGTTCGAGTACATGAAGGTCCACGCCGAGAAGACCGGAGAGTTTCTCGCGCACCTCGTGTTCCCGCAGGACATGCGCGACGTTCCCGTGATCGCAGCGCAGCACCACGAGCGGATGGACGGAAAGGGCTACCCGCGCGGCCTGCCGGCGGCGCGCATCCTGCTTGGGGCGCGGATCGTCGCCGCGGCAGACGTGTTCGACGCGCTCACCGCGCCGCGCTACTACAAGCCGGCGTACACACTCGAGAAGACGCTCGAGATCATGGACGGCATGGCCGGAGACCATCTCGACCCGACGGTCGTCGCGGCCGTACGCCGGAATGTGCACGATCTGGAATGGACGCTCGACTCGATGAAGCACACCTGGCCGAAGCCCGGCGACGAGGGGATGTCCAAATCGCCGGAAACGGGACTCTCGGAGCGCGACCAGGGAACGAGCTCGTGAAGGTCCGCTTCTGGGGGACGCGCGGGTCCATCCCGACCCCGGGACCGCTGACCGTTCGCTACGGCGGCAATACCGCGTGCGTCGAGGTCCGCGACAGCACCGGATCGCTCCTCATCCTCGACGCGGGCACAGGCCTGCGCGAGCTCGGGACCGCGCTCATGAACGGCGGCGGCGCGCGGCCGTTCTCGGTCGACCTCCTGCTCTCGCACCTCCATTGGGACCACATCCAGGGCATCCCGTTCTTTCGCCCCGCGTACGACTCGAAGTCCTCGCTCCGCATCCGCGGCCCGAAGCAGTCCCGCACGATGCGCGAGCTCCTTGGCCTGGGAATGGACGACCCGTTCTTTCCCGTCGACATCGACGATCTGCCGGCGCAGCTCTCCGTCGGCGAGCTGCAGGATGGAAGCGACGAGCAGATCGGACGATTCCGTGTTCGCGCGGCGAGCATCTTCCATCCCGCGCCGGCGCTCGCATTCCGCATCGAGGCCGACGAGCGCGCGCTCGTCTACGCCACCGACACCGAGGATCCGTTCTCCGGAAAAGCCAATCCCGTCGTCGCGCTCGCGACCGGCGCGAACACCCTCATCCACGACGCACAGTTCGTCGAGAGCGACTTCAAGCCAACGTGGGGGCACTCCACGATCACGAGCGCGATCGACGTCGCCGTGAAATCAAAGGTGAAGCGGCTCGTGCTGTACCACCACGACCCTGACCGGAGCGACGACGCGCTTGATCGCATCGGCGTCGAGGCGCAGAAACAAATGAACCAGAAGGCCTCGGGCATCGAGGTCGTCGTCGCGCGTGAAGGGATGGAGCTCGCGATCTAGCACAGCGGCGCTCTGAGCGTATCGTCGTCGAACACATCGAATGCAAGGGGAGGTCCCTCGATGAACGCGCTCGAAGCTGTGAGCCAGGCCAAGGACGTCATCAACGTTCGCCGCGTCTACGGCGAGCCGTACCAGGAGGACGGGCTGACGATCATTCCCGCGGCCAACGTCACCGGAGGCGGGGGCGGCGGCGGGGACACCGCCGGGAACGGCGGCGCCGGTTTTGGAGTGCGCGCCCGCCCCGCCGGAGCCTGGGTGATCAAGGACGGCGAGGCCACCTGGAGGCCGGCGTTCGACCTGAATCGCACCATCCTCGTCGGCCAGATCATCGCCATCGTCGCGCTGCTCGTTACACGGTCGGTCGTGAAGACGCTGGCAAGGGCGAGGCGCTAGAACCGAGAAAAATCCGCACCGGGCCTACTTGCTCGGTCCTCGCGGTCAGACCGCGCCCAAAGATGTGTGCGCCCCGAGGTATACCAACGCGGTCTATTGCTCAGCACGCGTCAACTGAAACGTCGCTGCGACACATAGACCGCCGCATGTCGCATTTAGTGACGTTGTACGAAACGACGCTTCCAAAAGTCCACCCCACCTCCCCCAATGCGCACGCGCCGCCGGCCAGGGACTCCATCCCGCCGGCGGCGTCGTGACTTCTAGGACCAGCTCGATCGGACTCGTCGGATGAGCGGCCGCGTAAAGCGTGTTTTTTTGGTGGGCGAGGAGGGACTCGAACCCTCACACTCTTTCGAGCATGAGCTCCTAAAGCTCACGCGTCTGCCTATTTCGCCACTCGCCCGCCGTCTAGCGTAGCGGCGCGGTTAGCTCTTTCGGCGATCGACCGCCCACGCCGACCCGGGCTGGCGCTTCGCGACTTCCTTCACCTCCGCGGCGGCGCGCGCCGCGGCGGTGGCGCCGTCGAAGCGGCCAGGCGGGACGTTGACGATCCCGATCGAGACGGTCGCGAAGGGGAAGTGGCGCAGCTTGCCGCGGCGGTCGTGCGCCTCGATCCATCCGCGCGCGCGGTCCACCCCGTCGTACAGCGCGCGAATCCCGTCATCAAATCGTCGCGTGATGCCCTCGGCGAGCGCTTCGGCCTCGTCGGTCCGCGCGAGCACGACGAAATCGTCCCCGCCGATGTGCCCGACGAACCGCTGATCGGCGCCCGCGACATGTATGAGGATCTCCGCCAGCATCGTGATCACGCGGTCGCCGCGCGTGAATCCGTAGTGATCGTTGAACTCCTTGAAGCGGTCGATGTCCACGTAGAGGAGCGCGAAGTCCTCACCCCGCGCGAGGCGGGATTCGATCTCCTCGGTGATGGTCGGGTTGCCGGGGAGGCCCGAGAGCGGATTGACCGCCCGCATTCCGGTCCAGCGCCGTACGGCGGCGCCCACACGCGCCAGAAGCTCGTCGGCGTCGTAGGGCTTGGTGATGAAGTCTTCGGCACCGGCCTCGAGCTCGGCAAGCTTGACCTGCCGGTCTGTGTGCGCGGTGAGGAAGACGATCGGCAGGAAGCGGGTGCGCGGGTCTCGTCGCAGCTGGCGGTGGACGTCCGCGCCGGACATCCCCGGAAGGCCGAGATCGAGCACGACCAGGTCGAACCGTGCGTCGCGCATCGCCGCTACCGCGCGCTCGCCGTCTGAGACTTCGTCGCAGACGTAGCCCGCATCGTCGAGAAGCGCGTGCAACGCGCCACGCGTCGCCTCGTCGTCCTCCACCACCAGGACGCGTGCAGCCATGCAAACAGAGTCGGGCGCGCCGGCGGTCACCCTCAATAGGACAGGCGTACCCGAAAAGCTTGGTTTGCCGGCCGCTAGGTCAACGGACGGTCAACGTCCTTGTCGCGCTTCGACACCAGAAAGCCGTTCGATGACTTTGAGGAGAGCGTGGTTGCCGTCGCGCCCGCCGCCGTCTTTCTGCAGCGCCGTGTAGAGCGCGTGCACGAGGGCGGTCCCGGGCAGTGAGACGTGGTCGCCGTACGCGTTGTCGAGCACGAGGCGCAGATCCTTCTGCTGCAGGTCGACCATGAAGCCGGCCCGGAAATCGCCGGCGAGCATCTTTGGGGCGTAGTTCTGCATGGCCCACGAGGAGCCCGCGCCACCCGCGATCACCTGCCGCGTGCGCTCGAGGTCGATGCCTTGCGCTTTTGCGAAGACGAGGGCCTCCGAGACTCCGAGGTTGTTGATCGCGACGGCGATCTGATTCGCGAGCTTGCAGGCCTGTCCCGCGCCGTGATCGCCGATGTGCACGATCGTCTTCCCGAGCGCCTCGAAGAGCGGCATCGCGCGCTTGGTGTCCAGTTCGTCCCCGCCGACCATGATCGCGAGCCGCGCTTCGATCGCGCCGACCTCGCCACCTGAAACCGGCGCGTCGAGCGTATGGAATGGCGGGCGGCTCGCAGCCGCGCGGTTCGCGATCTCGCGCGACGTCGCTGGGCTGATGGTGCTCATGTCGATCGCGAGGAGGCCGTCGTGAGCGCCGGCCGCGATGCCATCCGGGCCGAAGGTCACCGCCTCGACGTCGGGCGAGCTCGTCACCATGGTGACGACGAGGTCCGAACGCGCGGCCACCTCTTTTGGAGTCCGCACCACGGTCGCGCCGGCCTCCGCGAGGGGCTTCGCGCGATCGAGCGTGCGATTCGTGACCGTGACCGGGAAGCCTGCTTTGATGGCGTTTCGCGCCATGGGCGAGCCCATGATCCCGAGCCCGACGAAACCGATGCGTTCCATCGTCACCGGGTCAGTTCTCGATGTCGTCGTCGCGCGAGAGGAACACGCTGCGGTCGCCGGCCTCCTCGGAGACGAGGAACGTCCCTTCCTCGGTCACGTCGACGTTCACCGAAGCCACGAGCAGATCGTCCGTCACGTGGATGAATGCCCCGGTCCGAGCGAGCTCGTTCGCGATCGCCTCGGCGAGCGAGTCTTCCTCGTATGCATCGACGAGCAGCGCACGCGCCTTCTTCACCAGCGCGAAGAACTCGAGCGGCTCGAAGCGGCGTTCGTGGGCGAGGAGCACGGCGGTGCCGAGGTCCTCGTCGCCTTCATGGATCTCGTAGAAGAACACCTGCTGGCAACGAGCCTACTCCGGAGCCTTAAGGCGCAGCAGCAGGACGATCACGGCGACGCGAAGCGGCGCTGTGATCACCTACCCGATTACCATTGACGCATCTCCATGCAGAACTCCCCGAAGACCGTGCCGTCATCCGTCAAGCACACGCTCCGTCGAGATGCCGGATCGAAGGTCACGCTCGACGTTGAGGTGGACGCCGACCGGCTCAAGCGCGCGGCCGACGCCGCGTTCGAGCGACACGTGCAGCGCGCGAATATCCCCGGCTTCCGTCCGGGAAAAGCGCCGCGCGGGATGTACGAGCGCGCGTATGGCAAGGAGCATCTCTGGGAGGACGCGGCCGACGACCTGATGGATCAGACGTATCGCGAGATCGTCGAGGCCGAGGGCATCGAGCCGATCGATCGGCCCGACGCGAAGCTGACGCAGCTCAAGGAAGGCGAGCCCCTCCGCTACACGGCGACCGTCGTCGTGCGCCCCGACGTCGCGCTCGGCGATTACTCAGCGCACGGCGCGAAGGTCGAGGCGAGCCCACCCACCGAAGAAGAGGTCGACAAGACGATCGCTTCGATGCGCGACAGTCACGCCCAGCTTCGGCCGGTGGACCGAGAGGCGAGACCCGGCGACATCCTCACCGTCGACATCGACGCGTCGGTCCCCGGGAAGACGGCCCTGCCGCCGTTCGCGCGCAACGCGCACATCGAGGCCGGGAAGGATCTCGGCATCGCGGGCCTGGGTGAGGCGCTCGTCGGGATGAAGGTGGGCGAGGAAAAGAAAGTGGACCTCGCGTTCCCGAACGACGCCAGCGAGAGCGATCTCGCGGGCAAGACCGGAACATTCAGCATTCGCCCGTCGCAGGTCGCCGAAAAAGTCCTTCCGGCGCTCGACGACGAGTTCGCGAAGACCGTCGGCGTCGCCGATATCGCGTCGCTCCGCAAAGCTGTCCGCAACGAGCTCGCGCATGCCGCGTTCCATGAAGCACGCGACGAAGCGGCGGACAAGGCGGTGGAGCACGCGATGCAAACCTCTACCGTCGAGGTCCCGGAATTACTTGTCGAGGACGAGCTCGAGCACCTGGTGAACGATCTGAAGGCACGCGTGAAGCAGGAGGGTGTGACCTGGGAGAAGTTCCTGCTTCAGGCGCGGAAGACTGAGGACGACATCCGCAAGGAGTGGCGTCCGGTTGCCGAACGGCGCGCGAAGTCACTCCTGGTGCTGGATGCGATCGCGCGGAAGGAAGGCATCACCGTCTCCGGCGACGAGCTCGCGGCACAGGCGACGATGTCGCCGCTCGCGCAGGTTGACCCGCAAGCCCTTCGCTCCCCGGCGGTGCTGGCGTCCCTGGCGCGGTCGATCCGCAATCGCAAGACGGTCGACAAGCTCGTCGGTCTCGAGTCGCCGGACGCGGAGCGCGAAGCGATCCGGAAAGCGGGCGGCGACGACTTCGATTTCCACGGGTCGGCGCCGGCCCAAGCGCCGGAGCCGAAGATCATCGTGCCCGAGAAATCGGACGCGACACCGGAGGGGCGCGAAGCTCTTCGCGCGATGCTCGAGAAGTAACTCGCTCGCATCCGCGTTCTCGGGGTTTTCGCGTGATGTGCCGCCGCCCAGGGCCCGCTCGCTCAGAAGACCCCGACGCTGCTCAATCCGGCTCGCCGTGTCACGCGCGACGCGTCTCTAGCCCTCTTCGCTCAGCGCACGGGCTGTCGCGTCAGCGTGAGGTACCAGCTCCAGACTTCGCCGTCGCGTCGCAGATAGAGGTCTCGGCGCTGTTCTACTGCTGCGTTCCAGGTCGCTCGCAGGAACGTCCCGGTTGCGTCGCTCTCGATCGGCCGCCTCTGAACCGTCACGGTTAGGCCACCCGCGAACGCCTTGCGGAGGTCCTCCAGGAACGCCACGCGCGGAGTGAACGTCCCGCCAGCCTGCTCGAGCGCCGCGGCCATGCACCCCGCCATCACCGTCCCGAGCAAATCGGCATCACGACGCACGAATCCGTCCGCGAGCGTATCGGCGACGGCCTCGGGCGACCGCGCGAGTATCGATGCCGGTGGTGGTGCGGCCGAGAGCTCCTGATCGGTGAGCAAGTGGAACGATCTGACCATTCGCTCCATAACCGGCGCGCTGGACGCGTCGTTGTATGAGTTCTGGTAGCCGACGACGTACATGCGGTCGGCGACGGGGACGAGAAACGCGAGGGCAAGCCCCGGACCTTGGCGGAGGAGCAGCGCGCTACGTCCGTCGATCGTCGCCGGCTCGGTGATTTGGTTGGCCGTGCCTCCGATGACCCCGGTTGCGAGCCACCGCTCAGGCGGGAAGCGATTGGGGTTGGGCTCGACATGGACCTGCACGACGTCAAAGACGTTACCGACGTCGGTACCGCGTTCATCCTCCGGAGCCACGCGCACGAATCCGTCGTTCGCGGGGAGCTTCGTCTGATCCTCCGACGACAGACACGACGAGCGCCGCCACGATGCCGGTAGGTCGATGCGATAGCCCAGGACGAAGTTCGTGAAGACGCCGGCCGTCGCGGTGGGCGACGGTGAGGGCGACGCGCTCGGCGATGGCGACTCGGTCGGGCTCGGACTCGGCGTCGGGGAGGACGACGGCGCAGCGGCCGGCGAGACGCACGCGCTTGCGAGGCTCGCCGCGAGGGCGAAGGCCGCTAGACGAGATATTTTCGGAACCACTCGATCGTCGCGACCCACGCTTTCTGCGCCGCCTCTGGCGCGTACCGCGCCCCGGTGTCGTTGTGGAACGCGTGGTTCACGCCCGGGAAGACCAAGATCTGGTTGGGCACGCCTGCCTTCTTGAGCTGCTCCCCATCTGTGGCGCGGTCGCGGTGATGCGCGTGTCCTGTTCGGCGTAGACGGCGAGCGTGGCCGCCCTCGTCTCGGTGCCGATGTCCTGATAGTTCGAAGGCTGCGGGCCGTAGTACGGCGCCGCCGCTTTTAGGTCGGCACCCGCCGCGAGCAGGTTCCACACCTCGCCGCCACCGAAGCAAAACCCGACGACGCCGATCGCGCCGGACGTGTTCGCCTTCAGATACGCGAGCGCGGCGGCGTGGTCGTCGAGCTTTTGCTGCAGCGGAAGGTTTCCGATAACGCCGGTGACCGCATCTCCGAGCTTGTCGCCGCCGCCCTGCCTTGCTGTCAGGTCGATGTTCACGGCGACGAAGCCCGCGGTCGCGGCGCGACGCACGACGTCGCGGATGTGCTCGGTCTGTCCGCGGTTCTCGTGTATGACCATCACGCCGGGCACCCGCCCGCTGACATTCGGCTTCGCCACGTACGCCATCAGCGACATGCCGTCCGCGCCTTTGATCTCGGGCTTCGAAACGGCGATGCGCGGGTCGTTCTCCGTCACCGTGACGCCGTTCGTCGTCGCCGCGGGCGGCGGCGTCGCGAACGGTTGCGCGACGAGACCTTGCGTCGGTGATGCCGTCGCCGCGGGCGCCGTCGGCGATGTGGTCGGCGACGATCGCGGGCTCAGATCCCATGCGGCAAGGATTGTCGTCGCGGCAGCCGCGCCTCCGACGACGATGGCCACCCTGCGGATGAGCTCGCGGCGGCCGATGAGTCCATCGCGGAAGTCCTCGATGTGCTCCTCGACGAAATAGCGCTGGGTGTCGTTCAGTCCGTCCACTGCAGCCTGCTACCTGCCCGCGGGAGCGGCGACCGCGATCCGCGCCGCGAGGTCGCGGATGACCTTCGACGCCGCGCTGTCAGGGTGAAGGATGGTGAGTGGCCGGCCTCGGTCCGCGGCGTCGTCGCACGCCTCGGTGTAGGGCACGACGATGTCCGGCTTGCGATTGAAGAAGCGCGCGACGTGATCCATCTCCACGCCGGCGGCGCTCGTCCGATTCACGACGAGGACCGTGCGCTCGACCGGGTAGGAGAGCTTGTCGAGGACCTCGAGCGCCTGCTTTGTCGCCTTGAGCGACGGAAGATGGGCCGCCGTCACGATCACGGCCGCGTCGGCAACGTCCAGCGCGGCCAGGACCAGCTGGGAAAAGCTGGCGGGTGCGTCGATGACGACATAGTCGGACTGCTTTTGGAGATGGTCGATGGCCTGCTGCGCGGCGGGGACCGTGACGAGCTCGGCGCGCTCGGGGACGTCGCATCCCGCGAGGACACGCACCCCGCTTCGATCCTGTTCGAGGTACGTCAGGAATGTCCCCTCGTCGAGCTGCTCGTGCGCGTTCTCCGCCAGGTCGGCGAGGGTGCGGCTGGAGGTCAGATTCATGAGCATCGGGGCGTTCCCGAATTCGAGGTTCAAGTCGAGCAGCGTCACGCGATAGATCGTGGTCGCCGCGAGCGCAACGGCGGCATTCACCGCGAGCGTCGTGCAGCCGACACCGCCTTTGCCGTGGACGAACAGGACGACGTTGCCGCCCCGTTTCGCGACGGCCTCGCCGCGCGTTGTGGCGAACCGCCGGATGAGGACCTCGACCTTCGCCGCGAGCACGGCCATCTCGACCGGCTTGGGGATGTATTCGTCCGCCCCTTCGGCGTATCCGGTGAGGACGTCGTCCGCTTGCTTCCGCGCCGACAGCATGATCACCGGGATCCGCGCGGTGCGATGGTCCGCGCGCATCCGTCGCGTGAGCTCGAGGCCGTTCATGTTCGGCATGTTCACGTCCGTGATCACGAGATCCGGCGCCTTGGCGCGAATGGCCTTGAGCGCTTCCCAGCCATCGTTGGCCACGGTGACCTCGTAGCCGTGCCTTGCGAGCCACGTCGACAAGAGCTTTCGGATCTGCTCCTCGTCGTCGACGAAGAGGACGCGTTCGCCCGCCATTAGTTCTTCGAAAACTGCGCGACGCGGGCGCGCAACTCGGCCATGGTGAAGGGCTTGGCGAGGTGGCCCGCGGCGCCGTGGCGGAAGCACTCGTCGATCTGCTCGCGCTGGACGGACGCGGTCATGAAAACGATCGGGATGTGCGCGAGATCCGGTCTCGCGCGCATCGCATCGGCCAGCTCGAAGCCGTCCATCTCGGGCATCGCCACGTCGCTGAAGACTACGTCAGGACGCACTTTCTCTATAAGCGCGAGACCCCGTTTCCCGTCCTCCGCGATGTGCACGTCGTGGGTGGTCGAGCGCAGTGCCGTCTGCACGAGCTTCCGGATCATCGGATCGTCCTCGCAAAAGACGACCTTGCTCACGAGGCGGCCTCCGCGACCTCGACGCGGGCCGCCGCGCCGCGCGGCAGCGTGACGTGGAACACCGAGCCCTCGCCAACGGTGCTCTCCACCCAGACCGCACCGCCGTGAAGCTGCACGATCTGGCGGACGATCGGGAGACCCAGGCCCGTGCCCTGGATGTGGCGCGTCGCCAGCGACTCCACCCGGCCGTACCGCTCGAAGATCGTCTCGAGCGCGGCCTTTGGGATGCCCATCCCGTGGTCGCGGACCACCACGTGGGCGGTGTTGCCCTCGACGCGTGTGCTCACGACGATCTCGCCACCGTCGGGCGAGTACTTCACCGCGTTGCTGAGCAGGTTCGCCATCACCTGGGTCAGCTTGTCGCGGTCGGCGCTCACCTCGCCGACCATCGGATCGAGTCGCAGCGAGAGGGGATGGCGGGGCGCGTTCGGGCGCATTTGGTCCGCCGCCTCGCCCACGAGTGCGTTCAGGTCGACGGCCTCGCGATGGATCTCCATGCGGCCGGATTCCATCTTGTCCAGGTCCAGCATCTCGGTGATCATCCGATTGAGCCGGTGGGCGTCCTTGTTGATGTCGCCGGCGTACTCGCGCATCTCGTCAAGCGTCAGGTCCTCGCTCTGCATCATTTCCGAGAACCCCTGGATGCCGGTGAGCGGTGTGCGGAATTCGTGGCTCACGATCGAAACGAAGTCACTTTTGGCCCGGTTCAGCCGTTCGAGGTCGGCGACGGCCGCACGCTGTTGCTCGAACGCCTCGGCCGCGGCGATGGCGCCGCGGAGCTCGTGCGCGACCGAGTCGATCAGTCGTGCGTCGTCGGCCGTCCACTCGCGCGGACGGTCCGTATGCACGAGGGCGAGCGAGGCCGCGAACCGTCCGCCGATCCGTATCGGCGTGGCGGCGATCGCGATGACCCCCATCTTGGCGAGCGCGCTTGCGGTCTCGGGGTCGCCAAAGCGGCGGTCCTGACGAACGTCGGTCACGAAGAGCGTTCGTCCGAGGCGCGCCGCGAGCCGGGAGACGGGGAGATCTCGCGGCCCGAGCCCCATCTGCGGCGCTCCTTCCGCTGTCCACTCGTAGATCACGTCGAGGTTCGCCTCGGAATCGCCGGTCGCGACGACGGCGCGCGTCACGCCAAGGACTTTTGCGAGCTCGTCCACCGTGGCGCGAAGGATCTCGTCGGGGTCGAGGCTGCCGCGAGCGCGCTGCGCTATCCGGTTCACCAGCATCTCGCGCTCGGCGCGTGCCTCCGCCTCCTTCACCGTGAGAGCGCTGTGGATCGAACCCGCGACGTACTGGCCCATGATCACCGGCATCTGCGCTTTGTCCGGTGTGAGGTCTCCGGCGCGCTCGCCGAGAAGAAGGAGCGCCCCCACGAGGCGCTCGCGAGAGACAAGCGGCAGGGCGGCGAAGGATCGCGCGCTCGCGAACGCCGGCGTCTCTTCGGAGACCTTCGCCCACATCGCTTTGTCCGCCGACGTGTCGGCGATGACGAGGGAGTGACGGTGGTCGATCACCCGGACCCGAACGATCGACGGCAGCGCTACCGCGGAGTAGCTGCGGTCTTTGAGGTCGTGAGCAAGCGGCCCATCCGTCGCGACCGTGCGAAAGGCCTCGAGGACGTCGTCGTACACGATGAGCGCGATCGTCATGTCGAGCGGGAGTGCGCCGCGGACCGCGGCCACGAAGAACGCGCCGATCTTCTCGAGATCCAGCGGGCCCGCGAGGGCCGATGAGAGGCCGAAGATCGAGCCAAGCTCCTGATCCTTCTGCTCTTCGGACGTCTTGGCGTCGGCCTCCGCCGATTTCGCCCCGGCGAGAGCGGTGGCGAGGCGGTGCAGGACCACGGCGGCGATGAGGCTGATGCCAAGCCAGACGATGAAGGACACCAGCTGGATCGACGACAGGACATCCCCGTTGTCCCGTCGTGCGATGACGATGCCGCTCTGAGCCAGCTCGATCGTGTAGATGAACTGCACCGCGAAGAAGATCAGAGCGGCATACAGGGTCGACGCCGCCACGTAGAGGCGCAGCGAGCGCGGGAGCTTACGCATTCTCTCCTGCCGTCGCCTCGAATCGTACTGGCTCGCCTGTCGGGTGGACATGCCTGGACGCCTGATCCCGAATGGCTACATGACCATGTCGCGAAATTGAGATGGCGGCGTCAATCGACTGCCGTACACTCCTTGAACAGGCACAACGCGAGGAGGGTGGCCCTTGACGACGCGGAATTACGTGCCGATGGTCATCGAGCAGTCCGGCCGCGGCGAGCGCGCATATGACATCTTCTCCCGCCTGCTCAAGGAACGGATCATCTTCATCGGCGACGCCGTCGAGGACACGATGGCCAATCTGATCATCGCCCAGCTCCTCTTCCTCGAGTCCGAGGACCCTGAGCGGGACATCTACCTCTATATCAACTCGCCGGGCGGCGTCGTTACAGCCGGGCTCGCCATCTACGACACCATGCAGTACCTGAAAGCGCCCGTGAACACAATCTGCATCGGCCAGGCGGCCTCGATGGGCGCGGTGCTTCTCGCGGCCGGGGCGAAGGGCAAGCGCTACGCGCTGCCGAACTCCCGGATCATGATCCACCAGGGCTCGGGCGGGTTCCGGGGCAACACCCCCGACGTGCTCATCCAGGTGAAAGAGCTCGAGACCCTCGTCGAGAAGCTCATGCGGATCCTCGCGCACCACACCGGACAGCCGGCCGACAAAGTGCGACGCGATGTCGACCGCGACCGCTTCATGAGCGCGGAAGAGGCGCGCGAGTACGGGCTCATCGATGAGATCTTCGTCGGCAAGGAGTCGCTCATCTCGATCGCCAAGGCCGACGAAGTGACGCGCGAGCCAGCCCGAGAGCCGGTGGCGGCCCGCTAGGCGATGACAACCACCGCGAAGGGCGGTAAGCCCTATCGCTGCTCCTTCTGCGGCAAGAGTCAGGATCAGGTCCGCAAGCTCATCGCCGGTCAGGGCGTCTACATCTGCGACGAGTGCATCACCCTCTGCCGCGAGATCGTGGACGAAGAGTTCATGGAGACGCCGAAGGCCCGGACCCTCGGCGCGAAGGTCCCGAGCCCTCGACGCATCAACGAGATCCTCGACCAGTACGTCATCGGCCAGGACAAGGCGAAGCGCGTGCTCTCCGTCGCCGTCTACAACCATTACAAGCGTGTCGGCGCGGGACACCGCGTGGACGACGTCGAGCTCGGCAAGTCGAACGTCCTGCTGATCGGCCCGACCGGCTGCGGCAAGACGCTCCTCGCCCAGACGCTCGCGCGCATCCTCGACGTTCCGTTCTCGATCGCCGACGCCACCAGCCTCACGGAAGCGGGGTACGTCGGGGAGGATGTCGAGAACATCCTGCTTCGTCTCATTCAGGCCGCCGACTTCGACCTCAACCGCGCGCAGCGCGGAATCATCTACATCGACGAGATCGACAAGATCGCGCGGAAGGGTGACAACCCGTCCATCACCCGCGATGTCTCGGGCGAGGGCGTACAGCAGGCCCTCCTGAAGATACTCGAGGGGACCGTCGCGAACGTCCCGCCGCAGGGTGGCCGCAAGCACCCGCACCAGGACTTCATTCAGATCGACACGACGAACATCCTCTTCGTGTGCGGCGGCGCGTTCGAAGGTCTCGAGAAGATCGTCGAGGCGCGCGTCGGAAAGAAGACGATGGGCTTCGGTGCCACGCTCCGTGACAACACCAAGGAGACATCGGCGATCCTCGAGCAGGTCATGCCCGACGATCTGCTGAAGTACGGGCTCATCCCCGAGTTCGTGGGCCGGCTCCCGGTCGTCGTGCCCCTGCAGGCGCTCGACGAGGGCGATCTCATGCGCATCCTCACCGAGCCGAAGAACGCGATCGTGAAGCAGTACCAGAAGTTCCTCGCGCTCGACAAGGTGGAGCTCCAGCTCACGCCGGATGCCCTCCAGGCGGCGGCGAAGGGCGCGGCGAAGCGGAAGACCGGCGCCCGCGGGCTCCGGACCATCATCGAGGAGGTACTCCTCGACGTGATGTACGAGATCCCCTCGAGCACGAACATTCGCAAGGTCGTCGTCACCGGCGATTCGATCGAGGGCCGTATGAAGCCGCTCCTCCTCTCGAAGAACGAGCAGATCTCGCTCGAGGGCGACGAAGCCACCGCTTCCTAGCACGGTGCCGCTTCTGTACTACGCGAGCCCGCGCGACCTACCCGTGATCGAACCGCATCCAGGTGTGAAGGGCCGCGTCGTCCATGCGCAGCACGCGACGATGATCGTGTACGACTACACACCGAGGACGATCGTCGCGACCCACAAGCACGACGTCGAGCAGTTCGGCGTCGTGGTGAAGGGATCCCTCGCCATGGTCATCGCCGGCGAGCAACGCATCCTCATGGTCGGCGACACGTTCCGGATTCCCGCCGGCACCGCGCACGGCGCACGCGTCTTCGAGGAGATCACCCAGGTGGTCCAAGTGTTCGCACCTCCCCGCACCGACCTTCCGAGACCGGGCTCGGACGGAGCCGCTAAGCCGTAGCCGTCTTTTGGCGCAGCGCGACAGCGACGAGAAGAATGCCCACGACGACGACGCATCCGGCCAGCGCCAGCTGCTCGTCGCTGCCGTAGATCGCGCAGCTTCCGCTCGGTTGGCGATCGAGCGCGTCGCATCGATCGACGGCCTGGCGGATGAAATAGACCCACCACAGCCCTGAAGCGATGAGGAGGCCTCCGCCGAGCGCACGCGACTCACTCCGCGCGGCGGCCAGCCCCACCAGGGCCGCGAACACGATGAATCCCAACGGAGCGAAGGCGGCCACCGCGAGGGGCACCACGATGGCCCCAAGCACAAGGCCGGCGAGCGTGGTGCCGAGTGCCTTTTGCACGGCGGCCTCCCTACGCCCCTGATACCTATCGGGCAAGCAGCCTACCTATCGTTCCGGCCGGATGCGCGGCCTTTTTCCACGCGATCCACTGCTGGTGGGGCGTTTCGGTGCCTTCCTGGGCGCGGTCGCCTGGCTCTCGCTCGGCGGGCAGGGGATCCTGCCGATCGCCGCGGCAGCGCTCGTCCTGCTCGTCGCGACGGCGGCGCGAGTCTGGTGGCTCGATCGGCGGCGAGGGCGCACGCTCGAGCTGCACGAGGTCCCCGTCCACGTCGTCATCGCGGACCTGGTAACCGCCGGCGTGTGGATGGTCGGCAGCGCCTCGAATCCGCGGAGCATCGCGTTCGTCATCGTCCTCGCTGTCGGTGCGTTCGCGATGTACCGGCTCGGCCGCGAGGGACTCGTCGCCACGATGACGACGTACGTCGCGGCGCGACTCGGCATGGAGGCGCTGCGCATGGCGTTGGGCGAGGCGACCCCGGTGCCGCAGCTCGTTGCCGAAGTCTTCGTCGTCGCCATCGCGGTGCTGATCCTGTCGGCCACAGTCGATAGCTACCGTGCGGAGCAGGCCCGCGCCGAGAAAGCGCTTCGCCTCGGCAAAAGCCTCGAGCATCTCGCCACCCAGATCGCATCCGAGACCGAGCCGATGGCCCTCTTCCGCACGATCGCGCGGAGCGCGCTCCTCCTCGCCAACGCGCACCACGCCACCATTAACGTTCGCCGCGGGGACGAGTTTTACATCGCGGCCGGCGCCGGCACCGGCGAGCAGGTCGTCGGCGTGCACGCGCCTTCTGAGGCGGGCATCGTCGGCGCGGTCCTGCGGACCCGCGCGACCGTCATGGTGGACGATTACTCGGCCGATCCGACAGCCGTTCCGGCCGTGCGCGATGTTGGAGTGCGGGCGCTGATCGGGGTTCCGATCTTCCTGCACGGCGAGTTCGCGGCCACCATCACCGTCGGCCGCCTCGAGCCGCGTCCATTCGACGCCGACGACCGCGCCGCTCTCGAAGGCCTCGCATCCCACGCCTCGATCGCACTCCGCAATGCCCGGATCATCGAGCAGGGCCGGCGTCTTGAGACGCTGTCGCGTGAGCTGTCCGGCGCCATGCCCGAGGACGTTATCGATCGGATCGCCCAGGCGATGCAGGCGGTCTTCGACTTGGAGTGGGTGGTCATCACCGAGCTCAAGGGCGAGCTCGGCAGGCCGCTCGCCGCGCTCGGCAAGGCTGCACCGGCGCGCAGCCTCGACTGGATGCCGGTCGGGCCGCTCTTGCGGCAGGTGCTCGCAGCGCGCGAACTCGTACACCTTCGCGACTACGGCAGGGATAACGGCATCGAGCCGGAACGGCCGATCAGCATGCTCGCCCGGGACGTGGGGGTGCACGCCATCATGGTCGCCCCGGTCATCTTCGAAGGCGAGATCCGCGCGACGCTCGCCGTCGGCACGACCGACCCGTACCGGTCCTTCGACGCCATCGAGAGGCAGGAGCTGCTGGCCTTCGCCGACCTGGCCGCGAGCGCGCTTCGCACCGCGAACGAGCGCCGCGAGCGCGAACGACGGATCGGACGGCTCTCGGCGCTGAACGTCCTGGCGTGGCAGCTCGCCGCGGTGCATGAGCCCTTCGGGATCGCGAAGCTCGCGTTCGACGCCGCGGAGACGCTCCTGCGGCGCGACTCCTTCTCCATCGCGCGCTACGACGAGCGCGGCAACGAGCTCGAGTTCGTGATCGAAGCGCGCGGCAGCGAGGCAACCGCGGGCGAGACGCGTGCGTCGATCGGATCGGGTCCGACGAGCCAGGTCGTTCTCTCGGGCGAGCCCTTCCGCACGCAGAACGAGGTGTACCTGCCGATGAAGAGCCGCGGAAAGCTCGTGGGCGTGCTCGCGTGCGGGACCGACGCGCCGAACATGCTGGACGACGAGGACGTCGCCGTCCTGCAAACCCTCGCGAACCTCGTCGCGACCGCATTCGAGAACGCGGGCGCTCTCGCACGAATGCGCGAGCTCTACCTCGCGTCGGTGCGCGCCCTCGCCGCCGCGGTCGACGCCCGCGACCCGTACACGCGCAGCCACTCGGCGCGGGTCGCCGCGCTTTCTCGCGGGATCGCCGAGGAGATGGAGCTCAGCGCGGACCAGGTTCGCCGCATACAGCTTGGCGCGCTCCTGCACGACATCGGAAAGATCGGCGTGCCCGACGCGATCCTCAACAAACCCGGCGCGCTCTCGCCCGACGAATGGGTGATCATGCGCAGCCACTCGATCCTCGGCGCGTCGATCGTGAACGCGGTCGAGCCGCTCCGTGATCTCGTGCCGATCGTTCGAAGCCATCACGAGCGCTACGACGGAGCCGGCTATCCCGACGAACTGGGCGGCGATCTCGTGCCGATCGAGGCGTACGTCGTGGCGGCCGCGGATGCGTTCGAGGTCATCGTCAGCCGGCGCGCATACAAGCCCGCGCAGACGGTCGAGCACGCGTGCGCCGAGCTGCTCCGCTGCCGCGGGACCCAGTTCCACCCCGCCGTGGTCGACGCCTTCCTGCGGCTCATCGAGCGCGACCGCGCGCAGGGTGCGGCGCAGCTCCGCCGTATCGCCGGGATCCTTCACGAAGACATCGAGGACGTGCCCGGACCGGGCGTCCTCCTCGAGCAGTTCGCCGCGAGCGCGCAGACCCACGGACGGCAGCTCGCGATCCTCCAGCGGCTCGCTTCGGAGATCAGCGCCGTGCTCGACATCGACGAGCTTGCCCAGCGGCTCCTCCGGATCATCTGCGATGCGATGGACTACGAGAATGGCTTCCTGCTCACGCTCGACGACGCGGGCGAGCATCTCGTGATCCGGGCCGCGGTCGGGCCGTCGGGGTCGTACGTCGGGCAACGCCTCCCACGGGGTCAGGGCATCAGCTGGTGGGTCGTCGAGCGCGGCGAGCTCCAGAACGTCGCTGACGGGCGTCTCGACCCGCGCTTCTACGGGCCGAGCGAGATCCGCTCGGTGCTCTGCGTTCCGCTCCAGCTCGGCGACGAGCGGATCGGTGCCCTCGGCGTCGAGAGCACGCGGCTCTCCGCCTTCGGCCGTGAAGACGAGGACCTGCTGACGGCGGTATCGCACCAGGTCGCGGCGGCGGTGCGGGTCGCGAAGCTGCACCAGGCGGCGAAGACGGCGGCGGCCACCGATCCGCTGACCGGTCTCCCGAACCGGCGCAGCTTCTTCCAGCGCCTCGAGCGCGAGCTCGCCGGCCGCGACGAGGCCCCGCTCTCGGTCGCGATCGTCGACGCGAACGGGCTCAAAGCGTTGAACGACAGCTTTGGCCACGCGGCCGGCGACGAAGCGCTGGTGCGGGTCGGCGCGATCCTCCAGGAGGGAGTTCGGGATGGCGATCTCGTCGCGCGTATCGGCGGCGACGAGTTCGCTGTCCTCTTTGTGGGCGCCCCGATCCTCACGGCCGAGCGGATCGTCCGCCGGCTCGCGGAACGGATAGCGAACAGCACGCTCGGCGTCGGCCATCGGCTGCCAACGATCGCCTGGGGAGTGGCCGACGCGAGCGGGGAGGCGACCGTCGACGCCCTCGTGGAAGCGGCCGATCGAGCGATGTATCGGCAGAAACAGCTCATGCGGAAGCGCACCCCGGCCTAGCCCTCGCTCGCTCGCCAGTGCACGGCATCAGTTCTGCACCCACAATCTCCGTATGGGGAACCTCTTACTCCGCGTGGGCTTTGCCTTGTCCATCGTCTTCGCGGCGATCGGCATGACGCTCGCCGCGCCGAACAGCTTCGGGCGGTCCGATGCCTCCACCGCTACTCCGGCTGCCTCGGTCGCGCCGGCGGTCGCCGGCTACCAGGCCGCGCCCCTTACCGCGGAGGGCGCCGCCGCCGCGAAGGCATCGACCGAGCGGGCGCAGCAGGCCGCGACCCTCGTCGCTCTCACGACAGCCGTCGTGTTGCTCGCGATCTTCGTTATCCTGTTCAGCTACCGGCCGCGACCGGGAGGAGTACGGGCCTCACACCGATAGAGAAGGCGCCTCACTGGTGAAAGGGTGCCGCGCGAGAGGTTCGGAAGGTCGCCCGCGAGCCGGATCGGGTCCGCCCGTTAGAGCGGTTTGAGGCACGGTCTCCGTGCGAAGCCAGGGTGGTACCACGACGCCGCTCGTCCTTGGACGAGGCGGCGTTTTTGTTTTGGCGAAAGGAGAACGAGCAGTGGCGACGACGATGCCGGGACCACCCGCGTCAGCACTCGACCTCGCGGAAAAAAACTTCCGTCCGGCCGCCGTCGAGGCCGACCTCTACGGGTGGTGGGAGGAGAGCGGCTTCTTCACGCCTGGCGAGAAGAACCGCAAGAAGCCGTTCGTCATGATGCTGCCGCTTCCGAACATTACCGGCGATCTTCACCTGGGTCACGCTCTGGGCTTCGGTGGCTACGAGGACCTCATGGCGCGGTACCACCGCATGCAGGGTGAGCCGACGCTCTGGATGCCGGGCACCGACCACGCCGGGATCATCGCCCAGGTCGTGGTGGAGAACGAGCTCGCCAAGGAGGGCATCACGCGGCAGCAGCTTGGTCGCGAGAAGTTCCTCGAAGAGATGTGGAAATGGATGGACCATTACCGGCCGCGCATCGAGAAGCAGCTCCGCATGCTCGGATGCTCGCTCGATTGGTCGCGGCCCAATTTCACGATGGAGCCGTCGAAGCAGCGTGCCGTGCGCACGCATTTCATCCGGCTTCACAAGAAGGGTCATCTCTACAGAGGCGATCGGATCGTGCACTGGTGCCTCCGGGATCAGACGACGTATTCGGACCTCGAGGTGAAGCACATCACGCGGACGGACACGCTCTATTACGTGCGCTACCCGTGGGCGGATCCGATGCCGAGAAGTACACCGGATGTGGTCGTGGCGACGACGCGACCGGAGACGATCGTGGCCGACGTCGCGATCGCGGTCCACCCCGATGACGAGCGTTGGAAGGCGCTCGTCGGCAGAGAAGTGCTTGTCCCCGCCGTGGAGCGACGAATCAAGATCATCGCCGACGAGGCGGTCGATCCGAGCTTCGGTACGGGGGCGCTCAAGATCACACCCGGCCACGATCAGACCGACTTTGAGATCGGACAGCGCCACGGCCTGCCGGTGCTGTCGGTGATCGACAAGCGCGGGATGATGACGCCCGCCGCCGGACCCCTGGCCGGTCCGGATCGCGAGGCCGGCCGGAACATGATGGTCGAGAAGCTGCGCGCCTCGGGCCTTCTCGTGAAAGAGGAGCCGATCACCCACGCGGTCGCGGTCCACGACCGGTGCGGCACGGTCGACGAGCCGCTCGTGCTGAAGCAGTGGTGGGTCCGTATGGACCGGCTCGCGCCGCCCGCGATCGATGCCGTGCGCAATGGCCGCATCACGATCCTGCCGAAGTACCAGGAGAAGGTCTATTTCAACTGGATGGAGAACATCCGCGACTGGCCGGTGTCGCGCCAGATCTGGTGGGGTCACTCCATTCCAGCGTGGTACTGCCGCGACTGCGACAACGTCATCGTGCCCGACGAGGACGCCCCCGATCCGGCGCGGTGCACGCGCTGCCGCAGCGACGACATCTATCAGGACCCCGACGTGCTGGACACCTGGTTCTCATCGGGGCTTTGGCCGTTCAGCACGCTCGGCTGGCCGGACAAGACGCCTGATCTGGGGCGCTACTACCCAGGTTCGGTCCTCGAGACCGGCTACGACATCCTGTTCTTCTGGGTCGCGCGGATGATCATGCTCGGCCTCGAGCACATGGGAGAGATCCCCTTCGAGACGGTGTACCTCCACGGTCTCGTGAAGGTCGGCACGGTCAAGATGAGCAAGTCGCTGCACAACGTGGTGAGCCCGGTCGAGTTCATCGAGGACTACGGAGCCGATGCCCTCCGGTATGCGCTGGTGCACGGCATCGCGATGGGCGCGGACTCGCAGCTTTCCCAAAACAAGCTCGACCACGCGCGGAACTTCGCGAACAAGCTCTGGAACATCAGCCGCTTCGTGCTGAAGCAGGTGGACGAACATCCCGAGGCCTTCAAAGGCCACAAGGCCGATCGGCGGCCCGATGCGAAGGGCGAGGTCGCCCGTTGGATCCTCTCGCGCACGGACGCGGCAGTGGCGGAGGCGACGCGCCTCGTCGACGGCTATCTCTTCGGCGAGTATCTCGTCGCGCTCGAGGCCTTCATCTGGGGCGAGCTCGCCGATATCTACGTGGAGCTCGCCAAACCGTCGCTGCGCGGCGCGGACGCCGTGGAGGCGGTGCGCACGCTCGCGTACGTGCTCGACCGTGTGCTTCGGCTTCTGCATCCATCGATGCCCTTCATCACCGAGACGATCGCCGTGCAGCTCTGGAAGCGCGCCGGGAAGACCGATGAGGCGAGCTCGCTCGTGGTTTCGCCATGGCCGAAACCGGGGGAGCGCGACCTCGCCCTCGAGGAGCGCTTCGGCGCATTCATCGACGTGGTGCGCGCGATTCGTAACGTGCGCCAGGGGGGCGGGGTCGATCCGTCCGCGCGCATCAAGGTGTCGCTCGCCGGCGACACCGCGGCCGTGCGCGATCTCCTGCCACAGATCGGGGATTTGACGCACAGCGACGTGACGCTCGGCAAAGGCGAGGGCACCGCCACCGTGGTGCGTGCGATCGAGATCCGGCTCGTCGTGGAGCGCGACGAAACCGAGCAGAGAGCGCGGCTCGGACGAGAACTTGAGGAAGCTCGCCAGGTGCTGACGCGTTCACGCGAGCTTCTCGCGAAACCCGGCTTTGCCGACAAGGCGCCGAAGGACGTCGTCGAGAAAGAGAGAGCACGGCTCAAGGAACGCGAAGACCGGCTCAAGTTGCTCGAGACCGAGCTCAAGAAACGAGGAGGTTGACCGGATGAGTGGTCGTGCTGCTCGCAAGCCTTTCGTGCTGAAGAAGGGCGAAGGCCAATCGGTATGGTCGCTTGGCGGCCGCTTCACCCTGAAGGTAACTGAGGCCGACGCCGACAAGCGGTTCTCTCTCGGTCCACCACACCGCGGGGGCAGCTGAGACGCCTCGCTCGCGGAAAAACAAAAGCGCCGGAGCCACCGCCCCGGCGCTTCTTTAGTTACGCGATCTGCGGTTACTGAGCGTCTTTGATGATCTGGTTCGACTTCGTCGTCGCGGTGGCAATCGCGGCGTCTGGCGTCGATTTGCCGGTGAGCACCTCGGTGATCATGTTGAGGATCACGTCGCGAATGTCCTGCTGCCCGCGAATGTTCGGCTCGGGCGAGCTGTACTGGATGAGATCGAAGCCCTGTTTCCCTTGGGGGACCTTCGCCCAGTAGTCCTTGAGTGTCTGAGAGTTCGCCGCCGTCGCGCGGACCGGCATGTAGTACGACGTCGACGCGAACTGTGCGGATTGGTCCGTATCACTCATCCACTTGATGAAGAGCCACGACGCGAGCTGTTTCTCGGGCGTGCTCTTAAAGATTGCGACGTTCGCTCCGAACTGCACCGTCTTGGCTTTCGCCGGGTCCGTCGCAGCCTGCGGCAGGTTCGCGATGCTCCAGTTGAACGGTGCGGTGTCGGCGAGCTGCTTCATGAACGGCACCGTCGAAGTCGAGGAGAAGAAGAACGCGAGCTTGCCGGTCGCGAGGTCGCCCTGATAGTCGAAGCTCTTCGGGCTGTATCCCGAACCGTTCTTGTTCATGCGGTCGTACATCTGGAGCACTGCGAGGCCCTCTTTGCCGTTCCAGGCGACCGTCTTGTTGTCGGCTGCCATCAGACTCCCGCCGCGCGCGTAGACCTGCGCGTTGAAGTACGAGGCATCGGTGTTGAAGGCGAAGCCCATTCGCGTGACCTTGCCCGAAGCGTCCTTCTTCGTCGCTGCGAGTGAGGTCGCCTCGAATTCATCCCAGGTCTTCGGGATGGGCTTGCCGATCTCCTTGAGGATGTCGTTGTTGACGTACATCACGGCGAGCGACTTGGTAAACGGCCACGACAGGAGACGGTTCCCGTACTGCGGGAAGGTGTTCGTGTCGTAGTAGCCCTTGTAGATGTCGTCCTGGCTCGCCTTGGTGAGGCCGTTCGTAGG
>DASWCR010000030.1:0-25132 GCA_036389995.1 Candidatus Limnocylindria bacterium | reverse complement strand
GTGGAGCTGGCGGGATTCGAACCCGCGACCCCCACACTGCCAGTGTGATGCGCTCCCACTGCGCCACAGCCCCGATGCTCTCCGCTCGAGCACGTTGATAACGGGCGTGACCCCGGCGGGAGTTAGCGCCTAGACGGTTCGCTCCCGCGGCTCCCGGGCGAGTTCCGCGCTCCCGCGACGCCGGCTCACACCTGCCGCCGGCTCTCTTCGTCGAGGGGAACGCGCGTACTGGTCCCGTTCGTGGCCGTTCGCGAAAAGTATACGGACTAAGGGCCCTCGGGCTCGCGGCGCATCGAGATCGATTGGAGAACGCCGAGGGCGAAACAGATCGAAACGAGCGAGCTGCCACCGTGCGAGATGAACGGAAGCGGGATGCCGGTGACGGGCATGAGCGAGATAGCCATCCCGACATTCACCATGATCTGGAAGAGGAGCATCGTCGCGATCCCCGCACCTATCAGCATCCCGAAGGGATCCTTGGCGCGAAGCGCCACGCGCAGAGCGGCGATAAGCAGCACGATGTAGAGCGCGAACAGGATCACGGCGCCGGCGAAGCCGAGGTCCTCCGCGAGGCCGGAGAACACGAAGTCCGACTCCGCGATCGGCAGGTATCCAAGCGGCGATTGCGTGCCGGCCGTGAGCCCCTTCCCCGTCGCGCCGCCCGAGCCGACGGCGATGAGCGACTGGATGATGTTCCAGCCGGCACCCTGCGGATCCGAGTAGGGATCGAGGAAGGCCGAGAGCCGCGCTTGTTGGTATTCCTTGAGCAGGGACCAAACGACCGGGAATGACGCCGCCGCGACCGCGACGAGCGCGACGAGCTGCCAGATCCGCGCACCGGCCAGGAACGCGATGCCGAAGAAGATCGCGATGAACACGAGGCTGGTCCCGAGGTCGGGCTGCCGGTACACGAGGAGCACCGCCGGCGCGAGCAACCCGAGCCCAAGCAGCATCGTCAGCGGGGAGCCGATCGACGCGCGGCGATCGGCGAAGAACTTCGCGAGCACGATGATCATCAGGACCTTCGCGACCTCACTGAACTGGAAGGAAAGGCCGGCGATGTTGACCGACCGCTGCGCGCCGAGGCTCGACGTACCGATCGCGAGCACCACCGAGAGCAGCCCAAGCGTGAAGACGTACAGCAGGGGCGCGAACGCGCCGAGCCACGCGTAGTCGAAGAGCGCGATCGCGGCCATCGCCGCCATCCCGACCGCGGCCCATATCGCGCCGCGGATGACGAACTGCATCGGATCTCCGGTGAACGTGCGTGTCTCGGCGGTCGTCGAGTACGTCATCACGAGGCCGTAGCCGATGAGGAGCAGGGTCACGATCAGTAGGATCGGATCGAGCTGCACCCACCGCCGCGGGGCCGGCCGGTCGTGCAGCGGCGTCGCGGGACGCGACAGCGCCAGGGGTCGGACGCTCACTTAGTCGCCCCGAGGTACTGCTCGAGGATCCGCTGGGTCATCCCGATGGCCGGGTTCAAGCACAGCTCGCAGAGCGACTTCGATGAGTCGTACGTGAAGATCACCATGGCGATCTGCGCCGTCGGGTCCGTGTTGTCGGCCTGCGGGACGAACGACACGAACCAGTTGTGGAACCCGAGCTTGTTGCGGCCGGCGCTGTCCTTGCCGGCCGAAGCGCCGAATTCGGCTGTGCCCGTCTTACCTGCGATCGGGATCCTTAAGTTCGGCATGTACGCGTGGCCGATCGTCACGACGCGACGCGCGGACTCACGAAGCAGCCGGAGGTTCTCCTGGGTCATGTCGAGTTTCTGTGATTTCCACTCAGGGATCGGCACGTTCTTGCCGAAGGCGTCCGTCACCTGTTTTAGAAGATGCGGCTGCCAGAGCGTCCCGCCGTTCGCGACCGCGGCATATGCGTTCAGGAGCTGCAGCGGCGTGACAGCAACAAAGCCCTGCCCGATCGCCTCCTGGTACGTGTTGCCGATCGTCCAAGGCTCGTCGAAAGTCGCCAGCTTCCACTGAGGGTCCGGCATGATCCCGCCATTCTCGTTTGGAAGATCGATCCCCGTAGGCGCGCCGAAGCCCAGCATGCGGGCGTACTTCGCGATCGCTTCCGGGCCTACACCGTGGACACTCGGCGCGAACGGCGTCCCACCGGCCAGGGTGTAGAAGTAGATGTCGCTCGAGTGAGCAAACCCAGTGACGAAGTTGAGCGAGCCGTGGGCGCGCCAGTCGTAGAACGTCGTTCCGCTGACGCTGAAGGAGCTCGCCGAGACGTTCACGACGGTGTCCCGCGTCGCGGTGCCCTCCGAGAGCGCGGAGAGGCCGGTGACCATCTTGAAGGTCGATCCCGCCGGGTAGCGGTCGCCGATCGCCTTGTTCACGAGCGGATGGCGGTCGTCTGCGTTCAGTGCGTCAAGCTCCGCCGTCGTGATCCCGCGGGCGAACATGTTGTTGTCATATCCAGGGATGGAGACCATCGCGAGGATCTCGCCGTTCTGCGGATTCATCGCGACGCCGACGGCCTGCGTGAACTTGTCTTCGTCAACGCCCTTGCGCAGTTCGGCATCGAGGAGCTTCTGGAGACGGTCGTCGATCGTGAGCGCGACCGTGTTCCCGACTGTTGGCCGCTGCAGCGCGAGCGTCTTGATCTCGCGTTGCGCGGCGTCGCGCTCGATCTCGCGCCAGCCATACATCCCGCGGAGATATCGCTCGTAGACGTCTTCGATGCCGGTCCGTCCGAGATCGTCGTCGGCGAGATAGCCGCTGTCCTTTAGCGTCGAGAGCTCCTGCTCCGTGAGCGGCCCGGTGTAGCCGATCACGGGTGCGTACAGGGTGCCGTCCGCGTAGAAACGGATGCTCTCGGGGTCGACGCGAACGCCGGGAAAGAGCTCGGCGCGCTCGGTGACTGCGAGCGCGATCTCGCGCGGCACCGGGGTCTTGGAGATGCGCACGGGCTCGTAGGGATTGCGGATCCGCTGGGCACGGATGGCGTCGCCGACCGACTCGCTTGAGACATCGAGGAGCGAACCGAGCCGCTGCGAGAGCTCCCCTTCTCGGGTGCGTGGCAGGTCGACCGGGATCACGCTAACCGCGAAACCCGGGATGTTGCGCGCCAGAACGTACCCCGTCCGGTCGACGATGCCGCCGCGCTCGGCCGCAACCGGCAACCGCACGATCCGGTTCTGCTCGGAGAGCTCGTGGTAGTAGTCGCCACGGACGATCTCGAGGTCGTACAGCCGCGCGGTGAGGGTCGTGAAGACGATGAAGATAGTGATCCCGAAGGCGATAAAACGCCGGATCGGCACGAAGGAGCGTCCGTTTTGTCTCACCAGACTCCTAACGCTCCCTGCTTCTCAGTGGCGCGGCGCAAAAGTCGCGCAACGGGATAGATCGCGACAGCAAGCAAGCCGGTGTAGAGGGCGCTCGCGACGGTCGCACCCGCGGCGAGTGGCAGTGACGAGACGGCCTCTCCCGTGACCGCGAGGATGCCGATGTAGATGAGTCCGGCGGCGACCGCCGCAAGTCCGACGAGCACCGCGCCAGCGATGATCGGCGTTGGCCGCCCTGGCCCGGCATCACGAAGTCCAACGGCCGCGACGGGCGGGAGGGAGGCGAGAGCAAAGGCACCGAGCGGTCCCGCGGATATGAGATCCGACGCAAGCCCACCGAGGAACGCCCACCAGACTCCCTCGCGCGCCCCAGCCGCGATCGACCACGAGGCAGCTACCAATATCGGTAGCGACGGGCGGGCGCCGCCGACCGCGATGAGGGGCGCGACGGTCCCCTGGAGGAGAGCCGCCGTCAATGGGATCAGGATGCCGAGCAAGAAGCGCATCGTTCCCCCTTCGCGGGACCAGACGGCGGTGGACATGCCTTCGTTCCGCTCGTCCGCTTACGAGTGCGCGCGCCGACCAAGGGCGCGCGTCGCCGCTGGGGGCGCGGGGTGCGAGACTTCGAGCTCCTGCTCGAGTTGCGGGAACGGGTCCTCGTCCCGAAGCTTCGCGCCCAAGTAGATGAGGACAAGGCGAAGCGTCGCTGCGACCGGCACGGCGACGAGGACGCCGAGGAGGCCGTACAGGGCGCCCCCTGTCAGCAACGAAAAGATCACGACGGCCGGGTGCAGCTTCACGATCCGGCCGATAACGAGGGGGATCACGAAATAGTCCTCGGCGTGCCGGAGCACCGTGTACATCACGGCCACGATCGCGACGTACCAGATCTGCGATAGCCCCCATGGCGCGGGATGCCCCAGTGCGACCAGGCACGCGATGGCACCGGCGGTGATCGGCCCAACGATCGGGATCACTTCGAGCACACCCGTCATGACCGCAAGCAGCAGCACGAACGGGACCTGCAGGATCGAGAGGCCGACGAATGTGGCGGTCGACATCACGCCGATGAGGAACATCTGACCGCGGACATAGCGACCGAGCAGCGCGTTCACCTGCGAGAACAGCGGGATGAGCTCGTTGCGCTGACTCGCGGGAAGAATGCGGCGGAACCACTGAAACAGACGTGGCGCATCACGAAGAAGGAAGAAGGTCGCGATGAGGAAGACCAAGAGCTCGAGAAGGAAATGGCCGAGGCCGACGATGAATGGCACCGCGCCGCGAGCGACCATCTGCGTGAGGTCGCCGATCCCGGCAAAGTTCACGATCAACGCGTCGAGGTCTTCGAGTCCAATCTGATCAGCGGTCTCGGCGAGGGTGTTCTGCGCGTTCGCCACGAGGGTCGGCAGCGTGCGTTGGAGGTCGCGAAGTTGATCAAGCGCCAGCGGAACGAGCAGCCGACCGCCACCAATTATGGCCGCGAGCAGTCCGATAAAGACGATCGCCGCCGCTGCGGTGCGTGGCAGAGAAAGACGACGCTCGAGGAGACCGACCACTGGGAGCAGCACAAAAGCCAACACGCCGGCCCAGACGAATGGGCGCACGATGTCTCCGGCGCGGTAGACGATGTACAGCGCGGCGACCGCGAAAAGGGCGACGACGACGCGTTTGGTCGTGCTACTCCAACGGGCTCCCATGCTGTATCCGGATTATCAGGCCGACGCAGCGCTGGATGGGGTCCGATCGGTCGCTACCTCGCTATCTAAAATGGGCGCACTAGGCGCCCGTCAAGACGGTCGCGAAACACGAGTAGCGGGTAGTCGGCGAGGCTCACCTCAGCTAGAATGGAGCGCACGAAACACTCCGCTTCAGCTCCCAGTTTTACCCTAATTTCGGCCGATGTTTCACGTGTGACAAGGCTGCCAAGTTGACGATTCTCGTCGTCAGCAACCAGAAGGGCGGGGTGGGGAAGACAACGACTGCCATCAGCGTCGCTGCGTCACTCGTCGAGCAAGGAGAGCGGGTTCTGATCGTAGATCTCGATCCCCAGGCGAACGCGACCAGTGGGCTCGGCATAAGCAAGGCCCCGCCGAATCCTATCTACGGTCTCATCCTGAAGGAGCTACCAATCGACGAGGCGATCATCCCAACGGCTATCCCGGGCCTCGACATCATCCCCTCCGGCCCGGACATGGCTGGCGCCGAGGTCGAACTCGTGCCGCTCCTGGCACGCGAGTACCGGCTACGGCAGGCTCTCCGCTCGACGCGGAACTACGACACCGTGCTTGTGGACTGCCCGCCGTCCCTCGGACTGCTGACAATCAATGCGCTCACCGCGGGCGACGTCGTCGTTATCCCCGTCCAGTGCGAGTACTACGCGCTCGAGGGTCTCGCGCAGCTGCTCTCGACCATCGAGGCGGTCCGAATGCATCTCAACGAGCGGCTTGAGGTCCTCGCCATAGTTCTGACGATGGAAGATCGTCGGAACCGGCTCTCCATCCAGGTGATCGACGAGGTCCGACGCCATTTTCCCAATCTCGTCGCCGACGCGCGAATTCCGCGGGCGGTTCGCTTGGCCGAAGCGCCGAGCCATGGCCTGCCCATCTCGGTCTACGACCGGCGGTCGGCTGCCGCTCAGGCGTACGACGATCTCGCAAGGGAGCTCTCGGCACGTCTGAGAGCCCGCGCTCCCATCGCTCTCGGCGGGGCGATCGCCTGATGGCGCGGAGCGGCCTTGGCCGCGGTCTCGATGTCCTCCTGGGTCAATCCGATCCTCCCGTCCGGGTCACGTCCGAACGTCCGCCGACGAGTGAGATCCCGCTCGAGCTTGTCCGGCCGAACCGTCACCAGCCGCGCACGGCCTTCGACCCGGAAGGCCTCTCCGAGCTTGCCGCATCTATCTCTCGACACGGCGTTCTGCAACCGATAGTGGTATCGGCCGAGGGGGATGGGTACGAGCTCGTCGCCGGTCACCGGCGCGTCCTCGCGGCGCGGCTCGCCGGCAAGACGACGATTCCGGCCGTCGTCCGCGAGGAAGTGGGGGATCGCCTCGAGCTCGCGCTCATCGAGAATCTGCAGCGCACCGATCTGAACGCGATCGAGACGGCGCGCGCGTACAAGCTCTTACTGGAAACGTACGACCTCACCCAGGAACAGCTCGCCGAGCGACTTGGGAAGTCCCGTTCGTCCGTCGCCAACATGCTTCGGACGCTCACCGCGCCTCAGGCGCTCCAAGACGCCGTGATCGAGGGAAAGATCGGCGAGGGCCACCTCCGCGCTCTCCTGCCGCTACCTCTTTCGGATGCACTCCGAGCGCTCGCGGCCGTGATCGCGAAGAGTCTCTCCGTCCGCGAAGCTGAGGCTCTCGCACGGAAGATGGTCCACGCGACGCGTCGAGCACGAGCGCGGCCGCGGCTCCGGGGCGGCGACCCCGACCTGGCTCAGGTCACGTCCGAGCTCCGCGCGGCACTCGGAACGAAAGTGGAGGTTCTCCGCGGTCGACGCGGCGGCCGCATCGCGATCCAGTTCTATTCCGACGAGGATTTCGAGCGACTCTACGAACTGCTCGTCAGGGCGGGGAAGAACTGAACGTGGCTGTAAGGAAAGACATTCCTGGCGACGACAAGCGCAAGCGCCGCCCCACGGCATTGCCTTCATATGGCGCAGGGGATATTCAGGTCCTCGAAGGCCTCGAGGCGGTCCGCCGACGCCCCGGCATGTACATCGGGACGACGGATCTGCGCGGCCTGCATCACCTCGTCCGCGAAGTTCTCGACAACTCCATCGACGAGGCGATGAACGGAACCTGCGATCGAATCGACCTCTGGATCCACAAGACCAACGACATCACGGTCGCCGACAACGGCCGGGGGATCCCGGTCGGGCCGCACCCGACGCAGAAAGATGCGAAGGGCAAGGCGATGGACGCGCTTCAGGTCGTCATGACGATCCTGCACGCCGGCGGAAAATTCGGCGGCGCCGGGTACAAGGTCACCGGCGGCCTTCATGGAGTAGGCGTCTCGGTGGTGAACGCGCTCGCGTCCGAGATGGTCGTAGAGGTCCACCGAGACGGGAAGATCTTCACTCAGTCATATGAGCGCGGGAAACCGACGAGCGCCGTCCGCGCGATCACCAAGCAACAGCTGCCATCGCCGGCGTCGTTGCCCTGGCGCGACCCGGCGCGCTTGACCGGGACGGTCACCCGTTTCACGCCGGATAAGGAGATGTTCCCGGTCATCGAGTGGGACACCACCGTCATCACGCAATGGCTTCGCGAGACCGCGTATCTCAACAAGCGTCTGTGGCTCGGACTGCACGACGAGCGCACCGGCACCGAAGAGAGCTACTACTTCGACGGCGGCGTCATCAGCTTCGTGCGCCACCTAAATCGGACGCACGAAAACCTGCATCCGAAACCGATCTACGTGGAGCGGACGTTCGAGAACAACACGATCGCCGAGGTCGCGCTGCAGTACAACGACACATTCGCGGAAAAGGTCTACACGTTCGCCAACAACATCAATACGATCGACGGCGGCGCGCACCTCACCGGGTTCCGCACCGCCCTGACCCGCACGATCAACGCATACGCGCGCAAGAGCGGCGCGTTGAAAGACGCCGACCCGAACCTGACCTCGGACGACGTACGTGAGGGGCTGACTGCCGTCATCAGCGTCAAGATCCGCGAGCCACAGTTCGAAGGGCAAACCAAGACGCGGCTCGGTAACGCCGAGGTCGCCGGCCAGGTCGCGACCGCGGTCAACGACGCGCTCGGCCAGTACCTCGAGGAGAACCCGTCGGACGCCCGACGCATCGTCGAGAAGTGCCTGACCGCGTTCCGCGCGCGCGAGGCGGCGCGCAAGGCACGCGATCTCGTCCAGCGCAAGGGCGCCCTCGACGGATTCTCTCTGCCCGGCAAGCTCGCCGATTGCTCGGAGCGCGATCCCGAGAAGTGCGAGATCTTCATCGTCGAAGGCCCCTCCGCCGGCGGCAGCGCAAAGGGCGGCCGGGACCGGCGCACGCAGGCAATCCTGCCGCTCCGAGGCAAGATCCTGAACGTCGAGAAGGCGCGCGCCGACAAGATGCTGGGGAACGAGGAGATCAAGGCGCTTATCACCGCGCTCGGCACCGGAATAGGGGATTACTTCGACATCAAGAAGCTCCGCTACGGCAAGACGATTCTCCTCTGCGACGCGGACGTCGACGGCTCGCACATTCGCACGCTCCTCCTCACTTTGCTGTACCGGCACTTCCGGCCGCTCGTCGAAGATGGCCGCATCTACATCGGCCAACCACCTCTGTATCGGCTCCAGCTCGGCAAGGAAGTCCGGTGGGCGTATTCCGACAACGAGCGTGACAAGTCAATCAAGGACCTGAAGACCACCGCGAAGACCAAGCGGGATGACCGAAAGAAGGCCGCGGGCGAGAAGGCCGCCGCCGACGGAGACAAGGCGACTGCTCGCACCCGTCGTCGTGCCGCTGAGGAGGCCGAAGAGCAGGCCGACGTCGCCTCCACGAATACCGACGAGGGCACGGACGACGGGAAGGGCGGACGCGAGCCTGCGATCGCCCGGTACAAGGGACTCGGGGAGATGAATGCCGAGCAACTCTGGGACACCACGCTCAACCCCGCGACCCGGACGCTTCGGCGTGTCACCCTCGAAGATGCGGAGCTAGCGGATCTCGTCTTCGACGAGCTCATGGGTAACGAGGTCGAGGGTCGAAAGAAGTGGATCATGGCGAATGCGAACAAGGCGGCCCTCGACATCTAATGGCGAAGCTCTCCGAGCTCGGCGTCGATTTCCAACACTGGTGTTTCGCGTGCGGGCAGCTCAACCCGGGCGGGCTGCACCTCGAGTTCGAGGTGTCGCGCGATCGTGCTGAAGCGCCGTACACCGCGCTCCAGCGCCATCAGGGTTACGACGGTCTGCTTCACGGTGGCGTGGTGACGGCACTCCTCGACGAGGCAATGGGCTGGGCGATCTTCCATCAGGGCATTTGGGGCGTGACAGCCAAGATCAACGTCACGTTCCGGCATCCGGTCGCCATCGGCGAGCACCTCCGAGTCATTGGCGAGATCGCGCGCGACCGTGGCCGCCTCATCGAGACGCACGGGACCGTCGACCGCGCCGATGACGGCACCGTGTTGGCCGAGGCCGAGGCGACCTTTCTGCGGATGCCCGAGGGCCGCCGCCGCGAGCTGGAACGACGCTATGCAGGGGTGGACGACGCGTTCGCACGCGTGCGCGCTGCCGTCGAGCATGAAGAGCGCGCGGCCGAGCACGGGCGAACCTAGATGAGTGAGCAGATAACGTGATCGAAGAACCAACGAACGAGCGGGTGATCGGCGTCGAGCTCGAGCACGAGATGCGGCAGGCCTATCTCGACTACTCGATGAGCGTGATCGTCGCTCGCGCGCTCCCCGATGTTCGCGACGGCCTCAAGCCTGTTCAGCGCCGGATCCTCTACACGATGCTCGAGGAGGGCCTGCGAAACGACCGGCCGTTCCGGAAGTCGGCAAACGTCGTCGGCGTCGTCATGGCCAAGTACCACCCCCACGGGGACGTTCCGATCTACGACGCCCTCGTCCGGCTCGCTCAGGACTTCGCCGCGCGTTATCCCCTCGTGCAGGGACAGGGGAACTTCGGGTGCTTCACCGGCGAGACCAAGGTCGAGCTTTACAACGGCGAGCAGAAACCCTTCACGGAGCTCGTCGAGATGGCGCACAAGGGCCTCCGAGCGGAGATCTTCACGGTCGACCCGCACCGGAACGTCCGCATTAAGCCCCTCCGTGCGCCGCGCCTCGTCCGCCGCAACGACCCCGTCGTGAAGGTCACTCTCGAGTCAGGTGCGGAGATCGTCTGCACGCCCGACCACAGGTTCATGCTGCGCGACGGGACGTACCGCGAGGCGCAGCAGCTCAAGGCGAAGGACCAGCTCATGCCGTTCTCGCGGAGCGCCATCCCCGAGCGTCTCCACCGCACCGGCGCGTTCCCGATCCCGGCGAGCCTGACCCAGAAGGTGAGCAAGGTCGAGCCCGCGGGCCGCGCGGACGTGTACGACCTGACCGTCGACCTCACCCAGAACTTCGCGCTCGCCGCCGGCGTGTTCGTCCACAACTCGATCGACGACGACCCGCCCGCGCACATGCGTTACACGGAAGCGCGCCTCGCCGCGATCTCGACCGAGATGCTCGCCGACATCGAGAAGGAAACTGTCGACTGGGTGCCGAACTACGACAACCGGCATCAGCAGCCCGCGGTCCTGCCGGCACGCGTTCCGAATCTCATCGTAAACGGGTCCGCCGGCATCGCCGTCGGTATGGCGACGAACATCCCGCCGCACAACCTCCGCGAGATCGTGGCCGCCACCAAGCGTCTCATCGACGACCCCGAGCTGACCACCGACGACCTCTGCGAGACCGTGACCGGCCCGGATTTCCCTGGCGGCGGCGTCATCTACCGGTTCGACGAGCAACGCAATGTCGAGACCGGCGCCGCGGAGCGGGTCGACGCGATCCGCCGCGCGTACGCGCAAGGCCGTGGGCGGATCATCGCGCGCGCAAAGGCGCACAACGAGCAGCTCCGTGGCAACCGCGACGCGATCATCGTGACCGAGCTGCCCTATGCGGTGAACAAGGCGTCGCTCATCGAGAAGATCGCCGATCTCGTCCAGAACAAAAAGCTCGCCGGTATCTCCGACATCCGCGACGAGAGCGACCGCGAGGGGATGCGCATCGTCATCGAGATAAAGCGCGACGACGACAAGACCCTCGTTCTGAACAATCTCTTCAAGCACACCGCCATGCAGTCCGCGTTCAACTTCAACATGCTCGCCCTCGTCGACCAGCAGCCGCGCACCCTCTCGCTCAAGGAGATCCTCCAGCACCACGTCGATCATCGCCGCGAGGTCATCCGCCGCCGTACCGACCACGACCTCCGGAAGGCAAAAGAGCGCGCACACATCCTCGAGGGTCTCAAGATCGCGCACGACCATATCGACGAGATCATCAAACTCATCCGCGCGCACAAGGGTCAGGAGGTCCTGCTCGTTGGGAAGCTGCGCGAGGGGTTCGGCCTCACGGAAGCGCAGGCCAAAGCGATCCTGGACATGCAGCTCCGCCGGCTCTCGGGACTGGAGCGTCAGAAGCTGGACGACGACTACCGCGAGACGATCAAGCTGATTTCCGAGCTCGAGTCGATCCTGGCCAGCCCGCGCCGGATCCTTTCCCTCATCAAGCAGGACCTCGACGAGATCGCCACCAAATATGGCGACGATCGCCGTACCGAGGTCGTCGACGACACGCCGCGCCAGCTCTCGGCGGAGGAGCTCGTCGCCGACGAGGATGTCGTCATCACGGTGTCGAGTCGCAACTACGTGAAGCGCATGCCGCTTTCGAGCTATCGCGCCCAGCACCGCGGGGGACGCGGTGTGATCGGGATGGCGACGCGTGACGAGGACGACGTCGAGCACCTGGTGGTCGCGCGCAGCCACGACCGCCTCTATGTCTTCACCGACCGCGGCCGCGTGTTCGCGCTGAAGGTCTTCGAGCTGCCGGACGCAAGCCGGACCGCGAAAGGCACACCGATCCAGAACATCCTCGAGGCGATGCAGGCCGGAGAGCGCGTCTCGGCGCTCGTCGCCCTGCGCGACACGAGCTCGGCGGAGCACCTCGTGATGGCGACGCGGAAAGGCTTCATCAAGAAGACGCCACTCTCCGAATATGCGAACGTCCGGCGCGCGGGCCTCATCGCGATCGCTCTTCGCAAGGGCGACCAGCTCGCGTGGGTCGCGCCGTGCACGGCGCAGGACCGCATCCTGCTCGCGACCCGGAAGGGCAAGGCGATCACTTTCAAGGCCACCGACGCCCGCCCGATGGGCCGGCAAACGCAGGGAGTCACCGGGATTCGCCTCGGGAAGGGCGACGAGGTCGTCGGCATGGGCATCGCCCGGCCTCGGACCGAGGCCCTCTCGGTCACCGAGAACGGTTTTGGCAAGCGGACCGCCGTTGCCGAGTTTCCGACACAGGGCCGCGGCGGCCAGGGAGTGATCCTCGCCGCGCTTTCGCCCAAGACCGGCAATGTGGCTGCGATACAGATGGTCGACGAAGGCACCCAGGAGATCCTTCTCATCACGTCGAACGGCGTCGTCATCCGCACACCCCTCGAGCAGGTGCGTGCTCTCGGCCGCGCCACGATGGGCGTCAAGGTCATGGCCGTCGGAGAAACGAAGATCGCTTCGATAGCAACGTTCACCATGACTCGTCCAGCGCAGACGCAGCTCGATCTGCCCCGCTGAGCCGGCAGCCAGCGCTCAGACGCACCGAAGCGGGTTGCAATCGCGGCGCATGCTTGTCCGGGGTGCGTAGCAAAGAGGCCCCAACGGTACTTTTTTCGACCGTTTTGACGTTGTCCCAAGCGAACGTCCCGGTATGGTGGCGCTCCTTGGGAGGGGCAACGAACTGATCACGCTGGACGACGTCAGCAAGCGCTATCCGAACGGTACCGACGCTCTCCGCGATGTAGATCTCGAGATCGACTCGGGGGATTTCGTCTTTCTCGTCGGCTCCTCCGGCGCTGGCAAGTCCAGCCTCATCCGCCTGCTCATCCGCGAAGAGCTGCCGTCGTCCGGCCGCGTGTGGGTCGACGGCCAGGACGTTGTCCGCATGCGGAGATCGGCGGTGCCGAAGCTGCGCCGTCGCGTCGGCGTCGTGTTCCAGGATTTCAAGCTTCTCCCGCGCAAGACCGTCGCGGAGAATGTCGGCTTCGCGCTGCTCGTGACCGGGCACTCCGGCGAAGAGGTGCGCGAGGAGACCGAGCGCGCGCTCGCGCTCGTCGGCCTGTCGCAGCGCCGCGAACACTTCCCGGACCAGCTCTCGGGTGGTGAGAAGCAGCGCACCGCGATCGCGCGAGCGCTGGTGAGCCGGCCAAAGATCCTGATCGCCGACGAGCCGACCGGAAACCTCGATCCGGTCACGAGCTGGGAGATCATCAAGCTCCTCGTTCGGGTCAACGAGCTCGGAACCACGATGCTCATGGCCACCCACAACGCCGAGATCGTCAACGCGCTTCGCCGCCGCGTCGTCCACCTCGATCACGGGATGGTCGTGCGCGACGAGCGCGAGGGCCAGTACGCGGCATGAGGCGACTCGAGTACATCGGCACCACTGCCGCGCAGGGCTTCTGGCGGAACCCCGTCATGAGCATTGCCTCGACCTTCACGATCGGTCTGATGCTCCTGCTGTTCGCGTTCTTCCTCGCGACCGACCGGGGCTTACAGGCGGCGGTCGGCGTTCTTGAATCGAAGGTGGAGCTCGCGATCTTCCTTGAGGACAACGCTCGCGTGTCAGATGTCCTCGCGCTTCGCGCGCGCATCGAGGGCGACCCAGCGGTCTCGCGAGTCGACTACGTCACCAAGGCTCAGGCGATGGCCCGGCTCGTCGACATAGCGGCCAGGCGCCCGGACATCCAGATCGTCGACACGTCATCGAACCCGCTCCAGGACTCGCTCGAGATCAAGCTCTCCCACGCCCAGGACGCCTCGCGGGTCGCCGCCTCCCTCCGCGAGGAGATCGGAAAGGGCGTCGTGAGCGACGTCGTCGACAACCCGCAGGTCGTCGACAAGCTCCTGACCATCACGCGGGTCCTCTCGTTCGGCGGGCTGGCAGTGCTCGCGATGATGCTGATCGTCGCGCTCTTCGTGATCGTGAACACCATCCGCATCGCGGTGCACGCCCGGCGCGACGAGATTGAGATCATGAAGCTCGTCGGCGCCACCGACTGGTTCGTGCGCTGGCCCTTCATCGTCGAGGGAATGCTCGTGGGCGCCCTTGGCGCCGTGGCCGCCACCGCCGTCGTTCTCGTGGCGGCCGGACCGGTCATGGGTGCGATGGTCAACTTCATCGAGATCCTCCCGCTCTCGTTCGGGACCACCTTCGTCTGGCAGCTCGTGGGAAGCGTCTTCGCCCTCGCGCTTGCCGTTGGCGGAGGCGGCGCGATGCTGTCGGTGCGGGCGCACCTCGCCAAATGAGCCCTCGGAAAGCCTTGACCCCGACCGATGCGCGGTGCGACGATGCGCCACGCATGGGAACTCCCCGGCAACCCGCTCGGGGAGGTGGGGTTTGGAGGACGCGTGCCACTCGCGCGACCACGGTCGCGCTGGTTGTCTGCGCGATCCTCGGTTCGTTCGCGCAGCTCGCTTCCGCTGACGACCCCATCACCGCCGCGCTGAAGCGCAAGGAAGAGCTCGAGCGCGCCGTACAGATCTCCCGCGCGAACGCCGAGCGGTACCAGGCCGTCGCCAATCAGTTCCAGGCGGTCGTGAATCAGACCAACGCACGGATCTCCGACCTCGCCACCAAGCAGGCGAACGCGCAATCCGAAGCCGACCAGCTCTTCTATCAGATACAGATAGCCGAGGAGCAACTCGCGCTCGTCACGTTCCAGCTCGACGAGACGAAAGCGCTCACGGACTCGCTGAAAGCCGAGGCCGCGGAGGAGACCAAGCAACTCGCGGCTCAGGAGGATCTGTACGCGCGCCACCTCCGCACGACCTACCGGCAGGCCCTCATCAGCCCGCTCGAGATGCTTCTCTCATCGTCGTCACTCACCGAATTCGCCAATCGTCTACAGGCCATGATCTTCATCAATCGGCAGGACGTGCAGCTCGCGAACGAGATCCGCACTCTGCGGGCCGACACGCAGGACAAGCAGGACCAGGCCTCCACGAAAGAGAAGGAGATCCTTGGCCTCGCCGATCAGATCACGACCCAGCGGACCCAGCTTGCGACCGCGAAGACGAAATACGACAAGCTCGTCGCCGAGGCGCAGACGGCTATCGACGCGGAGGCGGCGTCTCGGCAGGTCGCGTCGCAGCAGAGACAGTCCGCGCAAGGCCAGGTCAGCCAGACCAATCAGACGACGGCCGTCCTCACGCGACAGCTCGACGAGGCCGAAGCGCAGTACGAAACCCTTGCGGCACAGGCCGCGGGCGGCAGCGGGCTCGGCGTCTTCAACGGTTCGAAGCTCGCGATGTGGCCGCTCCGCGGACCGATCACTTCGGGCTTCGGCGCGCGCTGGGGCGGCTTCCACAACGGCATCGACATCGCCGCGCCGAAGTACACCCCGATCCGCGCAGCGTCGGCCGGCAAGGTGGTCACCGTCGGTCGCCCCTACCTCGCGTACGGGGACACCGCCGTCGTGGTGATCATCGCGCACGGTTTCAACTTCTCGACGCTCTACGGTCACCTCGACGACCTGCACTGGCCGATCGTCTCGGTGGGGCAGACCGTCTCGGCGGGCCAGATCATCGCGTACGTCGGAATGACCGGATTCACGACCGGCCCACATCTGCACTTCATGACGATCGCGAACGGGCGCGCAGTCAATCCAATGGGCTATTTGCCGTAGCGGCTAACGCCGCTACTGCTTTCTTCGCTTACGCAGTCCGCACCCCAGACACACTCGTGTTCGTCCAGTGAATCCGTCGCGACATTGACGCTAACTCCCGGCCATGTAGCATCGTTGCCGAAAGAAAGGAGGTGATGTGGAGTGGGCGATGCCAGTGGGAATCCAAAGACCCATGTGAGCTCACTTCAGCCTTTCGTAATGAATCGATCTGAGGTGAACGCGCACTAACTCACTGGGTCTTTGGTGACCCGGCAAAGGAGAGCGGCGGCAGAGATGCCGCCGCTCTTCGTTTTCACCGCCTAATCTGGGCGCCATGCCCTCCCGAAAGACCGACACCCCTCCCGCCGAACCGGTGCGCGAGGTCCAGCTTGCTGAGAACCGCAAGGCCCATTTCGACTACCAGATCGAGCGGCGGCTCGAGGCGGGCATCGCGCTGCGCGGGACCGAGATCAAGTCGCTCCGTGCGGGTCACGCCAACCTGCGCGACGGATACGCGCGCGTCGAGAACGGCGAGGTGTGGCTACGGAACGTGCACATCGCGCCGTGGGCGAACTCGGCGCACGACAGTCACGATCCCCTCCGCCCGCGCAAGCTGCTGCTGCACAAGGACGAGATCGGCATCCTCGTCGGCACGATCGCTCAGAAGGGGTACACGCTCGTTCCGCTGCGCATGTACACGAAGCACGGGCGAGCCAAGGTGGAGCTCGGGGTCGCGCGAGGCCGCAAGCGCTTCGACAAGCGACAGGTGATCAAAGAACGCGAGGCCACGCGCGAGATGGACGCCGCGATCCGGAGGCGTGTGGGGCGTGGCTAGGAGGGCGCGGGCCGGGGCTTATCCCGCCGGTTGAAGCACGGGGACCATCGGGCGACCGGCCGCGTCCACACCGACGGTCTCGGCGAATTGGCTCTGGTAGAGATCGTAGTAGAAGCCCCGCTTGCGCAGGAGCTCGTCATGGTCGCCCTGCTCCACGATCCGGCCGCCGTCCATGACGACGATGTTGTCCGCGTTGCGGATCGTCGAGAGACGGTGGGCGATGACGAAGGAGGTTCGGCCATGACGGAGCCGCGCCATCGCTTGCTGGATGAGCACCTCGGTGCGTGTGTCGACGTTGCTCGTCGCTTCGTCGAGGATGAGGACGCTTGGATCGGCCAGGAACGCGCGCGCGATGGTGATGAGCTGCCGCTGGCCAGCCGAGATGTTCGACGCTTCCTCTTCGAGCATGGCGTCGTACCCCTCGGGGAGCGTGCGCACGAACGAATCGACGTGCGCGGCCGTCGCGGCGGCGACGATCTCGTCCAGCGAGGCGCCTTCCTTTCCGTATGCGATGTTGTCGCGGATCGTCCCGGCGAAGAGCCAGCTGTCCTGGAGCACCATGCCGAATGCGCGCCGCACCGCGTCACGCGGGAGCTCGCGCGTGTCCACACCATCAAGGCGGATCGAACCGCCGTCGATGTCGTAGAAGCGCATGAGCAGGTTCACGATCGTGGTCTTCCCGGCGCCGGTCGGGCCGACGATCGCGACGGTCTCTCCCGGGCGTACGTCAAGAGAGAAATCCTCGATGAGCGGTTTGTCGGGCAGGTAGCGGAAGGAGACGTCGTCGAACTCGACATGACCGCTTATACCCTTGGGCGCCGCCACGGACACACGGTCCGGCATTTCTTCCGGCGCGCCCAGGAACTCGAAGACGCGCTCCGCGGACGCGAGCCCCGACTGGAGAAGGTTCGCCTGCGAGGCGATCTGCAGGAGCGGCATGCTGAACTGCCGCGAGTAGGCGATGAATGCCGTCACGTCCCCGAGGCTCATCGCGCCGGAGGCGACGCGGTACCCGCCGATGACCGCGACGCCGACGTAGTTCAGGTTCGAGAGGAACTGTATGGCCGGCTGGATGATCCCAGACAGGAACTGCGCGCGGAAGCTCGCGCGGTAGAGCCGTCCGTTCTGGGTGTTGAACTGCTCGATCGCGCTTGCGCGGCGCCCGAAGACCTGCACGAGCGCGTGCCCGCTGTGCATCTGCTCGACGTGCCCGTTCAGCGCGCCGGTCTCCGCCCACTGCGCGATGAACTCCTTCTGCGAGCGCCCGGCGATCACGATCGTGACGGCGAAGGACAGCGGGATCGCGAGGATCGAGATCAATGCGAGCAGCGGGCTGATCCACAGCATCATCCCGAGCACGCCGATCACGGTGAGTGCCGACGTGAGCAGCTGGGAAAGGCCCTGCTGAAGGGTGGTCGCGATGTTGTCGACGTCGTTCGTCACGCGGCTCAAAAGATCGCCGTGCGCGTGGCTATCGAAGTACCGTAGCGGCAGCCGTGCGAGCTTCTCCTCGACCTCGCGCCGCAGCCCGTACACGGTCCGCTGCGCGACGCCGGCCATGAGGTACGCCTGCGCCCACGAGAGGAGCGACGCGAGGACGTACACGAGCACCGCGAGCGCGAGGATCTGGGCAAGCGCCGTGAAATCGATGCCCACGCCGGGGACCGCGTTGGTGCCGGAGAGCAGGTCGGCGAGCTGACCCTGGCCGTGGGCTCGAAGCGACTCGATCACCTGCTCCTTCGGAACCCCCGCAGGAAGAGATTTTCCGATAACGCCGTCGAAGATGACATTCATGGCGTTCCCGGTGATCTTCGGGCCAATGACGCTGAAGGCGACGCTGAGCGAGCCGAGCACGACGACGACGGCAAGCACCGCCCTCTCCGAACGAAGGCGCGCAAGCAGCTTCCCCAGCGTGCCGCGAAAATCCTTCGACCGCTCGACCGGCGCGCTGAGCCCCATGAAGGGGCCACCGCGCTGGCCTGCCTGCGGTCGGCCGCTGGGGCCACCCTGTGGCCGGCCCATCATCATGCCGCGGCCGCCCCGAGCTGCGATTCGACGATCTCGCGATATTCCGCGCTGCTCCGCATGAGCTCGTCGTGCGTGCCGCTTCCCACGACACGTCCTTCGTCGAGCACGACGATGTGATCGGCGTGCAGGATCGTGCTGACACGCTGCGCGACGATGAGCACGGACGCGTCACCGGTCTCGCCCTTGAGCGCCATACGCAGACGCGCGTCCGTACCGGCGTCGAGCGCGGAGAAGCAGTCATCGAAGAGGTAGATGGCGGGGCGTTTGGTGATCGCGCGCGCGATCGCGAGGCGTTGCCGCTGTCCGCCCGAGACGTTCGTGCCGCCCTGGTCGATCGGCGCCTCGAGCTGGCCGGGCATCGCGGCGACGAAATCGCGCGCCTGCGCGACCTCGAGCGCATGCCAGAGCTGCGCGTCGCTGGCGTTTTCGTTGCCGAAGCGGAGGTTCTGCGCCACCGTGCCTTTGAACAGATACGCGGTCTGCGGCACGAGCCCGATGCGTCCCCAGAGGCCCTCGAGCGCTTGTTCGCGCACGTCGACGCCGTCGACCAGTACGGCGCCGGAGGTGACGTCGAAGGCGCGCGTCACGAGATTCACCACCGTGCTCTTTCCGGAGCCGGTCCCGCCGATGATCGCCGTGGTGCGCCCGGGTCGCGCCTCGAAGGTCAAGCCATGCAGCACGGGACGCTCGCCGTGCGGGTACGCGAACGTGACGTCGGCGAACGCGACAAGGCCTCTGACCCGCTCCGGCGCGATCGGGCGGAGCGGCTCGGTGATCGACGAGTTCGTGTCGAGCACTTCAACGATCCGCTGGGCGCTCGCCTCGGCGCGCGGGATCAGGATCACCATGAACACCGCGGTCATCACCGCGAAGAGGATCTGCATGATGTACTGCAGGAACGCGGTGAGGTTGCCGATCGGCATGTCGCCGCGATCGACGAGCCCGGCGCCGAACCACAGGATCGCGACCGTGGAGAGGTTCATGATCACGAGAAGGGCCGGGAACGCGACGGCAAAGATGCGGTTCACGCGGAGCGACGTTGCCGTGAGGTCCGCGTTCGCCGTCTCGAAGCGTGCGCGCTCGGATCCAACGCGAATGAAGGCGCGTACCACGCGCACTCCGGTGATCTGCTCCCGCAGCACCTGGGTGATCCGGTCGATCTTCTGCTGCACCTGCCGGAACAGCGGGACCGCCATCAAGAGCAGCACGCCGATGACCCCGGCCATGAGCGGGACGATCACGACGAGCAGCCACGACAGCGTCGCATCTTCACGAAGGGCCATGACAATGCCGCCGATCGCCATGATCGGCGCGCTCACGAGGATGGTGAGTGCGATCTGCAGGAAGAGTTGTACCTGCTGAACATCGTTCGTGTTGCGCGTGATGAGCGAGGCCGTCCCGAAGCGGTTCATCTCGCGAGCCGAGAAGCTCTGCACGCGATCGAACACCCCGGCTCGGACATCGCGGCCGACGCCCATCGACGTCTGTGATGCGAAGTAGACCGCCACGACCGCGAAGAGGCCGAGGATCAGCGTGATCCCGAGCATGACGGCGCCGGTCCGCCAGATGTAGTCGGTGTCGCCCTTGGCCACGCCGTTGTTGATGATGTCCGCGTTGAGATTGGGCAGGTACAGGTTGCCGACCGATTGCAGCAATAGGATCGCCGTGACGATCGCGACCTGCCGCCGATACGGTGCGATGAACCTCCGAAGGAGCCGGATCAGCACGGCTAACCGCCGAAGGCGGGGGCCGCCTCAGCGTGCTCGCCCTCCCTCAGACGGACCGGGGTGCGACCACGAAGCGGGACCTCCTGGAGGAAGAGCGAGACCACAACCGCGAGTGCGGCGACGCCGGTCGCGATGAGGAACACATCGTGGAGCGACGCCGCGAGAGCGCCTCGGATCGCCAGAAGGATCGGCGCCGGGATGCCGGCGGTCGCGGCCGGACTGAAGATGGCCTGGGCATTCCCCGCGTTCGCGGACACGGCGCCCGCGAGCTGCGGCGGGACGGCGGCGGCGATCTTGGTCCCGAGCTCGTGTCCGAGGACCGAGCCGAGAAGAGCGACGCCGACCGTGCTTCCGATGTTGCGCCAGAACTGGATCTGGCTCGAAACGACTCCGAGGAATCGCGCGTCAACCGCGCTCTGCGTCGCGTTTAGATAAAGGGGCATGCCGACGCCGACACCGAGTCCGACGAGGACGAGGTCGCGGACGACCTCGATCTCGGGCGTTCCGACGGTGACCTGCGAGAGGAGCCACAGGCCGATCGTCAGGATCACGGCCCCGAGGGTGCCGAGGTACCGGTACCGCTTGATGCGCACCATGAGCTGGCCGGTGACGACGCTCGCGCTGATGAGTCCGACCATGAGCGGAGTAATGAGGAGTCCCGAGTTCGTCGCGGGGATCCCGAGGACACCCTGATAGAGAAGGCTCACGAAGAGGATCGCTCCGAACATCGCGAAGCCGAGTAGAAACCCGATGACGGTAGAAACAGCAAAGGTGGGGTTCTTCCACAAGCCGAACGGCACGACCGGATGCGGATTGCGCCGTTCGATGAGGAAGAAGATGACGCCCATGACAGCGGCGAGCGCCAGAAGGCCCAGCACCTCGGGTGAGGTGAGGTCGTGGCTCTGGGTGATGGAAAGCGCGATCAGGAGCGGGACAAGCGTCGCGGCCAGCGTGAAAGCGCCCGCGAAGTCGATATCGCGCCAGGAAGCGTTGTGCGCGACCGCGGGAAGAGTCACGAGGCACACCAGGATCGCGAGGACCCCAACAGGAACGTTCACATAGAAGACCCAGCGCCAGCTGAGGTTGTCGGTGAGATAACCGCCGACGGTCGGGCCGACGACGGAGGCGATGCCGAAGATACCGCCGAAGACGCCCTGCAGCTTCGCGCGTTCCGCCGGCGCGTAGAGGTCACCGATGGTCGCGAACACGCTCGCGAAGAGGACGCCGCCGAAGATGCCCTGGATGCCGCGGAACGCGATCAGCTCCGGCATGTTCTGCGCTTGGCCGCAGAGCGCCGACGCGAGGACGAAACCGATCATCCCGCCGAGAAGGAACGGCTTGCGACCAAACAGGTCGCCGAGCTTGCCCGCGATCGGCGTGAGCGTGGTCGACGCGACGAGGTAGGCCGTCGCGACCCACGCGAAGTAGTCGAGACCGTTGAGGTCGGCGACGATGCGCGGGAGCGCTGTGCCGACGATCGTCTGGTCGAGGGCGGCGAGAAAGAGCGCCAAGCCCACGCCGACCGTCGCCAGGATTCGGGCATTGCGTGTCATTTCACCGGGCATTGGCGGTCTCCTTGGTCATGGCTTCTATGGAGTCGTTGAGGTCCGTCAGCGCAACGCGTAAACGTGCCCGCTTGTCGGCGGGGAGCCTCGCGAGCACGCTGGCTACGCCCCGTTTCATGATCTCGCTGTGTCTGTCGAGCTCGCGACGTCCCTGAGCGGTGAGCTCGACAAGCACGACACGCCGATCGGCCGGGTCCTCGAGGCGCCGGACGAATCCGTCACGCGCAAGCGAATCGACGTGCTCGGTCAGCGCGGGTGCGGTCATGGCGCAGCGCTGCGCGAGATCACCGCTTCGCATCGCGCGTTCGCGTAGCTGCCACATCACACCTGCGCGGTTGGCCGACACGTGGCTGTGCTCCCTGTTCCCGGCTGTGGCCATCTTGATGATCCGGAGCGTGCTGAGAAGAAGTCCCGCGAGCTCGAGATCCTCGGTCTTCGCTGGGACATGACGTTCGATAAGGGTGGGCACTGGTTCGGACTCCAAATAGTTAAGTTGCCGAAATATAAGGGGTCCGCAGCAAGGGCGCAAGCGCCGCGAGTGTCTCGTCCGTCACAGAAACGGGCGAACGTGCGGTCTAGCCGGCCCCGGACTCCACGAACGGCTGCTCTATATCCGCAGCGAAAAACTTGCGTCCGCCGCAGGTGGGGCACTTCTCGGGCTGGCGCTCGCCGTGCGAGATCGTCCCGCAGGCCTCGCACTGAAATGCTTTTGACCACCCTTCGCGCGAACCACGGCGGGCGCTTCGGCGAGCAGCTGGCGGATCTGGCCCAGCTCGTTCGCGACCCGCAGCGGATCGATCCCCGTGCCGGTCTGATCCGCCTCGACGAGACGATTCATCAGCGCATCGAGACGCGCGAGGGCTTCTTTCACGGTCGCCGGTGAGAATAAACGCGTCCGGCGTCGTCTTCACGAACCTCGGTTCAGGCCGCCCGGTTCACCTTCGCGGATTCCGGACCGACCGCTCGCGCGCCGACCAGGTAGGCGAGCGTACCCACGACGAGGACGGCAACGTAGACGCCCGCGCCCATCGCCGGTAGACCGAGCGCTCGATCGAGCGAGTACGCGCCGGGTTCGACGAAGCCGTTGATCGCGGCGATCGTCCCGAGGGTGAATGGGAATTCGATCCCGCCCTTTCCGTTCCAGAAGCCTTTGCTCCAGTGCGCGCGCGCGATGGCAACAGCCATCTGGATCGTCAGAGCCGCGGCGACCACCGGCAGCAGCAAGCCGAGCGCGAAGGCGATGCCGCCGGCGAGCTCCGCGAATGCCGAGACCCACGCCCAGAACGCCGCCGGGCGCATTCCCATGCGAGTCATGCCCTGAGTCCATCCCGCTAGGCCGGGCCCGCCCCACACGCCGAGTACTTTTTGCGCTCCGTGAGCCGCGATAACGAGGCCGACCACCGCGCGGACAAGCGCGAGCGCGAGGTCGCTCGTGATGACAGATGTGACGGTCATGGAGACCCCTCCTGTCGTCGCTGCCGCACAACGCACTCCACGCCGTAACTATTCCCAGTGTCGATTCAGCCGCTCGCTCCTATCGTGCGAATGTGCGCCTGGACCACGTCGTCATCGCAGTGAGCGATTTCGAGCGTTCGAACAGGTTCTATCGAGATGTCCTCGGCGCGGATATCGTCGAAATCGACGGGCGGATCGCCTACCGCATTGGTGGGCAGCAGCTGAACGTCCACGGACCCGGCACGCGGCCGGCGATGGTCGCGCGAAAAACCGGTCGGTCCCGGGAACAGCGACCTCTGCTTCGAGTGGGCGGCGCGATCGACGGGGCGCTCGAGCACCTACGGGCGCGAGGCGTCCGAGTCGAGGCGGGTCCGATGACGAGAGGCGGAGCGAAGGGCCGCGGGACGAGCGTGTATTTTCGCGATCCCGATGGGACGCTGCTCGAGCTCATCTCGTACGCGAGCTAGTCCGAGGCGCCCCGACCGATGCGGTGCGCGAACGCGGGCAGCGCGCTCACGAGCCGAGCGATCTCATCGGGCTCGAGGCTCGACGCGCGGCAGAGCACCTGGTCGCGCTGGATCTCCCACGTCAGCGCCTGCGGCGGCGCGCCGTCGACCAGCCACGCCATGAGCCCGACATCTAAAAGCGCGGCGGCGAATCCGCGGTCGGGCGAGACCACCCGGTAGCGCGCGTTGAAGTCTCCCCATTCGAGGTGCACCGGTTCGCCGTCGGCGCGAGCGGTCAACGGGGCCGAGGCGGGCTCGACGACGACATGCGGGCGGTTTCCCTCGACCGTCGCTAGTGCGCAGCTGTAGCGAATGGGTTCGGATCGCGCGTCCTGGTTTGGCTGATCGTCGGAGCCGAGCCGCAGCCGGTACAGAAAATCGAAGGCGACCACATCGACGCCGTCGATCGTTCCGGTGAGGAAGTTCTCGCAGGTCTGCTCGATTCCGCGTGAGAAGAGCTCGAACGGATAACGGAACGCAGTAGATCCGGGGTACGCGGGGTCCCCTCTCGAGAACCGCAGACCGAGCGTCCGAGCGATCTCTTCCATTTCGTCGACTCGCGAAAGTTCCCGGCGGAAACGATCCAAATAGAGCGGGGCGAAGATCGCGGCGACGGCGCCGCCGAGCAGGGCGAAGAGGAAAAGGATGAGCGGCACCGATTGCATTGTGTGGTCCTCGCGCGCCGATCCAGGGACGTCGGGATGACGGAACCGTCATGACGGGCGGAAGGTCCCAGTTCTAGCGTCGCCGCCGACTTCAGGCGAACAGGGGGAAAGCATGTCGCCCACTGGCGACACAAGAACTACTTCCAGTCGATGGACAAGCAACCAGCGACATTGATCATCCCGGTGAGGGAAGAGCTGGGCTGGTAGGCCATCGGTCCCGGGTTCAGACCCGGGACCGGGTTTGAGCGTCTGTAGCCGCGCCTCGTTCTGTAGCCGCTTCGCTTGTCGCTGTAAGGCGCATCGCGCCTTCCAGAACGTCGTCGGCCGGCCGGAGTGAGATGCGTCTCCCTCCGCCGGCCTTCTAGTTCTGTGGAGATGGGGGAGGGTCGAACTCCCCGTCCAAGGCTTGCGCGCGAATCGCGTCTACGAGCGTAGTCGGCGTTTTTTTGTCTCACGGAACGAGGCGCGCACCGACACGCTCCTTGTTCTCGCCAGGCCGGTTTACTTGAGCCCGCCTACCGACCGATCGGCGGGCCGCAGCTCCGCTTATATCGCCCTTCCCGGCCCGCGGAGCGGAGACCGGGAGGACGTCTCACTGACTAGGCAGCGAGAGCGTAAGAAGTGTTGGCAGTTGTCTGCCTGCCGTTCGGATTAACGAGGAGGAACG
>DASWCR010000029.1:0-37965 GCA_036389995.1 Candidatus Limnocylindria bacterium | reverse complement strand
CATGGGCGACGGCAACGGCCGGGCGTGGGCAGCTCGCGCTTCGCACCGACGGCGACATCGATGTGGAGCTCGACGGTACGAACGGCACGTCGGCGCTCACGCAGCATTCGAGCGGCGGCAAGGTGACCTCGCGGAAGATCGCCGTCCACACGATGGAGGGCTCGCGCCGGCTCTCGGTCGCGGAGCTCCTTGTGACGACCCTCCATGAGCTTGGGCACATCTGGTGCTGCTACGGACCGGGCACGACGGACGGGCACTGGTCAGACACGCCGACCGGCTTCTCGAGCGTCGGGCTGATGTACTCGCCGATGACCTGCACCGTCACGCCGGGGACCGATCCGGTGTGTCCGAGCGTCTTCAGCGACCGCGAGCTCGCCGAAATGCACCTCACCTCGCCCTAACGATGTCGTGATCGATCTCGACCGAGTAGCTCTCGATCACCGGATTCGCGAGCAGCTGATCGCCCATCCGCTCGGCCGTCTGGCGCGCGGCATTCTCGTCCTGAGCCTCGAATGTGACGACGATCTCCTTGCCGGTGCGGACCTCGGCGACGTCGTGCCCGAGCGAACGCAGCGCCGCGAGGACGGCCTCGCCCTGCGGGTCGCGGACCTCGGCCTTCGGCCGCACGAGCACGCGCGCGACGAATCTCATGACAGCTCCTTCCCGACGATGCGCTTGTACGCCTCGCGGTAACGCTCGCTCGTGCCTTTCACGACCTCGGGCGGCAACGCCGGTGCCGGCGGCTCCTTGTTCCAGCCGCTCTGCACGAGGAAATCGCGTACGTATTGCTTGTCGAATGAAGCGGGCGAGCTCCCGGGCTTGTACGCCTCGGCGTCCCAGTAGCGCGATGAGTCCGGGGTCAGGATCTCGTCGATGAGCGTGATGTGGCCGTCGAACATCCCGAACTCGAACTTCGTGTCCGCGAGGATCAGTCCCTTCGCGGCCGCATAGTCGTGCGCGAAACCGTAGAGCGCGAGCGTGAGCCGCTCGAGCTCACGCGCGAGCTCGGTGCCGATCATTCCGGCGAGCTGCGCGCGGCTGATGTTCTGATCGTGGCCGGACTCGGCCTTCGTGGCGGGCGTGAATATCGGTTCGGCGAGCTGCTCGGACTCGATGAGCGCCTTCGGTAGCTCCTCGCCGGCCACGGTGCCCAGCGCCTTGTACTCCGTCCAGGCCGAACCGGAGATGTATCCGCGAGCGACGCACTCGATGTCGATGCGGTCGCAGTGCTGCACGAGCACGGCGCGGCCGGCAAGCGACCGCGACTCACGGAAAGCCTTTGGAAAACGCCGCAGGTCGGTGGAGACGAGATGGTTCGGCACGATCTTCTCGGTCTTGCGGAACCAGAAGTTGGAAAGCTGCGTCAGGACGCGGCCCTTGTCGGGTATCGGCGTGGGCAAGACGGCGTCGAACGCGGAGAGTCGATCGCTCGCGACGATGACCAGCTTGTCCCCGCCGGCCTCGTAGACGTCGCGCACCTTGCCGCGGCGGAAGAGGCTTGCGCCCTCGACCCGCGATTCGAGGAGGACGCTCATTCCGGGAGGATGCCCTTGAGACGCTCGCGCCACGCCGACGCGATGTCGCGTGCGACCTGCGGGGCGAGGCCGTAATAGTCCTCAGGACGCTCGAGGATCCGCCGCTCTTCGGGCGTGAACTTCTTCAAGAAGTCGCGAAAGTCGGTGTCGAGCATCGCGACCTCGAGGAGCGAGCGCGAGCCACGCTCGGCCTCGAGCGTGAGCCGGCGTACCGCCTCGTGCGCGTCGGGGTGTCCGTATTTGGCGAGGAGGACGTACAGCGGCTCGGCAGCGATCGCGCCGCGCGACATCGCGAGGTTCGCCTTGAGGCGATCGCGGTCGACGCGCATGCCGTCGAGCGAGGACGCGAGCCGGCCCGCCGCGTAGGTCGTGGCGGCGAGGATCTCGCCGAGGAAGCGCTGCGACGCCGAGTTGGTGAGATCGCGCTGGTGCTCGCTGATCTGGTCCATGTACGTGGTGAGCATCCGCGGGGCGATCGCCTTCCAGATGGACTTCACGTTCTCGAACGAGACCGGGTTGCGCTTGTGCGGCATGGTCGACGATCCGACCTGCTCCGCGGCGAAGGACTCGGCGACCTCGCCGATCTCACTCCGTTGCAGCTGCCGCATGTCGTCTGCGAGGTTGGCCATCACGCCGAGCGCGCTGACGCAGGCGTGCGCAAGATCGGTCCAGCCCTCCGGCGGCACGATCTGCGTGGACACGGCAGCGGCGTGGAGATGCAGGCTTCCGAGGAACCGCCGCTCGAGCGCGCGCGGATCCGAGGCCAAGAGCGCGAGCGCGTTGTACGCGCCGACCGCGCCGGAGAGCTTTCCCGGAAGTCGCCGCGCCGACAGGCGCAGTAGCTCGAGCCGGTCGCCCAGACGCGAGACGTACTCGGCCATCGCGAACCCGAACGTCACCGGCTCGGCATGACGGCCGTGCGTGCGGCCGATCTGGGCCGTGTCGGCCTCCGCCTCGGCGATGGAGATGCATTTGGCGATGAGCACGGCAAGGGTCGGAACGACTACGCGGTCGATGCACTCGCGGTAGCGGAGCGCGTTCGCGGTGTCGACGATGTCGTAGCTCGTCGCGCCGAGATGCACGAAGCGCTTTGCCTCGTCGGGCACGTGCGCGCGGATGACGTTGACGAGTGCCCGCACGTCGTGCCGGGTCCGCGCCTCCTCCTCGGCCACCTCCTGCGCGGTGATGCGGTCGGCGGCGCTCGCGATCGCGTTCGCGGTCGTCTTGTCCGTGATCCCGACATCCGCGAGCGCGAGGGCGAGCGCGCCCTCGACACGCGCCATGTACTTGATCGCAGCCGCGGCGGAGAGATACGGATGCAAAGCTCTGTAGAGGACCGGGTCGCCGCCATAAAAGCGCGAGTCCATCGGCGAGACCGTGTCGAAGCGATTGGTGATCGTCATGACGCACGCGCCTCGGGTGGCACGGGGGAGCGGGTTGCGCGCGAGCCGCTGACCGGCCGCGTCAAATTACGAGGGGTCGCGACGCGCGCGAAGCGGACCGGTAGGCGAGCGCGCGACCCCGACCCCGGGACAGGACCCGAGGCGCGACCCGATATGACGATCACCCCGCGATCACCTTCGCGGCGGTGCGCTCGCGCATCTCTTTGAGCTTGACGGAGAGGAGCTCATCGCCGATCGCGAGTATTTCGGCTGCGAGGATCCCGGCATTCGCAGCGCCGGGCTCGCCCATCGCGACCGTCGCAACCGGGATCCCGCGCGGCATCTGGACGGTCGAAAGGAGCGCGTCGAGCCCGCCGGCGATCGCGTTCGGCGCGACGAGCGGTACGCCGATGACCGGGAGCGTCGTGAGCGCGGCGACAGCACCGGCGAGATGCGCCGCTCCGCCGGCGCCGCAGATGACCACGCGCACTCCGCGCGTCGAGAGGGATTCCACCCACTCGCGGAGGGCTTCAGGCGTGCGGTGCGCGGAGAGAACGCGAGTCTCGTATTCGACGCCGAGTCCCTCGAGGGCCTCGGCCGCAAGATGCATCGTCGCCTGATCCGACGCGGAGCCCATGACGATCGCGACCTTCGATGCCGTCAAGCGACCGCCACCTCCTGCTGCGCGATGTCCGAACGATAGAACTTGCCCTCGAAGCTCACGTGCTCCGCTCCGGCATACGCGCGGTCGCGCGCTTCGGCGATGGTGTCGCCGCTCGCGACCATGTGCATCACGCGACCGCCGCTGACGAGGACTTCGCCGCCCGGGCCGCGTTTTGTCGCTCCGTGAAACGCGAGCACGTTCTCGGGCAGGCGATCGAGTCCCTCGACGGCCATACCGATCTTCGGCGTCCCGGGGTAGTTCTCCGCACAGAGCACGACGTCGACGTACGCGCGCTTGCTGAACCGGATCGGCTCCGCGGCGACGTACTCGGCCAGGCGGCCTTCGCCGAGTGCGAAGAGAAGCTTGGCGAAGTCTCCTTCGATCCGCGGAAGCGTCACCTCGGCCTCGGGATCGCCGAAGCGTGCGTTGTACTCGAGCACCTTCCAGCCGTCAGCGGTCTTCATGAGCCCCGCGTACAGGACGCCGCGATACGGCATCCCGCGCTTTTTGAGCGCCGCCGCTAGGGGCGCGATCGTCTCGTCGGCGACGGCCTGCGCCTGGTCGTCGGGAAGCACCGCCGTCGGTGAGAACGCGCCCATGCCGCCGGTGTTCGGCCCGGTGTCGCCGTCGCGCGCGCGCTTGTGGTCGCGCGCGGGCGGGAGCGCGACGACCGTCTCTCCGTCGACGAGGGCCTGCAGCGAGGCTTCTTGTCCCTCAAGTACTTCTTCGAGGAGGACCCGCCCGCTGTTCGCGGGCGGCGTTGCGAGGGCCTCCACCGCCTCCTCGAGCGTCCGCGCGATCGTCACGCCCTTGCCGAGAGCGAGGCCGTCGGCCTTCACGACGACCGGCGCATCCCACCGGAGCAGACCCTCTTTCGCTGCGGCGGCGTCGGCGAACGATTCCGATCTCGCCGTGGCGACGCCGGCCTCGGCCATGAGCTCCTTCGCGAACGACTTCGACCATTCGATCTTCGACGCATCCCGCGATGCTCCGACCACGGCGATGCCCGATCGGCGCAGAGCGTCGCCGAGGCCCGCCGCGATCAGCTCATCGGTCCCGACGATCGCGAGGTCGATGAAGGACGCGAGGACGTGCTCGTCCAGCCATGTCACGTTGGTCGGGCTCTGATCGAGCACACGCGTGAACAGCGACAGGCCCGCGTTGCCGGGAACGACGTCGATGGTCGTCACGCTTTTGCAGTTCGCGAGACGCCACGCGATCGCGTACTCGCGCCCGCCGCCGCCGAGCACGAGGCAGTTGAGACCGGGCGCGCCGGCCGACCGTCGCGGGCTGCGCTGGCGTCGCTGCTCCCAGATCTTCTTGTAGACGGCCTCGCCGCCAAAGATGCCTTTGAGCGTCACGACGTGGACCTCGCCGCGCGAAATGCGAACGTGAAGCTTTCGCGGCGCAACACCACGTCGCCCTCCGGCGCCGCAGAGTCGCTTGGCCTCGCTACGACGTGGAGATCGCTCAGGCGGATCGTTCGTAGCTCCTCGACCGCGGAAAGCAATCGCGATTGCGCCGCCTCCGACCCGAACGCGATCAGCACGCTGAGCGGACCCGCGATCGAACGACCCGCGAGCTCGACAACGGCCAAACCGCCGTCGGGATCGAAGATGCCGACGGCGAGGCCCGGGTGCCCTGCCCTCGTGACGGTGACGTTGCCGTACAGAAGCGCGAGCAAGATCAGCGACTCCCAACCCAGCGGTGGCGCGACCGCGAAGCGCGGGACCTCTCGCAGCAGCAAGGGAAGGACGCCGTTCCAATCGACGACGCCGTCGCCGAGCTCGACGGACCATCCATCGAAGGTGCGTATCTGGGGCTGCCGGCCTGCCGGGCCGCGCAACCGCATGAATCCGCCCGGGACGACATGCGTGCTCACAAGGTCCGCCCCCTGCTTTCGGAGACCAAGGACCGCCTGCATGCCGGCGCGCAACACGAAGGGGAGCACGATCCTTCCGCCGTCGGCGAGCTGCGCGATCCAGTCCGGCGAGAGATCGGCCACGCTCGCGGTGACCTCGATCCGATCGTAGGGAGCATTGTCCGCGTGTCCGTCCCAACCGTCGGCGGTGATCACGGCGACGCGGTCGACGCCCGCGCGTGCCAGATGCTGACGCGCCAGTGCGGCGACGTCGGCGTCGATGTCGATCGTCGTTATCGCGCCGCGCTCGCCAACGAGCTGTGCGAGGACGGCAGCGTTGTAGCCGGTGCCGGCGCCGATCTCGAGGATCCGCTGACCCGGCGCGACATCGAGAAGGTGCGCCATGACGATCATGATCCCGACCTCGCTCGAAGAGCTGATCGGGCTGCCCGCTTCGTCCTGTTTGGTAATGACGGCATCACCGCTGTACACACGTTCGAGGGGAACGTCGGGCAGGAAGACCTCGCGCGGGATCGTGCGAAATGCCATTTCGATCGCCGGCTCGACCTCCAGCCCACGCTTCTTCAGCTGATCGATCATCAGGTGACGAAGCTCGCGCGCGTCGGCCGTCGCCACGGCGCTCACTCCCACCTCTGCTCAATCTCGCGCTCCGCGCGAGACACGCTCAAGCTGGTGGTGTTCGGTCGTTCCGGCAAAGCCGCTCCTCCCTCACTCCCATTCGATCGTCGCCGGCGGCTTCGACGAGACGTCGTAGACCACGCGATTGATGCCGGGCACCTCGTTGACGATGCGAGCCGAGACCCGTTCCAGCAGGTCGTACGGCAGACGCGCCCAGTCCGCGGTCATGAAATCTTCAGTGGTGACCGCACGGAGCGCGACGAGCGCGCCGTAGGTGCGGAAGTCGCCCTGCACGCCAACGCTGCGGACCGGTGTGAGCACCGCGAACGCCTGCGCGACCGTGCGGTAGAGATCAGCGGCGCGAAGCTCCTCGAGGAAGATCGCATCCGCGCGCCTAAGCGTGTCGAGGCTTTCGCGATCGATCGGCCCGAGCAAGCGCACCGCGAGACCAGGCCCAGGGAATGGGTGCCGCCAGAGGATGTCTTCGGGGATGCCGAGCTCCGCGCCGACGCGGCGGACCTCATCCTTGAACAGGCGGCGGAGCGGTTCGACGACCTCGAGCGCCATGACCTCAGGAAGGCCGCCGACATTGTGATGCGTCTTGATGCGTGCGCTCGTTTTCGATTCGCGCGAGCGCGACTCGATGATGTCGGGGTAGATCGTGCCCTGCACGAGAAGATCGACGCGTCCGACGCGCTCGGCCTGCTCCTCGAAGCACCGCACGAATTCCTCTCCGATGATCGCGCGCTTGCGCTCGGGATCGGCCACGTCCTTGAGCTTCGCGAGGAACCGGTCCGCCGCGTCGAGGTGGATCAGCCGTAGGCGCGGGCCGTACGTCGCGACGACCTCCTCGGCCTCGTTCGCGCGCAGGAGGCCCGTGTCGACGAACACGCAGGTGAGTCGATCCCCGATCGCGCGCGCGACGAGCGCCGCCGCGACCGCTGAGTCGACGCCGCCGGAAAGCGCGCAGATCGCGTGGCGATCGCCGATCTTCGCGCGCAGCTCGCGCACCGCCTCCTCGACGAACGCGGCAGGTGTCCAGTCGCCGGTAGCGCCGCAAACGCGGTAGAGGAAGTTCCGGAGGATCTCGGCGCCGTGCGGCGTGTGAGCGACCTCCGGATGGAACTGCACCGCGTAACGCGAGCGACCGTCGGTCATCGCCGCGACTGGGACGCTGGTGGTGCTCGCGATGACGGTGAAGCCATCCGGCGGGCGACGTACCGTGTCGCCGTGGCTCACCCAGGCGCGCTCCTCCGTCGAAAGGCCTTCGAAGATGCCGGCGCGGTCCGCGATCTTGACGGTCGCGGGGCCATACTCGCGCTTGCCTTCGCCGACGACGTCGCCGCCGAGAACGTGCGCCATGAGCTGCATGCCGTAGCAGATCCCGAGGATGGGAAACTCGCCCGAGATGACGCCGGGATCGACGCCCGGCGCGCCCTCGTCGTACACGCTGGCCGGGCCGCCGGAGAGGATCACGCCGATCACGTTCCGCGCGCGCAGCTCCGCGGGGGTCACGTCGTGCGCAAAGATCTCGCAATAGACGCGTGACTCACGGACGCGGCGCGCGATGAGCTGCGTGTACTGCGAACCGAAGTCCAGGATGGCCACGGTGGGCCGGGGCGATGCAGCCTTCGCCCCGGTCTCGGGGCGATCGGTCTCTGGGCGGCGCATGGACTACGCCCGGACCCGATAATTTGGCGCTTCGGCGGTGATGCGGATGTCGTGCGGGTGCGATTCGCGAAGACCGGCGCCCGAGATGCGGACGAAGCGCGCCTTCACTCGCAGATCGTCGATCGTCGCCGCACCCGCGTAGCCCATGCCCGCGCGGAGACCGCCGACGAGCTGGTGCACGACCGCGGCGAGCGGACCCAACGCATGCACGCGACCCTCGACCCCTTCGGGGACGAGTTTGGAAAACTCGCCGACATCGGCTTGCCCGTAGCGATCACGCGAACGGCGCGCTTCCATCGCGCCGAGCGAGCCCATCCCGCGGTAGGACTTGAAGGCGGTGCCCTCGATCTCGACGACATCCCCGGGCGACTCGTCGACGCCCGCGAGGAGCCCGCCGAGCATCACGGTCCACGCGCCCGCCCCGATGGCCTTTGCGATGTCGCCGGAGTGCTGGATACCGCCGTCGGCGCAGATGGGGATGCCGTGCCGGTCGGCGGCCTCGGCGCAATCGAAGACCGCCGTGATCTGCGGCATCCCGGCGCCGGCGACGATCCGCGTGGTGCAGATCGCGCCGGGACCCATCCCGACCTTGACGCAGTCGGCGCCCGCGGCGATCAGCTCCTCGGTGCCTTCGGCGGTCGCGACATTGCCAGCGATGACCTCGACGCGATGCCGGGCCTTCACCTTTTCGACCATGCGAACAACCGCCGCCGAGTGCCCGTGGGCCGTATCGACCACGATCACGTCGACGCCGGCTCCGACGAGCGCCGCGGCGCGCTCGTCCGCGTCGCCGGCGACTCCGACGGCGGCGCCCACGAGAACGTCCGCGTCTTTCGCGCGCCGGACCTCTTCGGCCTGCTCGGCGACGGTCAGATTGCGATGGATGACGCCGAGCCCGCCCAAGCGCCCGAGCGCGATCGCGAGGCGCGCGTCGGTGACGGTATCCATCGCGGCGGAGAGGATCGGGATGTCGAGGCGGATCTCGTTCGTGAGGCGGGTCTCGGTCGAGACCCCCGTCGGGAGGATGTCGCTGCGGGCCGGGATCAGGAGGACGTCGTCGAAGGTCAGACCTTCCTTGGCGAACTTGTCCTCCCGGGTCAATCCGCCGCCCTCACCCGGGCAAGTGTATCGGCTAGAAGAGGACCGCCGTAACCGACGGCATCTGCGCCGTGTCGATGGCCTCGCCCGCGGCGCTCGCCAGGGACGCCGGCGGAGTCCACGTCGCCGTGCTCGATCCCGGGACCGTGCCGGTGTTGTTGACGGCCACGATCGTGATCGTGAGCACGGTGTTCCCACCGCTCCACGCGCAGGTGTTGTTCTTCGACGCCTTGGCGCCGGAAACGAAGTAGCCGTTGTTCCCGAGCGCGATCGTGCCGACATTCAGTGCACCCGCGGTGCCGGTCGCGGTCAGCGTGTCCGGGTTTGCGTCGTTCTCAAGGAGGTCGCTGAGCGAGCTCGTGGTGCCGCTCGGGCAGGTGCCCATCGATGCGGCGCTGGCAGCCTCGCTGAATGTGAGGACGATCGTGTCGCTGACCTCGAAGAGACCTGCCGTGCCGCCGGTGTGGTTATTCAGCGCGAGCGTGCTCGCGTGGAAGTGGTTCAGCGTGAATGCGTTGCTCGTGCCGGTCTTGCTCGGCGAGCCACCGGTCGCCGTGATCGTTTCGTTGGTCACGTACGGTCCAGTGATCGTGACGGTCTCCGTCCGACTTCCCGCGCTGAAGGCGCCGCTCGACGTCGGAGATATCGCGCCCGAGCTCGTGCTGAACGCTACGGTCCCGGTGAACGAGGTCACGACGGTGTTGTCGACCGCCCGTGCGGTGATCGTGACGCTGAACGCGGTGCCCGAATGCTGGGTGCCGATGACGGCGAAGGTGAAGTGGTCCAGCGCCGCGATCGTCGCGCTCGACTCGGCCGAGTTGACGCTCTCCCAATTCGCGCCATTCGCGTCGTAGTAGCCGCGAACGACGTAATAGAAGGTGCCGACGCCAGGCACGTCGTCGTAGGTGACCGTCGTGCGCCCGGCGATCTGCTGGATCTGCGAGTAGGGACCGCCGGCGGTAGTCGCGCGAAAGACACGGTGGCCGCTGGCCCAGATCGAGCTCGTCGCCGTCCACGAAAGGTGTGCGGTGGTGCCGTTTTGCACGGAGGCGGAGACGCCGGTCGGAGGAGCGAGCGTGGCGGTGGCGAGCTGGTTCGACGGATTGGTCGTCGGCGCGGTGAACGTGGCGCTGCTCGTCAGCGTGAGCATCAGCATGACCGCGCTCACGAGGGCGAGGACGACGAGCGCATAGAGCCGGGTCATCGACCTGTCAGGCCGCGATCTGGCCCGCGCTCGCTTCGCGAAGCCATCCCATGTGGCTCGCCCAGAGCTCTTCGGGGTCGATCATGGCGGGCTGAGCGGGCTGAGAAGGCTGGGCGGGCTGGCGCCGGGTGCGTGGACGCATCGCCTTGGCGTTGCCGAAGACGAGCATCGCCCCGCAGAAGAGGAACGCGAGGGCGGCGAGCGCTGTGAGCGCGAGGCGCCAGTAGGCCTGCGCGTAGACCATCGCGTAACCGAGGAGTGGGATCGACGCGCGGTAGATGCCGACCTGCCCGGGGAAGTGGACCGGCTCGGGGTCGGCGACCGTGTTCGCGTCGCCCTTCGTCGTGAACGTCGGGCTCGCGGCATTCGAAGCGTCGATCGCGATGACCCGGTGGGTGGTCATCTGGCCGTAGTGCTCGAACGTGATGATGTCCCCGCGGCTCACAGCGGTGGGTGACGCGGGCTCGACGATCACGAGCGAGCCTTTCTGGATCCGCGGCTCCATCGAGCTGCCGGTGACCACGAACGTGCCCATGCCCATGACGCGGATCGCGACGAGGCCGAGGCAAGTCGAGAAGAGAGCGACCGCGAGTGTCATCGAACAGATCTGCCCCAGCTTTTTCACGGTCGCCCTCCCTTCGTTCTGGTTTAGCGGGCCGCGCCCGCGAGCTGCGTCGCGGTGTAGGTGACGGTGAAGTCCTGCGAGAGGCTCTGGAAGGTGTTGCCAGCCGTCGTCGGAAGGCTGAAGACGAACGTCAGGTAGTCGCTACCGGCCGCGGCGACCGTGCCAGAGGCCGGGATCGCCATGTTCTTCAGGGCGCCGGAGTAGACGCTGTTCGCTGGAGTCGTGCAGTTGTTGCAGCGGTAGACCGTGGCCTGGAGCCCGAAGGTCGTGTCGGTCCAGAGCAGCGTGCTCGCGGTCGCGCTGACCGCGCCGGCGTAGGTGAAGCCGGTGTTGCCGCCGTTCGTGATGTGCACGACACGCTGCGCCGTGTCACCGGGCACGAGGTTCGTGATGTTGACGAGGTCACCCGCGTTCGGCTTGTCGTTCGAGATCAGGAGCGTCGCCGTCTGGAAGGTGTTGCCGGGGTTCGTGCTCGCAGCCGTGAACGTTGCCGTGGTCGAGCCGACCGACGTGACGCCGATCAGGACCAGGGCCGAGAGCGCCATCGTCGCGAGGAGGAAGTTCGTTCCGCGCATCTTGGTTCCCCTTTTCTTCCGGCTCGATCCGCCGGTCTTTTTTGTGTTGGGGCAACTATCTCGTTGCGCGGACGTGCCGGGATGGGACTACCGGGGGGAACGTCTCTACCCCATTGGGACTACGACCTGCGCGTATGTAACGCCGGTCACACAGGTCGTACGACCTGCGAGCTAGTCCTGCTTCTGGGCCAGCTGCTGCCCGAACGTGGGCCCGCCGCGAGCCCACGCCTCGGCGATCGCGACGCGCTGTTTGCTCCAGGAGCGGGCTCGCCACCAGAACACGGCGGCCGCGGCGAGGCTGATCAGACACGCGGTAGGTAACACGATCGGCTGAAGGTCCCACCAGAGCTGGGGTTGGCGTGCCGCGATCGCCACGCCGATGAACGCGAGGAGCTCCACCTCGAAGAGCAGCACGAGGAACGTGAAGGCGAACGAGGCGGCGCCATACGAGCGCCTGCGGCGGTACGGGAATGCGATGTCGATGAGGCTGCTCATGCCGCGGGCGATGTTAGAGGAGGGTTGCCGCCCGCTCGGGTCCAATGCCGATCATTCCGACAGGCGCCCCGACGGTCTCCGCGATCCGATCGACGTACGCGAGCGCCTTGGCCGGCAGCGCGCGGCGCTCCGTCACCCCCGTGATCGCCGTCGACCACCCCTCGAGCGTCTCGTAGCACGGACGAGCTCTCTCCAGCACGAGCGTCGTCGGCATGTCGGAGGTGCGCTTGCCGTCGAGCTCGTAGCTCGCACAGAACGGGATCCGGTCGTACACGTCGAGGACGTCGAGCTTGGTCACGGCGAGCTCGGTGAAGGCGTTGAGACGATGAGCGTGCCGGGCCGCGACGGCGTCAAACCAGCCGACGCGCCGCGGACGCCCCGTCGTCGCGCCGTACTCGTGAGCGCGCTCGCGGAGGGCGCTCGCTTCCTCGCCGTGGAGCTCGGTCGGAAATGGCCCCTCGCCGACGGCTGTGGAGTACGCCTTCACGACACCGATGACGCGCGTGATCTTACGTGGCGGGATGCCCGCCCCAACGCTCGCGCCACCCGCGAGCGGATTCGAGCTCGTCACGTAGGGATAGATGCCCCAGTCGAGATCGCGCATCGCGCCGAGCTGCCCTTCGAGAAGAACCCGCGCGTCCTTCGCGAGCGCCGACTCCACGAGGGGAAGCGTGTCGACGATGCGATCGCCGAGCTTCGCCGCGGCGGCGAGGACACCGTCCGCGACTTCGTCGGCATCGAGCGGAGCGTCGCCGAAGCGCTCGAGTATCGCGTTCTTGATCTCGAGCTCGCGCCGCACGCGGGCGCGGAAGCGTTTGGGATCCTGGACCTCGTACACCTGGATGCCGTGGCGGCCGACCTTGTCGGAGTACGCCGGCCCCACGCCCATACCGGTCGTGCCGAGCTTCTTGCGTCCGCGCTCGCGCTCGTCGAGTCGGTCGAGCGCGATGTGCCACGGCAAGAGGAGATGCGCGCGGTCGCTCACACGCAGGTTCGCGGTGGAGATACCGCTGCGCTCGAGATCGGCGAGCTCGCCGCAGAGGAACGCGAGGTCGACGACGCATCCGGGACCGAGCACGCAGAGCGCATCGGGATTGAAGATCCCGCTCGGAACGAGATGAAGCTTGAAGGTGCCGTGCTGATTGACGACTGTGTGACCGGCGTTGTTGCCGCCCTGGAATCGGATGACGACATCCGCCTCCTGCGCCAGGAGGTCCGTGATCTTGCCTTTGCCCTCGTCGCCCCACTGAGCACCGACGATGGCCGTTACCGGCACGTATTCGAATGCTATCCGCCGCGTTGCCCCGCGACCAGCGCTCCGAGCTTCGCCAGCTCGACCAACGTGCGGCTGCGTGATGGATCGCTCGTCCACCAGAGGTTCGGATCCCAGTCGGTGTCGTCGGCGGGGTGGTTCGTGAACGTAAGCGCGGCGCGGGCAAACTCACGCTCGAAGAGCATCGCGGCGCGGCGCTGGTGGTACGGGCTCGTCACGAGGATCGCGGAAACGAGACCGCGCGTCTTCATGAGCTCCGCGACACGCTGCGCGTTCTCCTCGGTCGTGGCCGATGCCCCCTCTACCGCGACCGAATTCGCGGGGACGCCGGCGGCCACGGCGGTGCGCTTCATGAGCTCGGCCGACGCCACCGAGTCCGGATCGCTCGAGCCGCCGGAGAAGATGAGCAGCGGTGCATACCCCTCTTTCCAGAGCGCGATCGCGGTCTCGGCCCGCGCGCCGGTGTCACCCGAGATCGCGACGATGGCGTCGGCTTTCGCGAGCGGGTCGCTGACGTCGAGCCAGTGCCCGAGACCGACGAGCACGGCGACGATCGAGATCGCGCCCATGAGAAAGCCGAGAAGGAAGCGCCTCACGGGGCGTGCGGGTGCAGAAAAGAGGCCGGTCTGTCAGTTCGTGGCGATCGGACTGGGGGACGTGCGGCGCGCCTCGAAACACTCGGAGCAGTAGACGGGCCGATCGGTCCTCGGCGCGAACGGAACCTGCCCGGCACGACCGCAGTTGGAGCAGACGATGTCGTGCATGCTCTGCGCTCTCGCCGCGGCGCGCTCGGCCTTGGCGCGGCGCCGGCAATCGGGGCAGCGCTGCGGCTCATGGAGCAGGCCTTTCTGCGCGTAGAACTCCTGCTCGCCCGCGGTCCACACAAAAGGATTGCCGCACTCGCGGCAGACCAGGTCTTTGTCGGTCAACGCCATCGCCATTCGCGCGCTCCCCCGGCGGAATCCTATGCCGGGCAGTCAAGCGTCGCGTCGGCTGGCGCCGTGGCGGCGCGGCGCGTACCGCGTCGCCACGCCGCCACGTCGCTCAGGGAGCGGTGATCGAACCGAAGAGTCCGTCCGCCTCGTCGTTTGGACCGGCCGTGAAGAAGAGCGTGTTGGTCGGCCCGTTGTTGGCCGCCCCGTGTCCGAACTGCAAAGCCCAGAGGCCGTCGATCGAGATCGGCTGCGAGTCGCCGTGCCGCAGCTCGCCGCGGTACTCGAACTTTCCATTCGCCCCTTCCTCGTATGCGTTTATCCGTCCGTCGCCGAAGTTTCCCACGAGGAGATCGCCGCTGAAGCGTCCGAAATTCGCGGGAGCGAGCGCGAGTCCCCACGGTGCGTCGAGCTGGCCGCGCTGCGCGACCCGCGCGAGCAGCGAGCCGGAGGTGTCATAAGCGTCGACGAACCCCTTGCCCTGGCCGTGGATCTCGTCCGCCGCATCCGCGTCCTGTTTCGCATACGTCACGAAGATGCGCGAACCGATCGTCTGTATCCCGAACGGCGCGTAGCCCGAGGGCAGGTCCGCGTCCTCGAACGCGCCGGCGCTGGTTACCAGGGTGAAGCTCGCGTCGAACACGTCGACACGGCCGTTGTGAAAGTCTGTCGCGTAGAACCGGTCGCCCGCCGCCGTCGTCGCGAGCGCGAGGCCCTTGTAGATCGCGCCGACCGCGGAACGGTCGGCAAGGACTACGGTCTGATTCCCTGAACCGGGCCAACCGCGGACTTGTCCCGCCTCGGTGTCGAAGACGAATCGGGCCGGCCCGGTCGCCCAGAAGACCGCACCGGTCGGGTGGACGGGCACCTGGACCACGAGCGGGAGGATCGACCCGTCGGCCCGGTAGATGGTCGAGACGCTCGTGCCGTTGTCGGCGACCCACCACGGTGACGTTGCTGATGCGGTGAGACCCCACGCGTTCACGAGGTTCGGATCGGTGTTCGGCGCCATGCCCGCGACGTTCGAAACGAGCGGGTGGACGGTGTATTGATTGTCCGCCGCCGCGACCGCGGGCGCGGCGGGTAGCCCTGTCAAGAGGGCCATCGCGACAGGTAACGAGAAAAGTCTTAGCCAGCCGAGTTTCATGTTCCGCCTCCATTTCTCCCGTCTGTAGTTCGGGGGACGGCGGAAATAGATCACGCCTTATGACAACAAAACGCCTTCGGCGGCTGCCGTGCGCCGGAGCCCGTCCGCGAGCCCTGTCTTCGGCCGCCAGAGGCCTTCGTGCGCGGCCTTCCCAGGATCGACGCACGCTCGGAGGACCTCGCCCGGACGAGCTGGCGCCATCTGGATTCCCGCCGGCGGCCCGAGCACCGACGTGAGCGCGGACACGAGGTCGTTCACGCTCGTCGCGACTCCGGTGCCGATGTTGTAGACGCCGGCGTGCGTTCCACTGAGCGCGCCGAGGACCGACTCGACGACGTCGGCGATGTACACGTAGTCGCGCTCGTAGCTTCCGTCGCCGAACAGTGTGATCGGCTCGCCGCGCTTCCAGCAGCCGATGAAGATCGCGACCACTCCGCCTTCCAGGTCCTTGCGCTGGCGCGGGCCGTAGATGTTCGCGAGGCGAAGCGTCACGGCACGGAAATCGGAGGATTCGACGAGCTTTTCCGCTTTCGCCTTGAACAGCCCGTAGTTGGATTGCGGATCGACGGAGACGGTCTCGTCCGCGCAGGCCGGCGTCTCGCCGTAGATCGCGCCTCCGGTGGAAATGTTCACAAAGATCGATGCGCCGAGGCGCCGCGACGTCTGGACCACGTTGCGCGTCCCGCCGACGATCACGCGCTCGTAGAGGGCTTTCTTCGTCATGGACTCGACCACTTTCGTCTTCGCGGCGCAATGGACGACCGCATCGATGCGCCGGCTGCCGATCCCGCGCTGGAGCGCCGATAAATCGGCAATGTCCGCGACGGCGAAATCGGCGTGCCGATCGACGTTCGCGCGATCTCCCGTCGAGAGATCGTCCACGACCATGACGTCGTCGCCGCGGGCGAGGAGCGCGTCCACGACATGACTGCCGAGAAAACCGGCGCCGCCGGTCACGAGGACACGCAACTCCTGGCCGCTCCTTTATGGACGACGCGTATTTGCGTAAGCACGCCGGCCTCGCTGGCTCGTTGTACTTCGTACGCTCGCCAGCCTCGCTGGCTCGTTGTGGACGAACTGGTGGAGGAGATAGTGGACAAAAGACCTACGCGCCGTTCGGTGTCGACGCTAGCGTCTCGGAACTGCGGAGGCGCTTCCGCCGCGCATCAGGTGTGGCGACGGAGGGGCTTCTTCTGCTTAGAACGTCCGTTCTAGAATACCTCGCATGACCCTCGAGACGCGCGCGCCCGACCGCCAGGTCCCTTTCGACGAGGCCGCCGAGCAGCAGGTCATTGGCAGCCTGCTGATCGATCGCGACGCGATCTTCAAGATCGCGGACCTCCTGCGCGTCGACGATTTCTACATCCCGCGCCACCAACGGATCTACGACGCCGCGCAGGCGCTGCTCGAGCGGCGCGAGCGCATCGATCCGCTCACCATTCAGATGGAGCTCGCGCGGCGTGAGGAGCTGGATCGGGCGGGCGGCCAGGCGTACCTACGCGCGCTCGCCGAGAGCGTCGCGACCGCGGCGGAGATCGACCGGTACGGCCGCGTCGTCCGAGATCGCGCGATCCTGCGGCGCCTCCTCGGCGCGGCCACGTCGATCGCCGCGGATGCCTACGACGAACCGACCGACATTCCCCTCGCGCTCGACCGCGCGGAGCAGCGGCTGTTCGCGCTGCGCGACGAATCCGCGAATGCGCAGCTCCGTCATATCACCGCCTCGCTCCAATCCAACTACGAGCACCTCACCGATCGCATGGAGCGTCCGTTCGAGGTGAGCGGGATCCCCTCCGGCTTCCGCGAGATCGACTACTACACCGAGGGCTTCACCGTCGGGGACCTGATCGTCATGGCGGCGCGGCCGTCGGTGGGCAAGACCAGCCTGGCCCTCGGGGTGAGCTTCAACGTCGCTCGACGCGGCCATCCGGTGCTGCTCTTTTCGCTCGAGATGGACGCCAAGCAGATCGTCTCGCGGTATCTCGCGCTGAACTCGCGCATGGATCTTCTCGCCCTGCGGACCGGGAACATCATCGATACCGAGGCGGCGGCGGCGCTGCACGGTCTGCCCGTGTTCATCGACGACACGCCGGGCATCTCGATCATGGAGCTGCGAACCAAGGCCCGCCGCGCGAGCACGCACGAAAAGATCGAAGTGATCATCGTCGACTACATCCAGCTCATCCGAACCGGCGAGGACGACGAGAACCGCGTCCAGGAGATCGCGACGATCACGCGGAACCTGAAGTCACTCGCGCGCGAGCTCGGCGTCGTCGTGATCGGACTCTCGCAGCTGTCCCGCGCCGCGGGCGACTCCGGCGGCGAGCCGAAGCTCTCGACTCTTCGTGAAGGCGGAAGCCTCGAGCAAGATGCAGACATCGTCATCATGCTGTGGCGCGACCGCGAGGAGACGCCGGCCGGCGCGCCGCGCCTCATCAACGGCGCCGTCGCGAAGAACCGCAACGGCCCGACCGGCGGGTTCCAGCTCCTCTTCGAGAGCGAGCAGGCGAAGTTCTTCTCGAAGGCGTCGGACGACGGCGGTCCGCCCGCATGACGGTGCAGACCGACCGCGGCGTCAAACCGCCTCCCGAGAAGCCCGAAGCCGAGGCATCGCTCCTCGGCGCGATGCTCATGGACGGCGGGCTCTACAACGAGATCGCGCGCGGCCGCCTCGGACCGCCCGATCTGTCGCGGGAGCAGCACCGCATCGTCCTTGGCGCGATCGCCCGCGTCGCGGAGCGCAGCGAACCGGTCGGATTCGCGACCGTGCAGTCGGAGCTCCTCGCGCACGACGAGCTCGACGCGATCGGCGGCTCGCAATTCCTCGTCGGTCTCATGCAGAACGTGCCGACAGTCGCGCACGCGTCCAGCTATGCGGCGATCGTCGAGCGGACCGCCCTCCTTCGCCGGCTGATCGGCGTCGCGAACGAGATTGCGCGCCTCGCCCTCACTCGCGAGGACTCCGCGGCCGCCGTGGCGGACGCGCAGGAGCTTCTCTTCGCGGTGAGCGAATCAACGCTCCACCGCGACATCGTTCCGCTGGACGTCGCGCTGCGCCGCTATGCCGAGCAGATCGACGCGCGCGGCGACCTCCGCGTCGGTGTCCGCACCGGGATCGAGTCGGTCGACAAGAAGACCGGCGGTCTGCAGCCCTCCGATCTGATCCTGGTCGCAGGCCGTCCTGGTCTTGGCAAGACGAGTCTCGCGCTCAACATCGTCGAGCACGCCGCAGTCGTGCAGAAGAAGACCTGCGCGTTCTTCTCGATGGAGATGAGCGAGATGCAGGTCGTGCAGCGCCTGGTCTCGATGCGCGCCGAGATCGACGGGAACCGGATGCGCCGCGGCCGCCTCTCCACGCAGGAGTTCACCGCGATCTCCGCCGCGTCGAGCGAGCTCCAGCAGGCGCCGATCTTCGTCGAGGAGTCGAGCCGCCTCAACGTGACCGACATCCTCGCGAAGTCGCGACGCCTTCAGGCCGAGCGCGGTCTCGACCTCGTGGTCATCGACTACCTCCAGCTCATCGAGGGCGCCGCGAACGAGGAGAGCCGCGTCCTCGAGGTAGCCCGCATCAGCAGAGCGCTGAAGGCGATCGCGCGCGAGCTCGAGGTCCCGGTGGTCGCGCTGTCGCAGCTGTCGCGGCAGATCGAGCAGCGCGGCACCGAGCCGATGCTTTCTGATCTTCGCGAATCGGGTGCGCTCGAGGCCGACGCCGACCTTGTTCTGTTCCTCTGGCAGAAGGATCGCAAGGACCGCGAAGAAGGTGTGGTTCGTCTCAAGCTCGCGAAACATCGCAACGGACCGACCGGCGACTTCGACCTGCATTTCCAGTCAGATCTCACGCGATTCCGCGATCTTGGCGAGTCGCGCGAAGGCGCCTAAGGCCCCAGACGCTCAAGGCGCTCGGTAAACTGGAGGCCATATGTCGGACCGAGAAAAGGCGAACGGGAACGGTTTGGAAGAGCTCCGCAAGGGTGCGCGACCAAGTAGCGACCCGGGGAAGCCACCGCCTAAGCCATCCGCGGGTAGCGGAGCCGCCCCCAAGAAGTAGGAGTCACTCCCTAGGCCGGCTCGATGGCCACGGTCACGTTCGCTCGGACGTCGGACAGCAGGCGGACCTCGACCGTGTGGACCCCAAGCGACCGAAGCGGCTCGCGCAGCACGATCTTCGTCTTGTCGATGTCGGCCTTCGCTTCTCTCTTCAAGGCGTCGGCCACTTCTTTCGCGGTAACGCTGCCGAAGGTCTTACCGTGCTCCCCCGCTTTCAGCTTGAACACGAGCGTGACCTCGCCAAGGCGCTTGGCGAGCTCCTCGGCATCCTGATGCGCGCGGTCCTTCTTCGTCTTCTCGGTCTGTCGTTCCTGCGCGAGCTGCTTGAGCTCGCCGCCGGTCGCCTCGATAGCGAGGCCCTTCGGCAAGAGGTAGTTGCGCGCATAGCCGTCGGCGACGTCCTTGATCTCACCGGTCCGCCCTAGGCCGCGGACTTCCGCCTTGAGGATGACGCGCACGCGGGTCTAGGAGGAGGTCGACGCCTCGTCGAGTGCCGTGTCCTGCTCGCTGCGCCGCAACTCCATTTCCCAGGCGAGCACCGACGCAGCGACAGCAACGACGCCCATCACAGTGAGAGCGCCGACGATCGCGAGCAGTGCCTCAATGACGCCAAAAAAGCCCGGGCCGGAGTCGCGGTCGTTCATGTGCTCCCCCTCTTACGACTTGTCGTCTTGCGATCACGGGTGCGCAACTTCTCCACAGTATCGCGGACCAGGCCGATGCGGTCCCCGAGGAGGCGCTCGGCAGTCGCGACGTCGCGACGAAGCTGATCTTTATCCTGCGAGATCTTCGCTAGGTGCTCCTCCACGATGTCGGCGGGCGCGCTGCGGATGAAGAGGTCGAGACCGAGGATCACGACCGCCAGATCGTCGAGCTGCCCCAGCACCGGCACGAAGTCCGGGATGAGATCGATCGGAAAGAAGAGATACGCGCCGATCCCCGCGAGGATGAGCTTCTGCTGCGCGGGGACACGGCCATCGCGAAGAAGCGCCCACACCAAGCGGATATATGTCGGCAGGCGGCGGATGAGGTCCACCACCTCGGCCATGTCCTTCGGCGCGCGTATGCGGTTAGCCAATATGGACATCCCCCTGCGGGAACTGTGCCCGAAGGGCGCGGAGCGCCTGCGCGAGGGCCGCGTCGCGATTGCCAGCCCAGAACGTGACCAGGTATTGGGCCTTGCCCTCGGCCACGCTGCGAAGCTCGACGGACGGCGGCGGCTCGGGCGAGACTCCCTCAGCCTTCCCGAGCGCCGCGCGGATGTCCTCCGCGCTGACGGCCTTCTCGTCTTTTGGCAGGACCAGCCATGCGGAGGCTCGCCGCGTCGGGAAACGAGTCAGGTTCACGACCGCCGATGTCATGAAGGTCCCGTTCGGGACGATGACTTCACGCCCGTCGTCGGTGCGGAGCTGCGTCGTGCGGAAGGAGATCTCTTCCACGGTGCCGCTGTATCCGGTCACCTCGATGCTGTCGCCGATCCGGAACGGACGCTCCACGAGGACCCACACACCCGCGAAGAAGTTCTTCAGGATGTCCTGCAGTGAGAGGCCGATGACGATGCCAACGACGCTGAATGAAGTCAGGATCCAGCCGAACGCACCCTGGGTGTATATCGCGAGGATCACGAGAACTCCGATGGTGATCACCGTGAGCTGCGCAAGGTTGCCGAGGAGCACGGTGACGTTGGCTTGCGCGCGATTGCGGGCGAGGGCCCGCATCGTCACGCCGCGCACGGCGCGCGCGACGAGAAGGGCGACCGCGGCCACGACCAGCGCCCAGAAGGTCCGTGCGCCGTAATCGAGCAGGTTGTCGCGGATCACGGCCGGATCGAGCGGCATCCGGCGGAGAATACGGGCGCGCTTGACAAGTGAACATCCGTTCGGTTAACCTGGCGGCCAAGCGTGACAAAGCAAGACCAGCAGCGGGCGGACCGAATCCTGGCGTTCATCCGTGAGGCCGTGGCCGAGCGGGGCTATCCCCCGAGCGTGCGCGAGATCGCGGAGGCGGTGGGTCTCGCCTCCACGTCAGCGGTTCATCACCATCTCACCAAGCTCGAGAAGGACGGACGGCTCAACAAAGAGGCCACCCGATCGCGAGCGCTCAGCCTCCCCGGCATGAATGGCCTTCGCGTCGTGCAGGCGCCCGTCATTGGGGAGATCGCCGCGGGCCAGCCGATCCACGCCTATGAGGACCGCTCCGAAACGATGGGCCTCCCAAGCGAGCTCGCCGCCGGCCGCGGACGAGAAACGTTCGTCCTGAAGGTTCGGGGCAAGTCGATGATCGATGACCACATTGACGACGGGGACTTCGTCGTGGTGCAGGAGCAGAACACCGCGCGTGACGGTGACATCGTCGTCGCGGTGCTCGAAGACAACGTCGCGACGCTGAAGCGCTTCTACAAAGAGAAGGACCGCATCCGGCTGCAGCCCGCGAACGGTACGATGTCTCCGATCTACGCGCGGGACGTGCAGATCCAGGGAAAGGTCATCGGCGTAATCCGCAAGCTGTCGTAGCTCCCTCGATCGATCTCGATGCCCGATCGCGTTCCCGCGCTCACCCGTCGTGAGCTGAACCGCGCGCTCCTGGCGCGACAGTTCCTGCTGAAGCGCCAGAAGCTGGACGTGGTCGACGCGGTCGAACGCCTCGCGTGCCTTCAGGGCCAATGGGCACCGTCGCCGTACGTCGCGCTCTGGTCCCGCCTTTCGGGATTCCAGCGCGAGCGGCTGACCCGACCGATCGACCGCGGCGAGATCGTCAAGGCGACTCTGATGCGCGCGACGCTGCATCTCGTCTCTGCGCGCGAGTACCCGGCGTACTCCCTGGCGACGATGGAGGGCCGATTCGGAGCCTGGCGACCAACCGGCGGCCCGGCGCTGGCGGATCTCGGCAAGCTCCATCGCGCCGTCATGACGTTCGCGGGCAAGACACCTCGCACGCGTGCCGAGATCCAGGAGTTCACCACCAGGCACCTTCCGCCGAGCGCGGCGAAGGACGAGCGGCTCCGCAACTGGCTCAGCTGGGCCGCCGTCGCCACGAGCGGGCTCGTCTGGGAGTCCGCCGGCGCGCATTTCGAGCACCGGCAGCTCGGCCGCCACATCGCGCCGGCAGCCAGGCTTCTGAGGACCCCAAAGCCCGAGGCCGCATACGAGCTCGTCGTGCGGCGGCATCTGGGCGCGTTCGGACCCGCGACCATCGCCGACATCGCGACGTGGAGCAGCATCCGCGTGCCGAATATCCGCGCGGCACTGGCGCATATGAAGGGGCTACGGCGCTTCACCGACGAGCGCGGCCGTGAGCTCATCGACCTGGCGGGAGGCCCGCGCCCGTCCGCGGCTACCCCGGCGCCGCCGCGATTCCTCGCACGGTTCGACGCCGCGATCCTCGGTCACGCGGCGCCCGAGCGGACGCGCATCCTGCCGGAGGAATATCGGAAGGCTGTGATCTTCTCGGCAGAGGTCTGGCCCACATTCGTCGTCGACGGATTCGTCGCGGGCCGGTGGACCATCGCGGCGCGACCGAGAGAGGCGGTGCTCGAGCTCAAGCCGTTCAAACCTCTCGCCCGCCGCGACCGAGACGCGCTCGCCGTGGAGGCCGAAGAGCTCGTTCGTTTCTACGCACCTGAGTCCAAGACACACGGGGTGCGCGTATGAAGATGAGTTCCGTCGAACGGCCCGTCCTCACCCTTCGCGAGCTGAATCGCGCGATGCTCGCACGACAGCTGCTGCTGGAGCGCGCGCGCATCGGCATCGTCGCGGCTATCGAGCGACTCGCGGCGCTGCAAGCGCAGTGGTCGCCGTCTCCGTATATCGCGCTCTGGTCGCGCCTCAGAGACTTCCGCCGCCCCAAGCTGTGGTCGGCGATCGAACGCCACGAGGTGATCCGCGCGAGACTGATGCGCGGCACGCTTCATCTCGTCTCCGCCCGGGACTTCTACGCGTACGCGGTCGCGACGCAGGATCTCCAGCGCGGCGCGTGGAATCGCTACCAAATCGGCCGCGGCGTCGACCCGAAGAAAGTCGCGGCCCTCGCGATCGCCTTCGCGCGCGAGCCTCGTCCAAAGGAGGACGTGCTCGAGCACATCCAGGAACGCATCGGCGGGACGCTCGGTGGTCCCTTCAGCTGGCTCGTCTGGCGGTTCGTGAGCGCGCACGCCGACCTCGTTACCGCCCCGCCCGGCGGGCACTGGGAGTACGGCGGCACCGATGCGCCGTATGTCGCGGCGCGCCACTGGATCGCGGGCGGCGAGCGGCCTTCTGAAGAAGCAGCGATCGAGACGCTGGTGCGTCGGTGCCTGGCCGCGTTCGGGCCCGCGACGCTCGCCGACGTCGCGAAATTCGCCGGCCAAGTGCCGGGCCGTGTTCGTCCGACGCTCGTCCGGATCGGCCCGAAGCTCCGCACTTTCAGCGACGAGGAGGGCCGACTGCTCTACGACCTTCCCCGGGCCCCGCGCCCCGACGGCGATCTTGCCGCGCCGGTCCGGTTCCTTCCGCGGTACGACGAGCTCCTCATCGGCTATCAGCACCGAGATCGTGTTATCGCGCCGGCGCACCGGCGCGCCGTCTACACGAAGAACGGGATCGTCGAGGCCGTGGTCATGGTGGATGGTTTCGCGGCCGGCACATGGAGTCTCGTTCGCGCGAAAGGTGACGCGGTCCTGCGTATCTCGCCGTTCGCGCGCCTCGCGCCGAGAGCCCGCGTGCCCGTCGAAGCCGAGGCCCTTGACCTCCTCCCCTTCCTCGCGCCGGGCGCGAAGACCGGCGGAGTTCGGTTCGTATGACGCGAGCGATCCTCCACTGCGACCTCGACGCGTTCTACGCGTCCGTCGAGCAGCGCGATCATCCCGAGTACCGCGGCAAGCCGGTGATCGTCGGCGGCGATGGGCCGAACGAGCGCGGCGTCGTCATGGCGGCGTCGTATGAGGCGCGGGCCTTCGGCGTTCGTTCGGCGATGCCCCTCGCGATCGCGGGGCGGCTCTGCCCCGACGGCATCTACGTGCCAGGCAACTTCGACCGTTATCTCGCAGCGTCCGATGCGGTCATGGCGGTGTTCGATGAGCAAACACCGCTCGTCGAGCCGATCTCGCTCGATGAAGCCTTCCTCGACGTGACCGCGACCGAGCATCTGTTCGGGGGCGCGGTTGTCATGGCCATCCAGATCAAGCGAGCGGTGCGAGAACGCTGCGGGCTTGTCGTCTCGGTCGGCGTCGCCACGAACAAGCTCTGTGCGAAGGTGGGTTCGGATCTGCGCAAGCCTGACGGCCTCGTCATCGTGCCCGCCGGAGGCGAGGCCGCGTTCCTTGCGCCGCTTCCGCTGGAGCGCCTGTGGGGCGTCGGACCGCGGACGCGCGAGGTGCTCGCCGGCTGGGATCTTCGAACGATCGGGCAGCTCGCCGCGTTCGACCGCTCGGTGCTCGAAACCCGTCTGGGCGAGCATGGAACGGACATCTGGGAGCGAGCGAACGGAATAGACGAGGGCGAGGTCCAGAGCGAGCACGTCCCGAAGTCGGTGGGTCACTCGCACACCTTCGACGAGAACACACTCGACCCGACGAAGATCGAATCGACGCTCCTCCGGCTTTCGGAGGGCGTCGGACGGCGCCTGCGCAACCACACACTACGCGGCAGGACGATCACGATGACCCTTCGCGTCGCTCCGTTCGAGACGCGAACCCGGCAACGCACGCTTCGCGAGCCAACTGATGACGACGTGACCATCTTCCGCATCGCGCGAGAACTTCTTCGCGAGGCGCTGGCGGAGGACCGCAAAGGCGGTCGCACCAGCCCGGTCCGGCTTGTCGGCGTTTCGGTCTCGGGGGTGACCGAAGGAGAGCAGCTCGGGTTGTTCGATGCCGCCCGTCACGCGCGGCTCAACGCTGCGTTAGACGCAGTTCGCGCTCGCTTTGGGGACGCGGCACTCGATCGCGCGAGTGCGCGCGAGGTGAAAGAACGTCGTCGCTTCAGCGGACAGAGGTACCGATGACGATCACGTCTGTGGATATCGCTGTGGATTTCAAGGTGCAGTCCTGTGGAGAAGTCTGTGGAGAAGTTGGTGGACAGATCGTCTTGTTCGCGGACGTTGACGTGACGATGATGCGCGGGGCCGTCAAGGCGAAGGGGAAGGAAGGGGTGCCCGAAGATCGTGTCACAGAGGTCGCGATCGATTTCATCTCATTCTGCTTATCACGGCGCGCGGTCGACTGGCCGTTCCTCTACGACGAGATGTGCTACGTCGCCTCGAACAGGTTGTATCGGGGACTCGGTTACGAGGAGCTTCGCGAGGTCGGTCTTGACCTCGCCCTCAGCGGACTCGTGAAGACGAGCCGGATCGCGAACGAGGTCGTGCGGCAAGTGCGCATTGGGGATCGGCCGTTGCCGGAGGGCCTTCTCGTAGCGAGCTGAACATCAGTTTGGCCACACCGGCGGGGCGGCGAGTGAAAGGAAGCGCACTCGCCGCCTCTTTTTCTTCATAATGGAGCGAGGGGAGAGCGCGAAAGCGCGCTTTCTTCCACGATCGGTCCCGTGGTGCAGCGGCCTAGCATACGTCCCTGTCAAGGACGAGATCGCCGGTTCGAATCCGGTCGGGACCGCCAGTTATTCGCGTCGTCGATAGAACGCAGGTCCGTCCGATCGGAGCCATCACGGTTGAGCCGCTGAGTTCGACATTGGCACGGCGCACCAGCGGAGTGTTCCCACCGCCGCTCTTGTACTCTTCCGCGCCGTGAGCCCACGTCTCGCCCTCATGATCGGCGGCATCGCCGCTGTCGTCTTCGGCTTGGCGCTCCTGGTGTTCCCCACCGCGATGCTCGCGAACTTCGGCTTGGGCACCGCGGAAGAAGCCAAGGTCCTCTCTCGCGATGTCGGGGCGACGCTCATCGGGCTCGGGGTCATCAACTGGATGGCACGGAACGCGACAGGCGAACCGCTGCGCGCGCTCCTCGTCGGAAATGTCGTGGTCCAGGCCCTCGAGATCGTGGTCAACGGCTACGAGATCGTGGTCGGCGATCTTCCCACGCAAGCTGCCGGAGGACTCGTCATCCATCTGGTTCTCGGCGCCGTCTTCGTCCTCGCGATGCGCTCTCCGTCTTCGCGTCCGTAGGTCATCGCTCGCTCGCTCGCTCTCGTAACGTTTTATTTCGATACCTCATGACCATTTCGCATTCACCGATCCGCATATTTAATCGGTCGTGTGAGCAGGGGGAAGGGTCTCGCGTATCTCTTCATGCTTGCCATCGCCCTCTCCGGCTGTGCGCAAGCCCCACGAGCAAGCGACAGCTCTGCGGATATCTTTCTCCCCGACGATCGCCCGCTGCGCGCGACGGCTCCTGTCGACATGCTGCGATGCACCGATCGCTCGACGATCCCGGCGCTCGATAACGTGACCAACGCGATCTGGTCGCCGGACTCGAGCGCGGTGGCCATGTCGCGCATCTCGGTGATCCCATCGCACACCACCATCACCGGATACGAAGAGCAGCTCCGCATCACCGTCTATTACCTGGAGAGCGGCAGGGTCCAGGAGATCGGGCAGGGCAGCCGAGCGCAGTGGTCCGGATCGGGCGCGTACCTTTCGTACTGGCGCGACGACGGCTACCTCTACGTGAACCTGGCCGGCACGATCGCCGGGACGATCGAGGCGTCCTCCCCGGAAGTGCGCTGGAGCGGCGACGATCTCTATTACTGGTACGCCGACGAGATCCGCGTGTGGCGCGCCGGAGTAGCGGAAACGATCGCCCACGTCGACCCCGACCTCATCCCGCGCTACCCCCGCGACGATTCCTACTTCAGCGCCGACGCGAAGCGGTTCACGATCGCGCGCTACTCGCTCGACGGCACGACGGAGCGCTACATCGGCGTGACGGCGACGGGCGAGATGAAAAAGCTCGAGGACGAGGACACGACCTTCACCGAGTGGGCGCCGAGCCGCGAGACCCTTCTCGTACGCTCGAACGCGAAGCTTGCGCTCATCGACGCAAGCGGGACCGAGGAGTCGGCGGCGATGTCGACCTTCGGCGGGGCGGTGCACGGCTGGACGGCCGATGGTCGCCTGCTGGTCGGCGCTGTATCGGCGACGGTGCCCGGCGGCAATGTGTTCGACCGCATCCCGGTGTGGGACCCGACGGATGAACAGGACAAGGCGATCGCGACCCTGCCCAACCTGTTCGGCACTCGCTCGTTCAGCCCCGACGGCCGCTGGTTCACCGGCGTGAGCCGAACCGGGCTATACGAGACGCAGCTCGAGGTGTATCGCTGCGGCGTCGCGAGCGGTCAGGGCGTCGATCTACGCGCGGACCCCGCGGCGCGCTCGCGCCTCGGGCGCATCGAAGACGCGTCGCGCCGCTTCGTCAGGCCGGTCGCCGGAGCGGTCAGCCAGTTCCTGCAAGGTAGTCACACCGGGGTCGACATCGCCGCGCCATACGGTTCGATCATCGTCGCGGCGGATGACGGCGTCGTCGACGCGGCAGGCTGGGTCCAGGTCGGGGGACGCCGGGTCTGCGTGCAGCACGCCGAGGGCTTCGAGAGCTGCTACTACCACACGTCCGCGGCGCTCGTGTCCATCGGCGACCACGTCGCGCGCGGCCAACCGATCGCGCTCATCGGGATGACCGGCGCGACCACCGGGCCCCACGTGCATTGGGAAGTCAAAGAGAACGGAAGGATCGTCGATCCCCTCTCGCATTAGCGTCTAGCGGTGCGTGTCCTCGCCGCGGTCGTCCTGATCCTCGCGGCCGTCCTCATCGGCATGGCCGCCCGCGGAGAATTCAGCCCCACCGCGTCGCCCGCCATCCGGGCCACCGCGCGACCCTCATCGACCTCATCAACCTCGGCGACCGCCGCTCCCACCGCGACCGGGCCGCGGACGATCATGGTGACGCTCACCGAGCAGCAGCTGACCAAGGCCGCACAGGGCTACATGCCTATGACGGTAAGCGGGATCACGGTGAGCGACCCGACGATCAAGCTCGAGCCGGGAAAGCTCACGCTCACGGCGACCGGCCGCGCGTTCATCGTCGGCGGACCCATCGTTGTGGTCGCGTCTCCGCTCGTCTCCAACGGCACGGCCGCCGCGAAGATCGAGTCGGCCACGTTCGCGGGTCTGGGCCTTCCCGATTCGACAAAGCAGAACGTGGCAGACACGTTCGCGCGTGTCCTCGCCGCGAACATCCCGTCCGGCGTGCGAGTGACGTCCCTGACCGTGAACGCCGGCACGCTCGTGGTCGAGGCCGTCCCGATCTGAGTCCTCGCGCACGCGCGAAATGCGATGATGCGGCGTACGCATCTTGGGAGGAACGAACTCATGGACTGGATCGAAGAGCTCTTCGGCATCTCTCCCGACGCCGGTAGCGGGACGCTCGAGGCCCTTATCGCTGGAGCCGTCGTCGCGGTGATCCTCGGCGTCATCTTCGCGGTGCGAACCCGCGCCTCTCGAGTGTCGGAGAAGCGCCGCTAGCGCTCGGAACATCGGTGCCCGCCGTCAGCGAGACCATCCACCTCACGCTCGAGGATGCCGCCGCCCGCGTACGCGATCGGCGCGTCTCGCCGGCGGAGCTCACCGAGGCGTGTCTCGCGCGCATCGAAGCGGTCGAGCCGCGTCTTAACGCGTTCGTCACGGTGACCGCGGAGGTCGCGCGCGCCCAGGCGCGCGAAGCCACAGATGAGATCGCGGCGGGCCGGTACCGAGGTCCGCTGCACGGCATCCCCGTCGCGGTCAAAGATCTCTTCGCGACGAAAGGGATCCGCACGACGGCCGGCTCGCGCATCCTCGCGGACTGGGTCCCAGAGGCGGATGCGACGGTCGTGCGCAAGCTTCGCGAGGCGGGCGCGGTGCTCCTCGGCAAGCTCGGGCTGCACGAGTTCGCGTACGGCATCAGCTCGGTCAACCCGCATTTCGGCGATGTCCGCAACCCGTGGGATACGACGAAGATCCCGGGCGGCTCGTCCGGTGGATCGGCGGTCGCCGTGGTCGCCGGCGAGGCGTACGCCGCGCTCGGCAGCGACACCGGAGGAAGCATCCGCATCCCGGCCTCCCTCTGTGGATGCGTCGGCCTCAAGCCGACATTCGGGCGAGCGAGCCTCTTCGGCGCTGTTCCGCTTGCGTGGTCGCTCGACCATCCCGGCCCGCTCGCGCGCACCGTGCGCGATATCGCTGTTGTGACGGCAGCAATCGCCGGGTACGACCCGCGCGATCCGATCTCCGCGGACCGCCCGGCCCCGGACTTTCTCGCCGGGATCGAAGAGGGCCCCCACAAGCTTCGCGTCGGCGTGCCGACCGATCACGTCTGGGGCGAATGCGACCCGGCGATCGCGACGGCGGTGCGCGCCGCGATCGAGGCCCTCGCGCGCGCGGGCGCCGAGATTCTCGAGATCCGCTGGCCTCGCGCGGCGGCATACGCGAAGGCCGCGAGCGCGGTCCTCGGTGTGGAGGCGCGGGCATACCACGAGGGCACGTTCCCCGGACGCTCGGCGGAGTACGGCCCGCTCGTGCGGGCTCGGCTCGCGTCGCAGGGTGATGTGGACGCGGACACCTACGCGCGATCGATGAGGCTTCTCCTCGAAGCGCGCGGCGGAGCGGCCGACCGTGACCTGGACGGCGTTGACGTCCTCGCGATGCCGACGGTGCCGGCCCGCGCCTGGACGATCGCGGAGGCGAAGGAGATCGCGAGGCCCAGTGAGTGGACACGGATCACCAGGATCTTCGATCTCACGGGCCAGCCCGCGATCTCGATTCCCTGCGGGATGGACCCGGACGGCGTTCCCGTTGGCCTGCAGCTCGCCGCGCGGATGTGGGACGAAGGCGCGGTGCTACGCGCGGCGCGCGCGTACGAGCTCGTACGCGGGCCGTTTCCGCTGCCACCGCTCGACGGCTAGAAGGGCCACGACGAGGAGCGCGACGGCCGTGTCGATCGGCTCGCCCGCGTCGAACGAGCCGCGAACGAAGATGACGAGAAGCGCGACGACGCCGGCGATCAACACGAGGCAGCCGCAGCCGGTCACCGGCCGACGGTAACGCGTTCGCTAGGATCGCGCGGGGAGGTGCAGTCAGTGACGCGTGATGAGGCCTGGGAGCTTTTGTGCGAGCACACCAAGTCGGAGAGCCTTCGCAAGCACGGCCTCGCGGTCGAGGCGGCGATGCGCCGCTTCGCGCGTGCGAACGGGGAGAACGAGGAGACCTGGGCGATCACCGGGCTGCTCCACGACTTCGACTACGAGCGCGACCCCGCGGGGCATCCACAAAATGGGAAACCGATCCTCGAGCAGGCCGGCGTGCCCGCACCCATCGTGCACGCGATCCAGAGTCACGGGGATCACACCGGCGTCCCTCGCGTGACCGCGATGGAAAAGACGCTCTATGCGGTGGACGAGCTCTGCGGGTTCGTGACGGCGGTCGCGCTGGTCAAGCCTTCGAAGGCGGTGCGCGATGTCGAGGCGACGTCGGTACGAAAGAAGATGAAGGACAAGGCTTTCGCGCGCGCCGTGAGTCGCGACATGATGCTGAAGGGCGCCGAGGACATGGGAGTGCCGTTCGATGACCTCATCGTCGAGGTCGTGCGCGCGATGGACGACGCGGCCGACCGCCTCGGTCTCGAGGGCACCACGACCACATGACCCGTCACGCGGGCGGCAGCAGCCGCTCGCGTGGGCGCTCCGAGAATCGCTCGCGCGCGGCGGATGTGAGTGTTCACGCTCGCCTCGGTGATCCCCAGCAGATTTGCGATCTCCTTCGTCGAAAGACCGCCCGCGACAGCGCGGAGGACCTGACGCTGACGATCGGTCAGCGCGACGACCGACCGGCTGCGCCGCCAGAGGATCCGCCGGGCGAAGACATACCCGGCGAGAACCCCAAGCACCGTGAAGGCCGCCCGCTGCACCGTACAAGGTGAGCGGCCTCGGCTTGCGTCTAGATCAGCTCGCCCGCTTCAGCGTGCGGCGCTCGTTGGCGCGGATCACCTCGTGCTCGAAACGCTCGAGGAAAAGCTGCCCGCCGCAGCGGGGGCAAAGCGGCTGGTCGCCGTCGTTCCACACCGGCGACTCGCGGCCGCCGACGTTCTCGTAAGCGGCTCGAAGTTGCTCGACCGTCGGCCGGCGCGCGCTCGTAGCTACGAGCACCTCGCCCAGGCCGTGGCCGCAGAAATAGCAGTAAAGCTCAGCTCGAAGGGCCATTTAGCGCGAAACCTCCAGGGAGGAAAACGGTCAAGACCGATCCTTTGTTCCAATACCGTCGATCGGCCTTTCCGGTTTCCGTATCCCTAGATACGCAGCGACGGGCAGAAGGGTTTTAGTTTCGGCCCGTTTCTTAGGGGGTCCTTAGCTGGCTTCGCCCTGCAGCGCGACGAGCGGGCTCGCGGTCTCGCGCAGATAGGTCAGCTGGCGGATGACGCCACGAGGAATGATGTGGAAGTCGTTATGCCGGTAGTCGCGACCCTCGTTCGTGATGTCGTAGTCGCCGACGACGACGACATACTCGGGGGTTTCCTTCCACAAGAGACCGCAGGTGAGCTTTCGCAAACGGTACGGTTCGAAATCCTCTGGGAGCGCGGTCCGTGAGTAGGCGGTGATGTCTTCCCACTCGACAGCCACGAGTGGCGCCGCGACCTGATCCACTGCCCTTCCCTCTACGACCGTGCGGGTCGTTCGCTTCTCGGTACACAAAGGCCCCGGATCGAGGCCTTCCCGTACAGAGCGGGACGATATAGAGCGCCCCCTGCGTGTCAATGGGAAACGGGGATGGACCGCGATCGGAATCGGATCATGCGCACCCAAAGTAGGCCGCGCCTCGGTTCCTCGCTCGCTCTCCGTGCTGTCGACGAAGGTCGTTATGTCGCTTGCCTGCCTCTAGCGATGAGCTCGGCGACTTTCTGTCCGCCCTTCTTGCCGATCTCCTCGAAGTGCTCGTGTCCGTATTTCTCGGAGACGGTGTCGCCACCGATCTTTCCGATGCGTCCGTAGAAGCGTGGCCCGTAGAGCTCCTTCACCTTCTGTCCGCCTTGCTTTCCGATCTGCTCATAGAAGTCGGAGCCGTGCCGTTGCGCGGTCGTCTTGCCGCCCTTCTTCCCGATCTGCTCGTAGAACTCCGGGCCATGCCGCTGCGCTGTGGTCGCGCCCCCGCGGCGACCTGCCTCGGCGACCGTCATCGCTCCCTTGTTCCGCGTCATCACGTCACCCTTTCTCGCCCATCGAAGTTGGCCGTGTGCTGGCCGGGCTAGGTGGCAAGGTCGGCTGCAAGTCATATGCCAGCGCTCGCCCGCCCGGTGAGTACCCGGGCGGTTAGGCGGACGGTGCGGGGACACTCACGGCGCGATGCGCATCGAAAGCGTGCACAGGTCGGGACAGCCCATCGCGAGCCGGGTGGCGTTCGAAAGATCGAGCGTACGTCCCGCGATGTAGGGCCCGCGATCGATCACGGGCACGGTCATCATGCGGCCGCGGTACTCAAGCACGAGCATCGTGCCGCAGCGGAGCGTGCGGTGGGCGACTCCGATGATCTCTGGCGTGTAGACCTGGCCGCAGGCGGTGCGGTTTCCATAGAAGCCTGGGCCGTACCACGATGCGATGACGATCCCGCTTGTCGGCGGATCCGGAAGTGGGGGAAGCGTGGCGACAACTGGCGCCGGCGTCGCCGCGGGTGCGGGTTCCCCGGTCGGTTTGGGTGTCGCGACCGGTTCCATCTGGGCGATGGCGACGGGCGTCGCCTGGACGCCGAGCACGACTTCGGCTCGCGCGACGTCGCGGACGCGCTCGGGCGCGCGTCCTGGCAGGTCCGCCACGGCGGTCGCGAAAGCGCCTGCTACCGCAATTGGACGCACAGCGTTGGGAACCGACGGGATGGGAAACGGAACGAGGCATAGGAAGACGAATGCGATGACGCCCGCCCTTGCCAGTGCGTTCCCGAACATGGGCGCGGCACTTTGCAGGACCGATTCCACAATGTGTCGATTTCGTGAACACGTCGCCGACCAATAAACAGTGCGTGCGTGACCTTGGTCGCTCGGTCGCTTTGAGTTTCTCGCGAGACGAGATCGTTACGTCGAGGAAGCGAGCGCTATCCCGGGGCGGCGATGACGACGAAGCGCGGGTCTTCGCGGTTCGGTCCCGTCGACGTTTGAAGGGTGAGCCGCTCGTCGCCTGACGGCTGGAGCCAGCTCGTGTCGGCCGGCGGGACCCTGGGATGGACCTCGGTGACTACAAATTTGATTTCAATGCCGGCAGGCGTCGTGATCGAGACCTGGTCACCGATGCGAGCGTTCCAGAGCGAGAGGAACATTCCCTGGCGGGCGTGCGCATAGATGTAGCTGTTCCCGAATGTCCCAGGGATCGCCGTGCCCGGAAAGTGGAAGGCGAAGTTCTCCGGGGTCTTCTGGACCACGACATCGCGCTCGACGTCCCCCTCCGCGATCGGCAGGTCGATCCCAAGACGCGGCATCTCGATCCGATACCCCTCGGGGATCGGCCCGATCGTTGGGACCGCGGTCGGCGAGGCGGCGGACACCGTCGGCGCGGCGGTCGCGCTGGCATAGGCGCTCGGCACGGCAAGCGGGGCGACGGAGCCGACGCGCGGCAGGCCGCCGCCCGCGACGAGAGCGACCCCGACGGCGAGCAGCAGCACGCCGGCGAGTACGGTGAACGAACGGGGCATGCGGCTATTCTCGGATGCAGAACGGATGCCGAGCGAACGAGCGAGCGTCGCGGACCGGCGAACCCGCGCGGCGGCGAAGCTGCGCGAGCGGGGTTTCGGCGCGCTTCTCTTGTCCCCGGGCGCCGACCTTTTCTACCTCGCGGGTTACCAGATCTTCGCCAGCGAGCGTCTTACCTGTCTCGTCCTTGACCGCGACGGGAAAGCGACGATCGTGTGCCCGGAGTTCGAGGCGCCGCGCGTCGCGGTCGCCGCGCCGGACATCGCGCGTTCCACCTGGGGGGAGACGGACGATCCCTACGCGGCCGTCGCCGCGCTCGTCCGCGCGCCTGGCGCGGTCGCGGTGGCCGATCAGATGTGGGCGGCGTTCGTTCTCAAGCTCGAAGCCACGCTGGCGGGTCGCGCCTTCGTCGTCGCGTCGGAGATCACGCGCGAGCTCCGGATGCGCAAGGACGAAGCCGAGGTCGACGCGCTCCGACTCGTATCCGAGTCCGCCGACCGCGCGTATTCGCGAATACTCGAACGCCCCTTCGCGGGTCGGACCGAGCGCGAGATCGGTGCGGACCTGGCGGAGCTCCTTCGCGCGGAAGGCCACGATGAGGTCGCATTCACGATCGTTGCGTCTGGCGCGAACGGGGCCTCCCCGCATCACGAGACCAGTGACCGCCTGATCGCCGAGGGGGACACGGTCGTCCTCGATTTCGGCGGTGCGATGCGCGGCTATCGCTCCGATATCACGCGCACGGTGCACGTGGGCAGGACCGCCGGCCGCGAGGAGCAGAAGGTCCACGACGTTGTGCGACGGGCGCAGGAGGCCGGCTACGGGGCCGCGCGGAAAGGGGCATCCGCCGAATCGGTCGACGCGGCGGCGCGTCGCGTCATCGACGAGGCCGGCTACGGCGAGTTCTTCATCCATCGCACCGGTCACGGGATCGGCCTCGACGGCCACGAGCATCCGTACCTCGTCCGTGGAAATCGCGAACGGCTCGAGCCGGGCATGGCTTTCTCGATCGAGCCGGGCATTTATCTGCCCGGCCGCTTCGGCGTGCGCATCGAGGACGTCGCGGTCATCGAGGCGGACGGTTCGACCCGGCCGTTGAACCGTGCGGACCACGCTTTCGCGACCGTGGCCTGAGGCGTGCGTCTCGCCGTCGCCGTGCTCGGCGCCGGGATCGTGCAGGTCTTTCCGTATCTACGCCTCGATCAATGGATCGGCACGGGCGCGGTCCTCGCGCTCCTGTACATCGAGTTCGCGGCCCTTGGCGCGGGATTCTTCGCCGGCCGTCGCGCGGCCCTCGCGGGTGCTCTTTCGGTGCTCGTCGGCGCGTTCCTCTATGTGGTGGTCGCTGGGCTGACCCAACCGGGAGGTGATCCCGGTGCGTTCGCGTCCTTCTTCCTGCGTATCCCTATCGCGGTGTTCCCTTTCATCGTGCTTGGCGCGCTCGCGGGGTGGCTCGGCGGTGCGCTTCGCGCGCGCGCGATACGGACACCGCAGTGAGCTGGCCACGGTTGTTCGCGTCGGTCGTGGCAAGCGCGATCGGGCTCGCGTTCTGGTGGGCGCTCACCGAACCCCTCCCCGTCCCGCCGGTGATCCTCCTGGGAGTGGCCGGCGCGATCCTGTTCTGCGCCGGCCTCATCGCGGGGAACGGCGGCGCCATCGCCGCGCCGGTCGCGTTCCTCTTTTCGCTCTTCGTCGGCAGCATCATCGCGACCCAGCTTCATCAGGCCTTCCGGCCAGAGACCGCGCCGGTCGACGAGTTCAACGGACTCATCTCGCTGCACTTTCCCGAGGTGCTCGCACCACTCGCGATCGCATTGGTGATCGGCGCTCTCGGGGGTTTCGTCGGGGAGCGCATTCTTCCGAGCCGGGAACCGCGTCGAAGGTAGCGGGGTCAGCGAACGAGGGGCTGCGCGGCCTCCAACGCCCATTGGTAGATCGAGTTGGGCAGGATCCCGAGCAGGACCACGGCGAACGACGCGACGCCGAGGCTGACCGAGAGCGTGCGCCCGGTCACCAGGCGCGGCACCTTCTCCTCGGCCTCGTACATGTACATATGGACGACGACCCGCAGGTAATAGAAGGCCGCGAGCACCGCGTTCAGCGCGATGACGACGGCGAGCCACGCGAGCCCAGCGTCGAGCACGGGCTGGATCACCACGAACTTAGCGACGAAGCCGATGGTCGGCGGGATCCCGGTCAGAGATACGAGGAAGATCGCGAAGGCGAGAGCGCCGAGGGGCTGCCTTCGTCCAAAGCCGTTCAGCTCATCGAGCGACGCGCCGCGCGTGCCCTCGAGGTCGAAGTAGAGGAGGCACGCGAAGGCCCCGAGATTCATGAGCCCGTACGCGAATACGTAAAAGAGCACAGCCGCGCCCGCGCTCGGACCGGCCTTCGCGGCCGCGACCGCCGCAAGGATGTAGCCGGTGTGCGCGATGCTCGAGTACGCGAGCATCCGCTTCGTATTCGTTTGCGCGAGCGCGACGATGTTCCCACCGGTCATCGTGACCGCCGCGAGTATTGCCAGGACCGCGCTCCAATCCACACCGAGCGGACCGAGCGCCCCCACGAGGACGCGCAGGATCGCCGCGAAGGCGGCGGCCTTCGGGCCGACGGACATGAAGGCGGTCGCCGGGGTCGCCGCGCCGTCGTAGGCGTCGGGCGTCCACTGGTGGAAGGGCACGATCGCCGCCTTGAAGCCGAGACCGACCGTTATGAGCGCGAGCGCGACGATGGTGGGAGCGTTCGCGATCCCCTGTGCCGCGAGGACGTTGGCGATCGTGGCGAAGTCGGTCGCCTTCGTGACGCCGTAGAGCCAGACGAATCCGTACAGGAGGAGTGCGGAGCTGAACGCGCCGAGAAGGAAGTACTTGATCGCGGCCTCGTTCGCGAACCGGTCCGTCCGCTGGATCCCGGCGAGCACGTAAATTGGGATGGTCATCGTCTCGAGGCCGATGAAGAGCGTGATGAGGTCCGACGACAGAGCGATGGTCATCGCGCCGACCGTCGAGAAGCAAATGATCGCGTAGTACTCGCCCGCGGGGACCCCACGTCGCGCCAGGTAGGCAGGCGATACGGCGGCGGCGAAGATCGCGAGGACGATGAAGACCGCGCGGAAGAACGACGTGAACGCATCGATCGTCACAAATCCGCGGAAGTACTGGGCGGCCGGGACGACGTTGAACACCGCGGCGAGAGCCACGACGAGGCCGGCGATGGTGATGATCGGCAGCGCGAAAGCGGCGCGACGGCGGTCGAGGATAGCGTCGACGACGAGCACGATCATCGCGACCGCGGTCACGATGATCTCGGGATAGACGGCGGCGAGATCGGCGCCCGTCACCTGGATGCGACCACCATGAACGAGGGGTCCGTCGCGAGGCGAATGAGGCGATCGACCGACGGTTCGATGTACGCGATGAAGGGCTGCGGCAGCACCCCGAGGATCACCGTGAGCAGGAGAAGCGGCAGCGCGCAGGCGATCTCGAGGCGCGAGAGATCGGGCAACGCCCGATATGCCTCACGCACCGGCCCGTACATGACGCGTTGGAACATCCAGAGCAGATAGACGGCCGCGAGGATCACGCCGATCGCCGCGAGCGGTCCCCAGAAGAGCCCACCGAGAGGCGAAGCGCCCGAGAACGCGAACGTCCCCAGAAGCACCAGGAACTCGCCGACGAAGCCATTGAGGCCAGGTAATCCAAGCGACGCGAGAACGAACACGCCGAAGAAGGTCGTGAACAGAGGCCACATGTTCGCCAGGCCGCCGAGGTCCGCGATCATCCGGCGATGCGTCTTTTCGTACTGGATTCCGACGAAAAGGAAGAGCGCGCCGGTCACGAACCCGTGGTTGAGCATTTGCAGCACGGCGCCGACGCCGCCCTGCAGGTTGAGAACGAAGATGCCGAGCGTGACGAAGCCCATGTGGGCCACCGATGAGTACGCAACGAGCTTCTTCAGGTCCTTCTGCACCGCGGAGACGATCGCTCCATAGAGGATCGCGATGACCGAGAGAACGATGAGGACCGGCAGCCAGGCCTGGACGCCCAGCGGGAAGAGCGGCAGCCCGAAGCGCAGGAAACCGTAGCCACCCGCTTTCAGCAGGACCCCCGCGAGGACGATCGACCCTGCCGTCGGGGCCTCGACATGCGCATCCGGCAACCAGGTGTGGAAGGGGACCATCGGCATCTT